>JAXDOR010000043.1:0-43922 GCA_034668825.1 Alphaproteobacteria bacterium | reverse complement strand
GTGACGACGCCGAGCATGGCGTCGAGCAGGAAGGTGATCTTGTTGGTCAGGTAGGTCGCGTGATCCGACAACGACAGCACGTCGCGCTGCATCGCCTGCAATTGCAAGCGCACGTCCTTGTGCCAGCGCATGCCCTCGGCCTCGTTGGCGAGGAACAGCAAGAGCCGCCCGATCGAAACCAGGCTCTCGCGCACCTTCGAGGTCAGATCGCCTTTGCTGCCGATCGCCTTGAGGATGTCCTTGTAAGACAACGGCTGGTCGGCGGCGGCCTCGGGCTCGAAAATGTCGTGCGACACCCGGTCGACCTCCATGCCGATGCGTTCGAGAATATCGGCGGCGCGATCGATCACAGCGTCGAGCAGGTCGAGCAGCACGGTCTCGCCCGACACGTTGGTCGGACAGCTTCGCGCCAGCTTGTTGCCGACGATCTGGAACGGCCGCGGATCGTCGTAGCGCACGGTGACGAGGCGGTGGCCGGACAGGATGAATGTCACCGGGGTGGTCTTCGGCGTTGCGGTGTCGGAATTGCACATCAGCGTCGCCGTCATATAGCGGGCGTGATGCTCGACATAGAGCCGGCTGGAGACTTCGATCTCCTGCATCTCCTCGCGCGTCGGCACTGCGATGCCGAGAAGCCGCTCGACGAGTTTGTCCTCTCGCTGCGTCGGCGTAACAAGATCGATCCACACCGCGTTCTCCGGCGGATCGGAACCGTCCTCGACCAGCTTTCGCTCGAGCGTCGTGCCGTGCGGAACGTAAACCCAAAGCATGGCAATCCCCGTATCGCGCGGCCCGCCATCACGAGGAAGCCTGGCCCGACAAGATCAACGCGGTCGGGCCAGTCATGGCCCAACCGCGCCGAGTCCTGCAAGGACATTAAATGCTGTTAATTGCGCCGCTCTCTACGGCGGCTACGCCTGGGCAGCAGGCAGACGCTGAAGCCGGCGTCAGGCAGCAGCCTGAGATTCATCGTCATCCTGGGACGCGTCTGGCGCGTATGCAGGATTCTTACCGCCCTCATAGCGCACGGCCGCGGCAACCGCGGATATTCCGATGTTTCCGTATTGCCGTTCCAGATCAGCCTGCTCACGCGGGCGAGTCTCTTGGTACGATTGGGTGGTGTTTTTCGCCTTCATTTAACATCCTCCACTCTTCTATGGCCCCGGTGGTTGTCGAGGCTGCAATTCTCGCCCCGGAAAGGGGCAGAAATGCGCGGCAAATCGCACCGTTAGGTGACGATTTCATTCGGGCTCCTGGCGAGCCCCTTCTCCCCGACCTGCGCATTTCCCTAGTGGATAGAAGGACTAGGATGGTAAACCATCGGTTAACGAATTCTATGAGATGTTCAAAAGGTGGGGCGGCCGTGATTTTGCGGTTCCACGCGAGTTCGGGCCTCGGCCCGAGGCCTTTCGAGGGGGGTGCGGCATTCCTGCAACAACGTGAGCGACAATTCAGAAAGCGCGCTCTCGCACCTAGTAGGCCCACAGCCTTTTCAGTTAAGACAAGATTCGCACCGACCGTAAGAATGACGGCAAAAATAAGGGACTAGAGATGGCGGTACGCGGCCTCACATTTGTATTTCTCGGGTTGCTGCTCGGCGGCTGCATGCAGACGACGCTGGAGCCGGCCTCGGAGGCCAATTTAAAGCCGCGCGACAAAAAACTACTGGCCAATCCTCCCTACGCTCAGGCTGTGATTCCAGAGCCTTATCTGCGCCATATCGTCGATTATCACCGCAAAGAAGTCCCGGGCACGGTGGTCGTGGATTCCGATTCCCGTTACCTCTACTACGTGCTGCCCGCCGGTAAGGCGATCCGCTACGGCGTGACCGTCGGCGAAGAAGCGCTGGCATGGTCGGGCGTCGCCAAGGTTGGGCACAAGGAAGAATGGCCGTCGTGGACGCCGACCGCGTCGATCCATGAGCGGATACCCGGGCTTCCAAGCTTTGTGGGCCCTGGCCCGCATAACCCGATGGGTGCCCGTGCGCTCTACCTGTACGCGGACGGCAAGGACACGCTCTATCGTATTCACGGCACCAATCAGCCGGAATATATCGGCACCGCCATTTCATCGGGTTGCATCCGATTGACCAACGAGGACGTCATCGATCTCTACAACCGGGTCAAACCGGGTTCGATGGTCGTGGTGCTGGCGCCGCAACAGGGCGACTCGCCGTATAATCCTCGCATTGCTCTTGGCAATAGCTTCGACCGCATCAACTGACGCGCTCAAGCAGCTTCAGTTAATGGATGGCGCTGGCTTTGAGCCGGCGCCATTTCTTTTACGTCTAGGCGCCAAGATCGATGCGAACGATTTCCGGGGGTACGCCAAGCCGCGCCGGCACGATGCTGGTTCCCAGTCCACCGGAAACAATCATATGCCGTCCGTCTTCGACGATATGGCCATACGCAAAGCGTGCGCCATAGCCGGAAGGAACGAAGGCGGGCCAGATAAAAGGCAGCCGGACTTGGCCTCCATGAGTATGGCCCGCGAGCGTGAGCGCGACACGATCCGGCACGTCAGGGAAGATATCAGGCTCGTGGACCAGCAGAATGACCGGATCATCACTGCGAATGCGCGCCAGCGTGCCTGGTAAATCGTCGACGCCCCGGAACCGATTGCGCCCAAGCCGATAAGCGATCTGATCGCCGATGCCGGCGAGCCAGAACCGATTGCCCGCATCGCCCAGCATCACCGCGTCGTTTTCCAGAACCGGAATGCCGGCCCCCGCAAGCGCCCGGCGCACGCCATCGATGTCATACCACCAGTCATGATTGCCGTAGATCGCCCAGACGCCGAGCGGCGCGCGAAGCCGCGCCAGTTCCGCCGCCCATACCGGATGCGGCACCTTTTCGGTCACGAACCGATGGGTGGCGAAATAGTCTCCAAGGATCACGATCAAGTCCGACTTCAGCGGATTCGCTGTGTCGATCACTCTGCGGATATGCTCGACGCCCATGTTGGGTCCGCCGGCGTGCAGATCGGCGATCACCGTGATCGAGAGGCGCTTGCCGGCCGGCCATCCGCTTGGCGCGGGACGATAGCTAGTGACGACAAGACTTTGGGCTTCGACGCCAGCGGCATAGGCTGCGGTTCCACCGCCGGTCACGGCGACAAGACCAAGACCTCCAAACACCAAGCCGCGGCGCGTGACGCCGGTTCTCGGCCGGATCAACGGCGGCGAGACCACGAATTCCTCGGATGCGCGCAAAGTCATGGGCATCGGTGTAGCGCCGCACCTATGAATAGAGGGTTCATGCGGGGTGCCGTGCAAGGGCGTGGGCTCATGCGGTGAGCAAGCGCTCCTGCTTCGCCCACGCCAATGTACGATCAAGTGCACGCGCGAGCCGGTCGAACATGTCATCAACTTCCTCGTCGGCGATGACGAGCGGCGGGCAAAGCGACAATGTGTCTCCCGGAAGCGAACGCAGGATCAGCCCCTCTTCTTGCGCGAAGCCTACCGCGCGCGGTCCCACCGCCTGTTTCGGATCGAACGCACGCTTGGTCACCTTGTCGGCGACCAATTCGACGCCGCCGATGAGGCCTAGCCCGCGCGTTTCACCAACCAGGGGATGATCGCCGAGCTTTCGCAGCCGCGCCTGGAAGCGCGGCGCCTTTATTGCGACCTTGTCGACGATCTTGTCGCGTGCGTAGATTTCCAGCGTCTTCAGCGCCACCGCCGCCGCTACCGGATGGCCACCATAGGTAAAGCCGTGGCCGAAATTTCCGATCTTGCGGCTTTCGTCGAGTAGAGCCTCGTACATCCTCTCCGGCACCGTGATCGCGGCGATGGGCAGATAGGCCGAAGACAACGCCTTGGCGAGCGACATGCCGTGCGGTTTGAAGTTGAAAGCCTGCGATCCGAACCAGGTGCCGAGACGCCCGAAGCCGCAGATGACTTCATCGGAAATCATGTAGATGTCGTATTTGGCGCAGACCGCAGTGATCTTTTCGAAATAGGTTTTCGGCGGCACGATCACGCCACCTGCTCCCATCACCGGCTCGGCAATGAAAGCAGCCACTGTTTCCGGCCCCTCTTTCTCGATCAACTGCTCCAGTTCGGCGGCAAGGCGCGTGGCGAAAGCTTCCTCGTCCTCGCCGTCTCGCGCGAAACGATAGTGATGCGGACATCCCGTGTGCAGGATGCCAGCGATCGGCAAATCGAAATCGGTGTGATTGTGCGGCAAACCGCTGAGCGAAGCGCTGGCCACCGTGACGCCGTGATAAGCTTTGAGACGGCTGACGATCTTCTTTTTCTTCGGCCGGCCAAGCGCATTATTCATGTACCAGATAAGTTTGATCTGGCTGTCGTTGGCTTCGGACCCTGAAGCGCAGAAAAACACTTTGGAGACCGGGATCGGCGCGATCTCCTTCAGCTTCTCCGCCAACTCGATCGCCGGATCGTGGCTCTTGAAGGCGAAGAGATGGCCGAAGGAGAGCTTGCGCATCTGCGCGCTGGCGGCCTCAACCAATTCTTCGTTGCCGTAGCCAAGGGCGGTGCACCACAGCCCGGCCATGGCATCGATGTAGCCTTTGCCCTCGCTGTCGTAGATCCACACACCCCTGCCGCGCTCGATGACCAGCGGACCTACGTCGCGCAAAGTCGCGAGGTTCGTGTAGGGGTGAATGACGTTTTCGATATCGCGGACGGCTAGATTGCTGGGCACGGGACCGTTCTCCGGCTTCGGAAGTTCATTGTGGCCGCGCTGACGGGCCGGCGTCAAAGCTTCCGCGGATTGGAAACCGGGCGGACCTTGTCATCCGCCTTCGCAGCCGCGGCAACCGGCGCAACCGGCATGCTCGCGGGAGCGACATGCGGGCTTGGCTTCCCATAGGCGGCGATATGAGGAGACAGCAACATGCGGTAGATCGGTTGCCGTACCTCCCATTGGCACAAGCGATAGTCACCCTTGCGTTCGGCGAGATCGACGTGGATGTGATCCTCGTGATAGCCGTCCGAGCCTGGCCCGAGCACCGTCATGAAACGCGCACAGGCGCTCTTGCGCAGTCCGTCGCGAAAATCCTTTGATAGTTTCGCGTCAGTGAGTTGGGCCACGCTTCCGTTCACCAGCTTCAACGCGCGGATATCGAGCGCATTAGCCTTGCCGTGTTCACTGAGCAGCGCACCGGGAATATTATTGCGGCCGCGGCATTCGAATGACGCCGCATTTTCAATCGCGCGCAACGGCGATTCCAGCGCCGCAACCGCGGCGGGCGCCATCTCGTCGCGCACCCAATCAGCCATCGCTTGCGCCATGCCGCAACGAAGCGTCGCAGTTGGCTCCACCGTTACTTGGCGCTTATCTCCCAGGATGATGGCGTCGAGCTGCACCACGTCCTCAGCGAAGCATCCGCCCGCCTTATTGATGGACGGCAAAGGGCGGACGACGGCGAGCTCACGCAGGCGCACCAAACAAGCGGACGGCGGGGGCGGCTCATCGGCTTTCTTCTCGACGCTCTTGGCCTCTTCCTGCGGCGAAGCTTCGGCAGGCGTGGCACCGAGGTCGGCGGGCCGCGGACGCGGCAGCGGAACCGTGTCCGCGGCTGCGATGCCCGCCGGGCCTACAAGAAGAGCAATCATGAGGAGGAGCTTCACGCGGGTCTAAGTGCGGTTCCAATACGGCTTTTCTACGAGGTCCGACAGATATCGAAGTCGCCCTTTCCCGCGCTTGCTAGGCCGCAGGCGTCATGGAGGCACAACAGTCGTCTTTGCTCTGAAGACGCCCGCGTTCGATATGCTCCATGGGACGGCCGCGCACCGCCGACTCGATCTCGCTGCGGTGAAGACCAATGTCTTTGAGCATCCGGTCATCCAGCGCTGAAAGGTGTGCGGCCGCCGACCGGCGCCGAAGCCAGAATAGAAGACGCCTAAACAGGTCGAGCAACATCGCCGCCCGCAGCATCTTCGCGCGCTCGCGCACTTGGTCGCGAAGAACGTCCTGCTGTGTGGGCGTTAGCTGCTGATAGTTACGAACCAGCAGATCAAGCTCCTCATCGTTCACCATGCTGGCCTCCGTCTGGCAGCAACATTCGATGCTAGCTTTACCGCGTGAGATTAATCACGTAAAATGAATAGTACTGATAGAAATCATCTTGAAAGAAGAACGATGGAGCTCTCCGACCTCAACGTCTTCCGTACCGTGGTACAGGCCGGCGGCATCACGCGCGCGGCGGAAAAACTCCATCGCGTCCAATCCAACGTCACCACGCGCATCCACCACCTTGAGCAGCAGCTTGGGGTGCAGTTGTTCATACGGGCGGGCAAGCGGTTGCATCTCTCTCCCGCCGGAAAAGTCTTGCTGGACTACGCAGACCGGCTGCTCGACCTCGCGCAGGAAGCGCGGGAGTCGGTGCACGACGCAAAACCGCGCGGCCTGTTTCGTCTCGGCGCCATGGACAGCACCGCTTCCGTGCGGCTGCCGGCGCCTTTGAGCGAATACTGCCGCCGCTACCCTGAAGTCACGCTGGAGCTACACACCGGCAACTGCGCCGGACTTACCGGAATGGTCCTGCGAGGGGAGCTCGATGCGGCGTTGGCGGCGGGGGCAATACCGGATGCACCGTTCGAAAAGGTGGCGGTCTATGATGAAGAAGTGGTGATCGTCGCGGCGGCCAATCACCCGCCGATCAAATCGCCACGCGACGCAGAATCGCGAGCGGTCCTGGTTTTCGAGACGGGCTGTTCCTACCGCAAACAACTTGAGGACTGGTTTGCCCTCACCGGCGAGATGCCTGAACGCATGGTCGAGATGTCCTCCTATCACGCCATGCTGGGCTGCGTCGTGGTGGGCATGGGAATCTCGCTGATGCCGCGAATGGTTCTGTCCACCTTCCCGGAGCGCAAACGCCTGAGCATTCACCCGCTGCCGCCGGGATTGAACCGGGCCCAAACTTATTTGTTCTGGCGCAAGGGCGCGCGTTCGCCGAAGCTCACCGCGTTGATGGAAATCGTCTTGCCACGGCCTGCGGCCAACCCCCCCGCGGCGCGGCCTCGCCGGGCCTAGCTTACTTAACCATTCCTGTGAGTTGCCGGCCTCTCGTCCTACCGCTCACCTCACGCATGCGGATGTCCTAAGCTAAGCTGGGCGCGGGCGGATGACTTGAGCGGACGAGGGGACGGCATGAGCGGCACGGAGGTGACTAAAGCGGCGGCGGAAAGCGACCCCGCCTCTGCGCCGGGCACCGTCAAGTTCCTCGGTCAGGAGCGCGTTTATTGGCGGCTGCTTATCCGCGGCGCCGTGCTGTTGATGTTCACGCTCGGACTCTATCGATTCTGGCTGGCAACCGATATGCGCCGCTTTCTCTGGGCGAATACCGAGATCGCGGGCGAAAGCCTGGAATATACCGGGACCGCGACCGAGCTTCTCGTGGGCTTCCTGATTGCGATCGCGCTGCTCGCTCCGGTTTACGCCCTGTTCTCTCTCGCAGCTTTGAATTTCGCGCTTCTGCGTGAACTTTCCGGCATTGTCGGCTTCTTGCTGCTCGCCTTGCTTGGGCAATTCGCCGTCTATCGTGCACGCCGCTATCGCTTGACCCGCACCGTCTATCGCGGCGTCCGCTTCCACCAGACCGGTTCGGCTTGGCGCTATGCAGTCTGCGCGCTGTTTTGGTGGACGATGATCGTGATAACCGCCGGTCTCGCCTACCCCTGGGCGCAGGCAAGTCTCGAACGCTTCAAGATGCGCAATACCTATTACGGGACTCTCTCCGGCGACTTCGCGGGTTCGGCGTTTTCACTTTTCCTTCGCGGATTCCCCATGTGGCTGCTGGTGATGGTGCCATTTGTTGGAGGCATGGTTGCCACCATCAGCGCGGTCGATTGGACGGCGCTGGTGGAAGCCGCGGGCGAAGGCGGCCGCGACCTTGCCGCGCGCGTGGAAGCCTCAAATCCCGGCTACGCCACGGCAATCGTGCTGGCGATTCTGGCCTGTGGTTGGGCGGCGCTAGCAGCGGCGGTGCTGTATCCGGTGTTCCAGGCTCTGGTCTTGCGGTGGTGGATGTCCGGCCTTCGTCTGGGCCAAGTCGTCGCGAGCTCGCGATTGCGCACGGGCCAGGTCTACCGAGCTTATTTCCGTTTCCTACTGTATGGAGCCGCTTTCATCATAGCCGTCGGCGTTGTCGGGGCGATCGTAGTCGAACTGATCAACGTGCTGGTCGTATCCCCGACGACCGCCGAAGTCGTGGTACCCGCCATATTCGTGGTCGGATATGTCGTGATCGCGCTCGGCTATTCGACCATCTACCAAGCGACCGTAAAACTGTCATTGTGGCGGCTTGCTGTGGAATCGCTCGATCTATCAGGCATCACCGCGCTCGATCACGTTAAAGCTTCCGGCCAACCGAGTTCCGCCGTGGGTGAGGGTCTTGCCGACGCCTTGAACGTCGGGGGATTCTAAAGAGGATGATTTCCGCAACCGGCACTTTCTTCGACGGCATCACAAGCGCCCGGCAGGAGGTTTTCGTCGAACTCATGCCGCAGGCGCTGCGCATTAGCCGCGGCGGAAATGTCATAGCCGAATGGCCCTATACCGAAATCGAGCAACTTTCCGCGCCCGATGACGTGCTGCGTGTGGGGCGCCGCGGCCGTGGCGCGCTCGCGCGTCTTGAAATCCGCGATACGGCCTTCGCCGCCGCGCTCGACGACATCGCAACGACGATCGATCGGACAGATACAACGGAAAGCCGCCGCCGTTCTAAGGTAGCGGCATGGAGCTTTGCCGCCGTGGCGTCGCTCGCTTTCGTGGCGCTATTCGCGTTGCCGCAGATCGCGGCGCGATTGACGCCGCTGCTGCCGCAAAGTATCGAGCGCAAGCTCGGCGAAGTCGTCGAGGCGCAAATGCGCGCCACTCTCGATACCGGTCGAGCCGGCCTGCCGTTCGAGTGTGGCACCGCCGAGACCGAAAAGCCGGGACGCGCGGCGCTCGATCGATTGATCGGCCAACTTGAAGCGGTAGCATCGCTGCCCCTCCCCTTACAGGCAAATGTCGTACGCCGCGCTGAAGCCAACGCGGTTGCGCTTCCCGGCGGTCATATCTACGTCTTTGAGGGGATCATCGGCAAAGCTGAGTCCGCGGATGAACTCGCCGGCGTCATCGCGCACGAGATCGGGCATGTCGCCCGGCGCGACGGCGTGAAATCGGTGCTGCAAACCGCGGGCTTGTCATTCCTGTTCGGCATGATACTCGGCGACTTCGTGGGTGGAAGCGCGGTCATCATTGCGGCCAAGACCGTGCTGCAATCGTCCTACTCACGCGAAACCGAGACAGCAGCAGACGCCTATGGAGTCGCGTTAATGAACAAGATCGGAGGGGATGCGGACGCGCTCGGCAGAATTCTGTCGCGCGTAGCCGGCACCCACGGACCGGCTTCACGAATTCTGCTCGACCACCCGGAAACTCCCGAGAGGGTCGCGGCTATCCACGCCCTAGCCGCGACTACGCGCGGCAAGCCGCTTCTCGACAGTGCGGAATGGGCCGCGTTGAAGCGCATCTGCGCGGGACCTTGAGCATGGCGCGCCGCCGGATTTCCGAAGACGCGACGTCGAGGCTTGCGGTTTGGGCTCGCCGCTTGGCGATATTTTCGCTGGCTGCTTCGATCCTCTCTATCATTGTCGTCCGTTCCGACCTGCTCGAGATCGTGCCGGCGCTGGCGACCTTTGCCGCCGCGCTGACCTTCGCCGTGCTCGCAATCATCCTCGCCCTCGGCGCCTTCATCGTGATCTGGAAGGACGGGCTCGATGGTTTTGGCCATGCATTACTGGCGATG
This sequence comes from Alphaproteobacteria bacterium, assembly GCA_034668825.1. Classification (GTDB taxonomy): domain Bacteria; phylum Pseudomonadota; class Alphaproteobacteria; order Rhizobiales; family Xanthobacteraceae; genus CANKHA01. The sequence continues at coordinate 34,157 of JAXDOR010000043.1, read as the reverse complement.
GGCATCGGACTTGGGCTTATCGCCTATCCGGTTTATCTCGGCATGAAGGTGTACCGGCTCCCGCCGATCACTGACGTCACCACGGATGCGGGAGACCCTCCTCGCTTTGAGGCGATCGCCCAGTTGCGGCCCCGTGATGCCAATCCCGTTACCTATGGGGGGCGGCCGGCCGCCGAAAAGCAGCGGGCTGCCTATCCGGATATTGAGCCGCTGGTGGTGACGACAAACGCGCAACAAACCTATGAGGCGGCCTTCGCCGTCATCACCAAGCGCAAATGGCGCATATTGGATGCGCGCGCCCCGCAGGCGCGCCGCGAAGGCCATATCGAGGCGGTCGTGCGCTCACCCATCATGGGTTTCCGCGACGATCTCGTTGTGCGAGTCCGCCCGGATGGCGATGGCGCGCGCCTCGACGCGCGCTCAGCCTCGCGTTATGGCAGCCATGACTTTGGCGACAACGCCAACCGCATCCGCGCCTTGCTGGAGGATATCGACACCACGCTCGGATCGGAGGCGGCGGTGAAAAAGCCGGCGCCGGCCGGCAAGCCTCAGTCCAAGGCGCCAGCCAAACGATAGACACCGTCGACCGAAACCTGCCCTTCGGTCATGACGATGCCGCGTGCCACCAGATCTTCCAGATGCGCGAAAACCGAGAGGCCCGCGCCCCGCACCAGCCGCTGATCGATGCCGATATAGATGGCGCGTACCAGCGTTGGTATGTCCGCCGGGCTCTTGCGCAGCCGCTGGAGGATGGAGGCCTCGCGGCCTTGGCGATGGCGGATCAGATGTCCGACAAAGCTCGCCGCATCCTGCACCGCGCCGCCATGGCCGGGCAGATAAACCGCCTCCGGACGGCGCGCGAGTTTCTCGAGCGAGGCCATATAGTCACTCATGGCGCCGTCGGGCGGCGCGACGATGGTGGTCGACCAAGCCATGACGTGGTCGCCGGAAAACAGCGTATTCGCCTCCCGCAGCGCGAAAGCCATGTGGTTCGCGGTATGGCCGGGGGTCGTCACCGCCTCAAGCGTCCAGCCGGAGCCGCTGATGACTTCACCATCCGCAAGCGCGACATCGGGAACGAAGTCGCGGTCGCCGCTGGCATCGAGCCGCGTCGCCTCGCCGATGTGCAGCACGCGCGCCGGACGATGCGGGCCTTCGGCGAAGGTTTTCGCGCCAGTTGCCTGCTTGATCGCGGCAGCAGCCGGGGAATGATCGCGGTGGGTATGAGTGACAAAGATATGCGTCACCGTCTCGCCGCGAACGGCATCGAGCAGCGCCTGGATATGAGCGTCGTCCGCAGGGCCGGGGTCGATGATAGCGACGCGCTCGCGCCCGACGATATAACTGACCGTGCCTTTGAAGGTGAACGGTCCAGGATTGTTCGCGACCAGTCGTCTTACGCCGGGAACGACCTCCTCCACCGTTCCGGGTGCGAGATCGAAGGTCTTGTCGAAGTGGATGTCGTCTGCCATTGCCGAATGGTCACTTCTCCCTCTCCCCGCTTGCGGGGAGAGGGTCGGGGTGAGGGGAATCTCCAAGCACTTAGTCGCGGGGAAAGTCCCCCTCACCCGCTCGCTTCGCTCACGACCTCTCCCCGCAAGCGGGGAGAGGTACGAGTTCGCAGGTGCGCATTAATTCAGTGTCGAACGATCATGCTTAATCCAGCGGTTCCACCTTGACGATGGAGGCGCCGTGATTGCTGCCGACCCAGAGCACCGGCCGCGCCCCGGTCTCCTCGACGAAGACGCGGCGCATGTTCGTCGGCCGCGGCATGAGATAGTCCACGACCTCGGCGGTGTGCGGATCGAGACGCGACACCTGATCCGTGATCATCGATCCCGTCCATACACTGCCGTCCCTTGCCGGCATCACGTCGTAGGGCGCGGTAAACTTGGACGGGAGTTTGTATTCGACGATCTTCTCGGTCTGCGGATCGAACATGCCGATGGCATCGGCGCCATATTCGGCAAACCAGAGCCGGTTGTCCTGATCCACCCGGCCGCGGCGTGGCTTGGAATTGGCGAACGGCGTCGGATAGATTCTTACCTCTTTTGTCGTGGCGTTGACGCGCCCGATGGACGTGCCGCCGAATTCGAGCAGATAAAGATTATTCTCGTGGTCCACCGGCATGCCGTAGCCGCTGACCTGCTTGCCCTTGGCATCCTTCGACTCGCCGAAGTCTTCATATTTGCCGGTGGCAACATCCAGCCGGTAAGACGCGTGCATCTCCTGGTTATTGGTCCAGACTTTTCCGTCCACGTCGGAATGGTTCGGCGACACCATGGACGCCTGCGTGCTCGCGCTTTGCCATTCCTTCGGGAATGGATAGGTGGTGACCTCCTTGGTCTTCGGGTCGATCTTGGCGATGCCGGCCTGATACATCAGCGCCAGCCAGACATTGCCTTTTGGATCGAGCTCGATGTCCAGTGAACCCTTCGGCTGTTCGGGCTTCAGCACCGGAATCGCAATATCCGTGGCCTTGCCGGTCTTGGGGTCGAGGTAGCCGGCGAATTGCGCACCGAAATCCGAGTACCAGACAACACCGTCCGGGGCGACGACCACATCATGCGGCTGCGCGTCTTTGCGCGGCAGATCGTATTCCGTGATGATAACGCGCGTGGACTTGCCCTTCGGGCGCGGCAGCGTCTTCAGCGGCCACGGCCGGGTATCCGTCGTGCTCATGTTGACGCTGGCGAGATAGGTAGACGCTATCGGCGCTTGCGCCTCGGACACCGCCGGACGCTCGCCGCGCGGACCTGGAAGCAGCGGTTGCGGATGCAACGGCGTCGAGCCCGGCGAATAGGTTCCCATCCGCTTGAAAATCTGCCGGAATTCCTCGGCGTCGTGGGTCGAGGTGACGATGCGCTGCAGCGTGTGGCAGCCAACGCAATTGCCCAGGAACAGCTTGTCCTTTTCCGTTCCCGGCATGCTGTTCAGCCATTCCGCGTTGGAAAGCTGGTTGACCAGGTTTTTCGCCTTGGCGAGCTTGATGTCCGCCGTGGCGCCGGCTTCCGCTGAAATATCGACCGCCTTGGGGCCCTCCAGATCGTAGCCGGAGGCGCGGATGGCAATGGTGTAATGCCCCGGCTCCAACCTTCCGGCGGGGAAGCTGAATTTTCCTTTGTCGTCGGTCACCACCGTCGTGGTGATATTGCTGCCGTCCTTCTTGGCGCTGACCAGCACGCCTTCCATCGCCGGCTCGGCAGCAGACGATACTTGTCCGCTCAGCGGCGACGCGTTTTGCGCCTGCGCGCTCATTCCAGCCTGGATGAAAATGACAGCAAGGCTGGCGCCCGCCAGAAGCATAAGCTTGTTGGGTCGCATAATTACCTCCCTGGATTATTATTGAGCGAGAGTTTGCACCTTTCGGAGCACTTGGAAAAGCCTAGAGGCCGCGTTCTTCCCGATGATTGACACCGAGACATATATATTAGTGTATAATACTTACAGTGATCGAGAGCGTCCGGCGGTCGATTCGTCCCATCCGGAGGAATGATGATGATGTGGAAAAAGAGCGCTATCTTTCTGCCGTTGCTTGCCACGCTGATGCTGCTGTTACCGGCAACCTCGGCAAATGCGAAATGCGACAAACTTTGCATGGCAAAGTGTGATGCCACCTGGTGGCGCAACCCTAATCTTGCGAATGCTCAAGCGTGCTACGCAAAATGGGCAATCATCAATCAGAATCACGCAGAAGCTGTCAGGACTGAAAAGCGCAATACTCAAACCTGGAACCAGCTGGACTCGCAAGAAAAATCCAGAAGGCAACAGCGGGTAGGCCGTTAATTCAGCGGACGTGCGGGACGTTAATGGGGGGCTTCGGTCTCCCTTTTTTTATTTTTACCCTAGCGCGATCGCATAGACCGGTTGTTCGATAGCTGCATCAATGTCCAAAATACGCGATACTGTTTCATCAACGAAGCCTCTGAGCGGGCAGGCGTTGAGATCGAGCGCCGTTACCGCTAGGAGAATATTTTGCCCCATATGTCCGGCTTCGAGCATGCCGAGCATATATCCAAAGTCACCATATTTTTTATAATTGCGCTTCCAACATGCCGTAAGGAAGATAATCGCCGGTGCGCTGCTGGCCATTTTGCAGCCGGGATAAATAGATCTTCTGAGGTCTCGATTTCCCAAAGATGTTCAAGAACGTGTGCATGCGAGCGATAATGATGTACGCCGCGCGGGATATCCTCCACATTTTGTACGATCACGTATGTTTCGATGGGGAAGAGCGCGCCGCCTGAAGGATAGCGCCGGTGATTTCCTTCCAGAGCCCCGAGTGCATTACCCAGCAGAATGCCGAGGTCGTGTTTAGAGACAGCCTTCGCAGGATCGAATGGACCCTTAGTCGAGCGGCTCGACATGAATAATGTTGGCACCGTGATTGTCGCCGATCCAAAGTTCCGGCCGCTCGGCTTTGTTGTCGATGAAGACGCGGCGGATATTGGTGAATTGCCCGGGCAGGAGGTAGTCGACAAAATTCCCGGTTTTCGGATCGAGGCGGGAGAGGCGGTCATTGAGCATCGAGCCCGCCCATACCTCGCCGTTCTTGTCGGCTTCCGCGTCATACGGCGCGCTCCATGGTGTCGGCGGCTTCCACTCCGTGAATTTCTCGGCGTTCGGATCGAACATGCCGATGCCATTGCTGCCGAAGGCGGCGAACCAGAGCCGGTCCTGGGAATCCACGCGTCCGCGCCGTGGCTTGGTGTTGCCGAACGGCACCGTCCAAATGGTGGTGACGTTGGTCTTCGGATCGACCCGCCCGATGCGCGTGTTCTGAAACTCCAGAATATAGGGCCGGTTCTGCGAGTCCGTCGGCATGCCGTAGCCGCTGATCTTCTTGCCGTCGGCGGAGGTGGCGACGCCCATCCTTTCATACGTGCCGGTGTCGGTATGGAATTTATAAAGCGAATGCAGGCTTTGATCGCCGGTCCAGATAACGCCATCGGCGTCCGAATGCTGCGGCGACACCATCGACGCATAGGTGCTGTTCGACTGGTCCTGCACCGGGAAAGGATAGGGCGTGATCTCCTTGGTCTTCGGATCGATCTTCGCCAGCCCGCCTTGCATCATCATGGCAATCCAGAGATTGCCCTTCGGATCGACAGCGAGGTTGAGCGAGCCCTTTGGCGCCTTCGGTTTAAGGATCGGAAGCGGATATTCCGCCACCTTGCCGGTCTTGGGATCGAGTTCGCCGACGACGGCGCTGCCGAAATCCGAATACCAAGCATGGCCGTCGGCGGTGAGGACCACGTCATGCGGCTCCGCTATCTTTCGCGGCAGATCGTAGGTGGTGTAGATGACGTGGGTCGCCCGGCCCGTGGGCCGCGGCAGCGTCTTCAGCGGATAGGGCCGGGTCGGCGAGTTGCTCAGATTGATGCTGGCCAGGAATTCCGCTCGGGCCTTGCTGGCCTCGCCTTCCTGCTCGCGGACGCGGACGCGCTCGCCATCGACAAACAGCCGCTGAAAGTTAAGCGGCGTACTGCCCGACGAGTAAGAGGCCATTCGCGCAAACAGCTCGAGGAACTCCTCGGCGTTATGAGCGGAAAACATCGGACGCTGCAAGTTGTGGCAACCGACGCAGTTGGTCAGATAGCTCTTTTGCTTGTCGGTGCCCGGCGCGCTCATGATCCATTCGGCGTTGGAGAGCTGCTTCTCAAGATTTTTGGTCTTGTCGAGCTTGACGTCCGCCGTCGCGCCGCCCGCCGCAGGCACATCGATTTCCTTCGGACTTTGCAGATCGAAGCCGATGGCACGGACGGAAAGCGTGTAATGACCCGGCTCCAGGCGGCCGGCAGGGAAGCTGAACTTGCCTTTGTCGTCGCTGACGACGCTCACGGTGATGTTGGAGCCTTGTTTCTTGGCGCCGACGATGACGCCTTCCATCACCGGCTCGACCGGAGAGGAGACTTGCCCGCTAAGGGCCGCAGCGTTTTGCGCGCGCGCCGCCGTCGAACTCTGCAGCAAAATGGCTGCAAGGATTGCCGTTAGGAAGAGCAATCGCTGCTTGCGTCGCATGACGAGCTCCCTGAAGTTTAATTTTTTTGTTTCCGCGTCTGCGCGCGGCTAAAGCGCCAGGGTTGCAGGACCCGGGCGTTATCTGTCAGTCGAGCGGCTCGATCTTGACGATGGAGGCGCCGTGGTTGCTGCCGGCCCAAAGCGCCGGCTGCTGCCCGGTGTTGTCAACGAAGACGCGCCGGATGTTCGTCGGCCTCGGCAGCAGATATTCGACGATGTCGCCGCTCTTGGCATCGACGCGGGATACGAAGTCGTTGTTCATCGAGCCGGTCCAGGCGCGGCCGTTCTTGTCGACTTCGGCGTCGTAGGGAGCGCTATACGGCGTCGGGATTTTCCACTCGGTGATCTTCTCGGTCTTCGGATCGAACATGCCGATGGCGTTGCCGCCGAATTCCGCGAACCAGAGACGATCTTCCGAATCGACGCGGCCGCGACGCGGCTTCGAATTGGCGATCGGGGTGGCGTAGATCTTGGCGACATTGGTCTTGGCATCGAGCAGGCCGATGCGGGTGTTGCCCTGCTCAAGCAGCCAGACATTGTTTTGACTGTCCGATGGAATGCCGTAGGCGCTAATGTGCTCGCCCTTGGCGTCGGTCGCGACACCCTTGTCCTCGTATTTCTCGGTGGCGATGTCGAACCGGTAGAGTTTGTGCACTTCCTGATTGTTGGTCCAGATCTTGCCGTCCACGCCGGAGTTTTGCGCCGCCACCATCGTGGACTGCGTGCTCGGCGTCTGCCACTCGTCGGGATAGGGATAAGCTTTGGCTTGTTTGGTCTTGGGATCGAACTTGATCAGGCCAGCTTGATACATGTTCGCAAGCCAGAAGTTGCCCTGATGATCTTGTGAAATCTGCAGGCTGCCGACTGGAGAGTTGGCTTTCATCACCGGCAGCGGATACTCGGCCACCTTGCCGGTTTTCGGATCGAGCGTGCCGATGAATTGGAAAGCGAAATCCGAATACCAAGCCTGACCATCCTTATCCAGGATCACGTCATGCGGCTGGGATTCCTTCCGCGGCAGATCCCATTCCGTATAGATGACCTTAGTGGCTTGGCCCTTCGGACGCGGGATGGTTTTAAGGGGATAGCTGCGCTCGCCGTTGCTCATGTTGACGCTCGCGAGCCACTCGGCTGCGGCCTTGGCGATCTCGGGACGGACGCGCTCGCGCTCGGACCTCGGGCCGCCGGCCGGTATCAATTGCGGGCGGGTCACTTGGCTGCCGGGTGAATAAAGCCCCATGCGCTGAAATATCGCCGGCCACTCCTCCGCCGTGTAGCTGGACATGAAGATGCGCTGCAGCGTGTGGCAGCCAACGCAGCTGCCGAGAAAAGCCTTCTGCCTGTCGGTGCCGGGCGCGCTCACCAGCCACTCCGCGTTGGAGAGCTGCGCGGCGAGATTTTTTGTCTTGCTCAGCTTCACGTCGGCGGTGCCGCCGCTCGCGGGTACCTCCACTTCCTTCGGACCCTCGAGATTGTAGCCCGCCGCCCGGATGGAGATCGTGTATTTCGCCGGCTCAAGCCGGTTGGCGGGGAAACTGAATTTTCCTTTGTCGTCGGTGACGACGCTGACGGTGACGTTGGAACCTTGTTTCTTGGCGCCGACAATGACGCCTTCCATCACCGGATCTTCGGCGGAAGAAACCTGGCCGGATAAGGCCGACGTATTTTGCGCCTGCGTGGCGGGGGCTGGGAGAAACAAAGCGACAAGGCTGATGCCGGCCAGAAGCAAAGGCCTATTAGATCGCATGGGTGACCTCCCGTTTATATTTAGCTCTTTGGGCGAATTATGCATGAGGTTTGCAAAAAACGAAATGTTTTTCGCGTATTGACTAGGCGCCGTTGCGGCTTTGGCTCGATGCAAAATAGTTCTTGTGACCACCAATGCTTGCAGCCCGTTGGGCTCGCCGCTATAAGTCCGGCCTTCAGTCGGAGTGTAGCGCAGTCTGGTAGCGCACCACGTTCGGGACGTGGGGGTCGCAGGTTCAAATCCTGCCACTCCGACCACTCCGCCCTCGTTATCCAGCGGCTAAATGCCGGAAATTTGCTCGGCAGCTTCCCTCGCCGGGGCCATTCTTTTGGACATGGTCGGCCGACGGGAATAGACTGGCTGCAACATTAAAAGCCGATCCAGGGAGAAACGGTCATGCTGCCGATCCGGCTCTTTGCTGCTGCGCTTTTGCTCGCACCCCTTGCCCAGTCGACTTCGGCCAGCGCCCAGAGCAACTCGGCGCAACCCGGCAGCGTTTTGACCGGCAAGGCCGCCTTCAGCGACTGGACCGCGGAAGCGCCGGGCGTGCGGCGGCACATTAAAGCGGGCGATCTTCCCGCCCCCTTCACCACGGAGTCGATCCGCAACCGCGTCGAGGTCGTGGTCAATCCGGGCGGCGGGCAGCTCAAGGCGCCACCGGGATTCGACGTGAAGCTTTTCGCCAAGGGCCTCGACAAGCCGCGGCTGATGCGGACGGCACCGAACGGCGACATTTTCGTCGCCGAAAGCGACAAGGGACAAATCCGTGTGCTGCGTCCAAGCGCGGACGGCGCCAGCGCCGAGAAGATGGAAATCTTCGCCACCGGCCTCGAACGGCCCTTCGGCATCAATTTCTATCCGAACAACAGCAAGCCGGAATGGGTCTATGTCGCCAACAGCGGCTCGGTGGTGCGCTTTCCGTATCAGGACGGCGATCTGAAGGCGCGCGGCGCGGCGGAAGTCATCGTCGCCAAGTTGCCAACCGCCGATCGTCCACACTGGACCCGCGATCTCGTCTTCTCCAAGGACGGCAGCAGGATGTTCGTGTCGGTGGGTTCGGCCACCAATGTCGCCGAGGACATGCCGAAGCTCGATCCGGCGGCGTTGCAGAAACAGATCGCGGAACATCCCTTGGGCGCTACCTGGGGCGCGGAAACCGAGCGCGCGGACGTTTTGGTATTCGATCCGCAAGGCAAGAACCGGCGGATCTTCGCTACCGGTATCCGCAATTGCGTCGGCATGGATATCAATCCCACCAATGGGGATCTTTATTGCTCCACCAACGAGCGCGACCTGCTCGGCGACGACTTGCCGCCCGACTACATCACGCGGGTGAAGGAAGGCGCCTTCTACGGCTGGCCCTGGTATTACATTGGCGCGCATGAAGACCCGCGCCACAAGAATGCGCGGCCCGATCTCAAGGACAAGGTAACGGTGCCGGATGTTCTTTTGCAGCCGCATTCGGCGTCGCTGCAAATGACGTTCTACAACGGCGAGCAATTCCCGGCGGAATACAAAGGCCAGATTTTCGCCGCGGAACATGGCTCGTGGAACCGGCACAAGCGCCTCGGCTACAAGATCATCCGCGTCATCATGAAGGACGGCGTACCGACCGGTGAATTCGAGGATTTCGTCACCGGCTTTGTCATCAATGACGCCAATGTCTGGGGCCGCCCCGTCGGCGTCACCGTGGCCAAGGACGGCGCGCTGTTGTTCTCCGAAGACGGCAACGGCACGATCTGGCGGGTGTCGCATTCCACGCGCGCGTCGGCACGCTGACCAATACGCGCGCCGATCAATTTCACGAACCGCACGGGCGCGGCATGTCGGCTGAGCCGTTGACGCGCGTGATCAAGCCCGATGCGACTGGCATCGAAGCGGCGGCGCGGTGCCTCGCCGCGGGCGGGCTGGTCGCCTTTCCAACCGAGACGGTTTACGGCCTCGGCGGCGATGCCACCAATGGGCAGGCGGTCGCCAAGCTCTATGCCGCCAAGGGCCGACCGTCGTTTAATCCGCTGATCGCCCATGTGGCCGATATCGCCGCGGCGCGACGGCTGGCCCGCTTCGATGCCGCCGCCGAACAGCTCGCCGCCGCCTTTTGGCCGGGACCGCTGACGCTGGTGCTGCCGAAGACATCCGATTGCCCAGTCGCGGACCTCGCCACCGCCGGTCTCGACAGCATTGCCGTGCGCGTGCCCAATCATCCAGTGGCGCGCAGCTTGATCGCCGCCTTTGGCAAGCCGGTCGTCGCGCCTTCCGCGAACCGTTCCGGCCATCTGTCGCCGACCACCGCCGCGCATGTGCTTGCTGACCTGCGCGGGCGGATCGATCTTGTGATCGACGGCGGACCCACTTCCGTTGGGCTGGAATCCACCATTGTCGCCTGCCTCGGCGAGCCCGTCCTACTGCGGCCGGGCGGGCTGACACGCCAGGCAATCGAAAGTGTTCTCGGGCGCAAGCTTGCCGAACCGTCGCACACGATCGATGCGGCGGACGAAGGCGAAGCCCCACTCGCGCCGGGAATGCTAGCTTCGCACTACGCGCCGAAGACGCGGCTGCGGCTCGACGCTACGTCGGTCGGCACGAACGAAGCCCTGCTCGCTTTTGGGCGGGAGCTTCCACAAGGCGCCGAACGGGCGGTCGCCATGCTGAATCTTTCGCCCGCTGACGATGTGGTTGAAGCGGCGGCGAATTTGTTTTCGCATTTGCGTGCGCTGGATGCCGCCGGGGCAACTACCATTGTCGTTATGCCAGTGCCACACGAAGGACTCGGCGAAGCGATCAATGATCGGTTACAACGGGCTGCCGCACCATTGCGCTGATGTGACCGGATCATCGATGCCCAATTCCAAAAAGCCCTCGGTTGATCTTCTCGCCCGTTTCACGGCGATCGTCGGCGCAAAATATGCGATCACGAATCCGGTGGAGCAGGAAGCGTATTTGATCGAAGGACGCGGGCTCTACCACGGCCGCACGCCGATGGTGCTGCGTCCGGGCTCGGTCGCCGAAGTCGCGTCGATCCTCAAGTTGGCCAATGAGAGCGGCACTCCCATCGTACCCCAGGGCGGCAATACCGGCCTTGTCGGCGGGCAAGTGCCTGATGAAAGCGGCACGGAAATCGTACTGTCGCTGACCCGGCTCGCCCGCATCCGCGAGGTCGACACCAACTCAAACACCATGACTTGTGAAGCCGGTGTCGTGCTCGCCACCGCGCAGGCGGCGGCGGAGACTGCCGGGCGGCTGTTTCCGCTTTCGCTTGGCGCCGAGGGCAGCTGCACCATCGGCGGCAATCTCGCCACCAACGCGGGCGGCACCGGCGCGCTGGCTTACGGCGTGGCGCGCGACCTTGCGCTCGGACTGGAAGTCGTGCTGGCCGACGGGCGCGTCTGGAACGGGCTGAACAAGCTGAAGAAAGACAACACCGGCTACGACCTGAAAAATCTTTTTATTGGTTCCGAGGGCACGCTCGGCATCATCACCGCCGCGGTGCTCAAGCTTTTTCCGCAGCCGCGCGCGGTGGAAACGGCGCTGGTCGGCCTGCCCTCGCCCAAAGCTGCTCTCGCTCTATTCAATTTGGCGCGTGAGCGCGCCGGCAACAGCATCACCGGCTTCGAGCTGATGCCGCGCGTCGCTTTCGATTTCGTTACGGAATATATGCCGCACAGGCGCGATCCCTTGGCGGCGCCGCATCCTTGGTATGTCCTGATCGAATTATCCTCGCAATCCGCCGAAGGTCTGTCGGAGGTGCTTCGAAATTTGCTCAGCGCAGGCGTCGAACAGGGCTTGATCGAGGATGCCGCCATCGCCGCCAGCATGGAGCAGGCGAATGCTTTCTGGGGTCTGCGCGAAGCCATCGTCGAGGTGCAAAAATATCCCGGCGGCTCGATCAAGCACGATGTCTCGGTGCCGGTCGCCGCCGTGCCGGATTTCATCGCGCAAGCGAGCGCGGCGGTCGAGGCTCTGATTCCGAAATCGCGGCCGGTACCTTTCGGTCATCTTGGCGACGGCAACGTGCATTTCAACGTTACTCAGCCGGTCGGCGCCGATAAGGCCGCTTTCCTCGCGCGCTGGGCGGAGATGAATTCAGTTGTGCATGCCGTCGCGGCGAAATTCGGCGGCTCGATTTCCGCCGAGCATGGCATCGGGCAGCTCAAGCGCGACTTGTTGCCGGGCGTAAAGGACCCAGTCGCGCTCGATCTAATGCGTGCGCTTAAGCATACGCTCGATCCCAACGGCATTCTCAATCCGGGCAAGGTGCTGTGAGGTTGACATTTGTGTGTACATTTGCCATCAGCGCCCGTTACATCCGGCGAAAGAAGGTTGAATATTATGAAAAAGAAATTGCCGAAGCTCCGGAGCGACAAGGAAGCCGAGGACTTCGTCGCGAATTCGGATCTGACACAATACGATCTTGTTGGAAAGCGGACCGTTCGATTTGAGTTCGCGCCCAAGGCCGCGCGCGTCAATATGCGGCTACCAGCCGATCTGCTGAAGGCTGTGAAAACTACGGCTGCGCGGCAGGGAATTCCCTACCAGCGGTTCATCCGGCAGGCGCTTGAACGGGCTATCACGCCGCGCAAGGCATCTTGATCGCTCGATTTGATGCGCACCCTCGATCCCAACAGTATTCTCAATCCGGGCAAGGTGTTGTGAGCCGGGACGATCTCGATAGCCCGGCCAAGCACATTATCGATCTATACGAACGGCACGCGCACGACTGGGATCGGGAGCGCACGCGCCATCTGATGGAAAAGCCCTGGTTCGATCGCTTCATCCCTCTTCTGCCGCCCCGAGCTTCAGTCCTCGACCTCGGATGCGGCTCCGGCGAGCCCATCGCGAAACATTTCGTCGAGCAAGGCTTTGCTGTCACCGGCATCGATAGCTCGGCGACGATGATCTCGATCTGCCGCCAACGCTTTCCCGCGCAAGAGTGGTTGGTCGCGGATATGCGGACGCTCTCGTTAGGCAAGAAGTTCGCCGGCATCATTGCCTGGAACAGCTTCTTCCATTTGTCGCCCGAGGATCAGCGCCGGATGTTTCCCGTCTTCAAACAACACGCGGCGGAGGAAGCCGCTTTGCTGTTCACCAGTGGGCCTTCGCACGGCGAAGCAATCGGCATCTATCAGGGCAAGCCGCTCTACCATGGCAGCCTGGACCCCGCGGAATACCGGTCCCTGCTTCAGGCCAATGGATTCAGCGTCGTCATGTATGTGGCGGAAGACCCGGATTGCGGCCGCCACTGCGTCTGGTTGGCGCGACGACAGCAGTGATAGGTTTAGAAAAGCGACGCTTGGCCGTTGTCTTTTTGTAGCTTCGGTTTTGCTTTCGCGGATTTTGCCGCAGCGGGCGGCGGCCCGATCTCGGCCGTCTCTGCCGTTACTGGCTCGATCAGCGCGGGCATATCGTTGGCAGCGCGGTTGACCGCAGTCGATACCGGATAAACTTCGAGCAATCCCTCGCCTGCCGGCACGATCAGCGCCGCCGCGGTTTCGGCGTCTGCCTCGGCGCAGTCGAGCCAGAAATCGAAAGCCTCAGGCGGAACGATCACCGGCATGCGATGATGAATCGGAGACAGTTGGCGGTTGGCTGTGGTGGTGACGATGGCTGCGGTTTCCAGCTCCTCGCCGTTCGGACCGGTCCAGGTTTCCCATACACCGGCGAGAGCCATCGGTTCTCCGGTTTCGAGCCGGATGTAATAGGGCTGCTTGCGTCCGCCTTCCCCTTTCCACTCATAAAATCCGTCCGCCGGGATGAGGCATCGGCGGCGCCGCATCGCCGCCCGGAACGCCGGCTTGTCGAGCACGGATTCTCCCCGCGCATTGATAACCAGCGAAAAGGACCGGGGGTCCTTGACCCAAGAGGGAAGCAGTCCCCAGCGCATCAGGGCGAACTGGCGCTTGCCGTTGGCAAGACGGACGATCGGTATGGGTTGCGTGGGCGAGACGTTATGGCGGGCAGGGAAATTCGGCTGCTGTTCATAGCGGAACAGCGCGCGAATGGCTTCCGGAGGCGAGGTTATGGTGTAACGTCCGCACATTCCTCGCCCCGATAAAGCGGCTGAAGCTCACTTCGTTAAAACGACTTTAACCGTAAGGTACAAGACTACCGGAAGCGGCGCGTCGCGCTGTCTACAAGAATCAATGGCCGTTTTCCCCCATGCGCCCGCGAAAAACAATTAAGCCTTCCTGGGTGCTGCGGTGAACGCTCCCCTCTCCCGCCTTTCCGAGACGAATATCAATCCGCTGACCGGTCTCGCCACCGACTACCTCAATCATTTTAGCGAAGCGATCATGCTGCTCGAAATGATGCTGGAGATGCCCGAGTGCCGGGAAGATTTTCTCGCCTGGCAGCCGCTCAGCTACAGCCAGCATTTTGCCGCGTCGAATTTCAAGGACCGCGATATGGCGATCGCCGCCTATGAGGCTGCCGACCCCCTCATCCGCGAGCGCCTCGATACTCTCGCTGACGCGATGAACGGAATCCTGGTTGCCACGCATGAAGTCATGCAACTGAGCCTCAGCACCCCGGCGGCAGGCAACATCGCCGATCTCGCCGTCCAGCGGCTCAAGCCGTTGGTTGCCCGTGCCGGCGCCGTCATCAACGGGACGGAAGTCGGCAATGCCGCAAATCGCGAGACCGACGGTACGCAGGCGGCAGTGGACGCCCTGATGGCGTGCTGAACAGGTGAATCCTGTCCATCCCGACCGCCCGTGGCTCGCCGTCAGCGCCGCGATCATGCGGCAGGGGCAAATCCTCCTGGTAAAGCGCGCGCGGATGCCCGCCGCCGGCCTGTTCACCCTGCCGGGCGGCCGGGTCGAGGCCGGAGAGACCCTTATCGAGGCGGTGCTGCGCGAGGTCCGTGAGGAAACGGCCCTTACCATCGACCCTTTCGCGCTGGCCGGACACCGCGAGGTCATTACCCGCGACGCCGCAGGCCGCGTTGAGCGGCATTTCGTCATCCTGGCCTTCGCCGCCCGCTGGATCGCAGGCGAGCCGGTGCTCAACGAGGAACTCGCGGAATTCCGCTGGGTACAGCCCACCGAGATCGCGGCGCTGCCGACCACGGAAGGCTTGGCCGAGATCGTCGCCTCGGCTTTCGAGCTGCTGCGCAAGGCGACATAGCCTGCGGGCAGGCCGCCACAATTCCGCGCTATCTCAACCATGATAAGGATTATGCCTTGCCGCCGGACTTGGCCCGGGCGAAGGTCGAGCATCACCATTTCACCCGCTTGCACCCATTGCCGATGTTGAAGCGCCTAGTCACCCTCGCCATTCTCCTCCTCGCCGGCGCCAACGCGCCCGCGCGCGCGCAGGAACCGGCCGCCCCGTTCGACGGCGACCTGCAGCGGCTTTCGGAAATCCTCGGCGCCTTGCATTATCTGCGCGCCATCTGCGGCGCCAATGAAGGGCAGAAATGGCGCAACGAGATGCAGGCCTTGATCAACGCCGAGACGCCCATTGGCGAGCGGCGCAGCCGCATCATTGCCAGCTTTAATCGTGGTTATCAGGGCTTTCAGCAGACCTACCGCACCTGCACCCCGGCCGCCAATTTCGCCATCCGCCGCTATCTCGACGAGGGCGCCAAAATCTCGCGCGAGATCACGGCGCGCTATGCAAACTAGCGGCGGCGCGGCAATTAACCTTTCCTAAAGTTGCAGCCTTGGCCGGCTGAATGCCTATGCTAACGTGAGCGCGGTTGAAGGCGGCGCAGCGGCGCCGGCCAGGGATTGTCATGAGTACACTCACGCGCGCATCCAACACTCGCGGCCTTGTCGCGGACCACGAGCAGAAAAAAGTCGCGCTGGGATATTTGCAGGAAGCCTGGGCCGAGGCGCGTCTCGACGGCATCGACGGCGATTGCATGGCACAAAGCTGCCTATTCTCCGCCTTCATCGAATTGGTTTCGACCTATGGCGAAGAGGCCGCCGCGCAATATGCCGAGGGCCTTTCCGCGCGCATCCGCAACGGCGAATTCTCGCTCGATTTGGCGCGGCAATAAGCTTTTCCTCCCGTCGCGTTGCTGTGGCTACGTTAGAGGTATTGCCACTCGCGAAATAATCTTACATGCTAGCGACGGATGTGAGGGCGTCGCTGTGCAACTTGGTTGGCGTCGGCATTGGCGGCCGGTGATCGCTTGGATCGCCGCTTATGCTTTTGCCGCCAACACCATCCTTCTCAGTTTTGCGGGACCGCTTTCCCCTACCGCCGGCCATCCTGAGTCTTTCAATCCGCTCGACGCGCTGTGCCTATCGAGCGATGGCAACCCAACCTCCGCAGCCGACAGTTCCGGCGGGTCGCTGCCAGTCGGCCATGGCGAAGATCATTGTGCGCTTTGTGCCGGGACGCACAGCGTCGGACTGCCAAATCCCGTGGCTCAGCCGCTCCGGTTGATGCAGTCGGAGCAGGTGCCGGTTCCGGCAGCTTCGCCCTCGATCACGCATACCAAGACCTTTACGGGACAACCTCGCGCTCCTCCGCAAACCGCCTGAATGGTCGCGGCGTAAGCCGCACTTTTCATCAGCAATTCGTCGGGAGGGGCTTTCGTGATGTCGCGTCTACGCGTGTTCGGCTGCGCCGCGCTTGGCTTGTGCGCGTCGGCGCCGCCTGCATTCGCGCAATCCGCCGTGCAGATTCCGGAAATTGTCATCGAAGGGGCCAGCGCGGACGCCGCCGCGGTTCCGGTCAAAGAAAAATATCAACTGCCGCAGACAACCGCCTCGGTAACGGCGGAGAAGATCGAGCAGACGACGAATACCGTCGATACCGAAGATGCCGTCAAATACATGCCGAGCCTGTTCGTGCGCAAACGCAATTACGCGACACCCAGCCCGTGCTTGCGACGCGCACGTGGGGCGTCGGCTCCAGCGCCCGTAGCCTGGTTTATGCCGATGACATTCTGCTGAGCGCGCTCATCCACAACAACAACACGATTGGCGCGCCGCGTTGGGGTTTGGTCGCGCCCGAGGAAATCAAACGCATCGACTTCCTCTACGGACCCTTCTCAGCCATGTATCCGGGCAATTCCATGGGCGGCGTGCTGCTGATCACCACCCGCATGCCGGACAAGCCCGAGGCGACGCTCAGACAGACCGAGGCTTTTCAGACTTTCGATTTCTACAACACCAAGAACACCTACCGGACGGACCAGACCAGCGCGACCTTCGGCAACCGCTGGAACGATCTGTCGGTGTTCGTCAGCGCCAATTACCAGAACAGCTACAGCCAGCCATTAGCCTGGGTCACGACCGGAGGCACACCGGCGGCAACAACGGGAACGATCCCGCAGCTCAATAGAACGGGCGGCGTGGCGAATGTCATCGGCGCGGGCGGGTTGCTTCACACGCAGATGGCTAATCTCAAGGCAAAGGCCGCGCTCGACGTCACTCCGGACCTCCGCGCGACCTACACGATCGGCTACTGGTCGAACGATGGAAAGTCCAACGTCGAAACCTATTTGCACGATGCCGCCGGAAATCCGACCTTTGGCGGCAACGGCGGCGCCAATTTCGCGAGCAACTACTACACCATCGTCGAAAAGCATCTGGCCCACTCATTGTCGCTGAAAACCGATACCGGCCGAAATTTCGATTGGGATTTGTCTGTGTCCCGCTACGACATCCTGGAAGATATCCAGCGAAATCCTTTCACCGTTGCAGCGGCCGGCGCCACTTTCACACCTAACGGCAAGATCGCGCGGCTCGATGGAACCAATTGGACCAATGCCGATGCCAAGGGAATTTGGCGGCCCGGCGGTCCAGGCGGCGCGCATGAGGTCAGCTTCGGTCTTCACATCGACCGTTACCACCTCAACAATCCAACCTATGCCACACCGACTTGGGAGAGCGGCCCTGACGAAACCGCATCGCTCTACACGTCAGGCCGAGGCACCACCCAAACGGCCGCGCTTTGGGCGCAAGAGGTCTGGCGTTTCGCTCCGCAATTCAAATTCACGGCGGGCGGGCGCTGGGAATCCTGGCGCGCATTCGACGGCTTTAATCTCAACACCCTCACCAACGCGACGACCGGCGCCATCACCTCCACCACCGCGGTCAATCAGCCCGCCATAACGGCGCAGGCCTTTTCGCCCAAGGCGTCGTTGAGTTGGGAGCCGAACAGCGAATGGCAGGTCACCGCCTCATTCGGCATCGCCAATCGCTTTCCGACCGTGGGGGAGCTTTATCAAACAGCCACGCAGCCCGGCACGATCGTATTGCCGAACCCCAACCTCCGACCCGAGTGCATTGTCAGCGAGGAGATCGCCATTGAACGCAAGTTCGTCGACGGCAAGTTGCGCCTGTCCTTCTTCCAGGAAGACGTTCGCGATGCGCTGATCTCGCAATCCAACTTCATCCCGCCCAACACGACGGTATTGACCACGTTCGTCACCAACGTCGAAGCCACGCGAAGCCGGGGCGTCGAGTTTGCCTGGCAGAAAGACAATGTGCTGATCACCGGCTTGGAGGTTTTCGGCAGCGTGACCTATGTCGATCCGCGAATTGTCAGCGATCCAACTTTCACCAGCACCACGGGAACCACGGCCAACGGCAAGATGATCCCGAATGTGCCGGCGTGGCGCACCACCTTAGGCGGCACATACAGGCCGAATAACTGGTCATACACCGTCGCCGGGCGCTATCAGAGCAAGACCTACTCCACGCTGGACAACACCGACATCAATCCGAACGTGTTCCAGGCCTTCGACCCGTTCCTCGTGATCGACACCCGGCTTCAATACAAGGCGAACGAGCACGGCTCCCTCAGCTTCGGAATCGATAATCTCAATAATGCCAAGTACCACCTATTTCATCCGTTCCCGCAGCGGACCTATGTGGTGCAGGGAAGAATGACGTTCTAACGGCGACGGATAAACGATGCGACACCGTATTCAACGCTCGCGATCTTGGAGCCGCCGCCAACTTGGAAATTATTTTTCCCGGTGCCGCTATCGAGCAACGAGACGAAAACCCGAATTGTTTGCGGGCCGTAGCTCCTGTTTTCGAATTCTTCCAATTATACATTGGAAGAGCTATAAATCATTGATATTGCAACAATATTTTCTCCCACCTAAAGGGCCTCTGGGCCTGGGCATTGCGGCGCATGGCGCAAGCGAAGCCCAACAGACAGGGGTAGGAGTATGGGCATACGCGGGACAAGCGGTCGCATCCAGATATTGCTGGCGACAACAGTTATCACGATGAGCGGATGCGAGATCATGGACGCTGCCGCAGAACCAACGAGAAATCAGTCGACAAGCGCCGCGCTCGACGCAAATGCGCAAGCGATCGAGCTTGAGACGATCACTGTTGAAGGTAATTCCGGCACCACCGGATATCTAACGACAGGCACATCGACGGCGACGAAAACAGACACGCCGCTGCGGGACATCCCGCAGGCGATCAACGTGGTCACCAAGCAGCAGATCAAGGACACCGGCGCGCAGCGGATCGAGGACGTCGTGCGCTATGTTCCTGGCGTCAACTGGCATCAGGGCGAAGGCAACCGCGACCAGATCGTCATCCGCGGCCAAAGCTCGACTGCCGACTTCTTCGTCAACGGCATGCGCGACGACGCGCAGATCTATCGTGATCTCTACAATTCCGAGCGCATCGAGATCCTGAAAGGTCCGAATGCGATGATCTTCGGCCGCGGCGGCGGCGGCGGCGTGCTCAACCGCGTGCTCAAGGAGGCGGATGGCACGCCGATCCGCGAGGTGACCGTGCAGGGCGGCTCCTACAACGACAAGCGCATCTCGACGGACTTCGGCGGCAAGGTCACCGACAGTTTCGCCGCGCGCCTCAATGCAATCTATGAGGATAGCGATGGCTATCGCGACTACTTCCACATGAAGCGTTACGGCTTCAATCCGACCTTCACCTGGACGCCGACCGCCGACACCCGGATCAAATTCAGCTACGAGCATTTTCGCGACCGCCGGACGGCAGATCGGGGTATCCCGTCGCAGAATGGGCAGCCGTATTTCCCGGCGGCGCCCTCGCAGTTCTTCGGCAATCCGGCGCTGAGCTACACGCCGTCGACCCAGAACATCGCGACCACCACCGTCGAGCATGATTTCGACAGCGGACTGAAGGTGAAGAGCCAGACACGTTTTGCCGATTACAAACGGTTTTACCAGAATGTCTATCCGGGCAGCGCCGTGAATGCGGCGGGCAACCTCACGCTTTCGGCCTACAACAACAGCAATGACCGGCAGAACCTCTTTAACCAGACCGACTGGACCTACAAATTCCTCACCGGTCCGGTGAAGCACACCGCGCTGTTCGGCACCGAATTTGGCAACCAGAAGTCGGCGAATGCCCGCTTCAGCGGGATCTTCGGCAATGGCACGGTGAATTCCGACCCGATTCCGGCGTCTAATCCGGTATCCTTCCAGCCGGTGGTCTTTTCGGGTCTGGCGACGGACGCACGCAACAAGACCGACCTCAATCTCGCAGCGGCCTATGTGCAGGATCAGGTCGAAGTGACCCGCTGGCTGCAGATCATCGGCGGTATCCGGTTTGACCGGTTCGAGCTGTCCTATACCAATCTCAATCCCAACTTCTCGACGACAGGCTTCGTCCTTCCCTTCGGTGCTCAGTTCAGCCGGACGGATAATCTGGTTTCGCCGCGCATCGGCGTCGTGGTGAAGCCGGTCGAGCCGCTTTCGCTCTATGCAAGCTACAGCGTCTCCTATTTGCCCGCGTCCGGCGATCAATTCGGCGGGCTGACGCCCGGCACCGCGGCCGCCGAACCGGAAAAGTTCATCAACAAGGAAGTTGGATTCAAGTGGGATGTGACGCCGCGCCTGCAGTGGGCCACGGCGCTCTATCAACTCGACCGCACCAACCAGCGTTTCGCCGATCCTGTGAATGTCGGATTTTTTATCCTGAATGGCGCAACACAGGTGCGCGGGGTCGAAACCTCGCTGACAGGCTACGTCACCGACAAGTGGCAGATAACCGCGGGCTACGCGTATACCGACGCCCGCATTGTCGGCGCGACCTCCACGGCAGTGCTTCCGGGCAACCGGGCGCAACTCGTGCCCTACCACCAGGCCAGCCTGTGGAATCGCTACGACTTCAACGACATGTGGGGTGCCGGCGTCGGCGTGATCAGTTCGTCGAATTTTTACGCCGCGGCAGACGACGCTGTGGTGCTGCCCGGCTATATGCGGATCGACGGTGCCGTATTCTGGAAGTACGACAAAAATCTACGCGCGCAGATCAATGTCGAAAACATCTTCGGCGCGAAATACTACTCGACGGCCGACGGTAACAACAACATCCAGCCAGGATCGCCGCGGGCGGTGCGGGTGGCGCTGACCGCAAGCTACTGAGAAGCGGCCCCGCGGTTTTCATGCAGGTGTTATGCACGTTGGGTTCGATAGAATGACAGGAAGGATTGGCTATGAGATCCGTCTCGATGCAACGCAGAACTTGGCCGGGAGTGGATCGATGCGCACCCAGCCCATGGGCGCGCAGATGCGTTTCTTTGATGGTCGGCATCGCGTCTGCGCTGATGCTGGCCTGCGCCGCCGTGGCACAGACTCCATCATCTGATTCTGCTGTTCCTGCCCCAGACCTAATTGCTTCCGCTGTCCTTCCGCGCGATCTCTCGCCGCTGGGCATGTTCATGAATGCCGACGTGGTGGTGAAAGCCATCATGATCGGCCTTCTGATCGCCTCGCTGGTGACCTGGACGGTGTGGGTCGCCAAGACAATTGAATTGCGATCCGCCAAGAACAAAGCGCGGGCCGCGATGCGTGTGCTGGAAAACGCAAACTCGCTCGCGGAAGCAGACCGGCGTATCGGCGGCAACAACGACGCGGTGGCGAAACTGGTGCGTACCGCCAGCGCCGAGGCAAAGCTCTCCAATGACACGACAAGCGCCGAGGCGTTGAAGGAGCGCGTCTCCTGGCTTCTCGAACGCATCCAAATCGGTGCCGGACGCCGGGTCGGCAGGGGCATGGGTATCATCGCGACTATCGGTGCCACCGCGCCTTTCGTTGGTTTGCTCGGCACGGTGTGGGGCATCATGAACAGCTTCATCGGCATTTCCAACGCGCACACGACAAATCTCGCGGTGGTGGCGCCCGGCATTGCCGAGGCGCTGCTGGCAACGGCGCTCGGCCTGTTCGCCGCCATACCCGCCGTTGTCATCTACAATGCCTTCACCCGCTCGATCGGCAGCTACCGCGCGCTGATCGCCGACGCCGGTGTATTGGTGATGCGGCTCGTCAGCCGCGACAGCGAGCGCCATCACGGCTTCGCCGCGCGTGCGGCGGAATAACGCCATGGCCCTCCGTCTCGCCCGCGAAGAAGACGACTTCGCCGAAACCCACGAGATCAACGTCACGCCATTTATCGATGTCATCCTCGTGCTGTTGATCATATTCATGATCGCGGCACCGCTGGCGACGGTGGATGTGGCGGTGAATCTGCCGTCCGCCAACGCCGAGCCGCAACAGCGGCCCGACCAGCCGGTGTATCTGACGGTGAAATCCGATCTCCAACTCACGATCGGAGATGAGATCGTCGCGCGCGATGCGTTGGCCACGGCGCTTGCGGCCACCACCCAAAATAACCGTGACGAGCGTATCTTCCTGCGCGCCGACCGCAGCGTGAGCTATGGGAACGTCATGGAAATCATGAATGCCTTACGCGCCGCCGGTTATCTCAAGGTAGCTCTGGTCGCTTTGGAAAACCGTGACGGCAAATGACAGCGCGCGCTGTTGCTCTGTTGAATGAACCCGACGATCTCGGGATCGGACGCTGGAGTCTGGCTGCCGCAATCGTGCTGGCGGTGCATCTCGGCCTGATGGCCACGTATTTGTGGCTGGCGCGGGAGCAAAGTTCTGTGGAACCCGAAGCCGGCGCCGTGCTCATCGACTTGGCGCCTTTGGCCGCCGACGCGCCGCCGGAACCAGAGGTGACGGAACCGCCACCGGAACCGCAAGTGATCGAGCCGGCGCCTCAAATCGAACCGCTACCCTCGCCGATCATCGTGCAGCCGGATCGCCCGAAGCCGCCGCAGCCCATCAAGCGTGCTGAACGCAAGCCGGCCGCCGCCGCGGCCGCGCCTCGAAACACCGCTGTCCCGCCGGGAGTACGTGCTTCGTGGGAGGGCTCGGTCGCCGCGCAATTGCGCCGCGCTCAACGCTATCCCTCCGGCGCACGCGCCCGCAACGAGCAAGGCGCGGTGACGCTCAGCTTCAGCCTTAATCGCAATGGCGGAGTGCTGGCAGAGCATATCGTTCGCAGCTCTGGCTACCCGGAATTAGACCAGGAGGTTTTGGCAATGGTCCAGCGCGCGCAGCCATTCCCGCCGTTTCCCCCGGAAATGACCCAGGCCCGTATCGATCTAACAGTGCCCATCCGCTTTACTTTGCACTGATTTAGCGTCGGCGGCGTCAAGCGCGTCCAAGCTCGCCGAGCTTTTTTGGGTTAGAACTCGGCCAGACCGCGCTCAGCAGGACTCCGCCGTAAAACACAGTGTCAGAAGCGTCTTGCCTTTGCCTAGCGGTTCATCGGTGACCCAAATGCGCCAGGGATCACCGTTCCACATACCATCTTTGAAACCACCCTTCAGCAGGTCAACAGTCGTCCGCGTGGCTGTGTCCCGCGCAGCCTCCAAACTCGGCAAATCTTCGCCGGTTTTGTCAAGGAAGCGCTTGCCGTCTTCGACATGGAAAAAATAGCGAGGCATCCGCGCTCCTGTGATGGAGGCGGAGCAGTCGTGTTTTCAGCCACGAAGCCAGCTAGACCGCCTTGGTATGACTGGCAGTATCACGGCGATGCCCACTCGGCTGTTCAAATTAGACCACTTTAGCCGCTTAGACTCGATCGACGCTACCCCGTGCGGCGCGCCGGGCCTTCCATCTGGTAAAAGCGATAAAGCACGGCATCGATGTCGGAGGGAAAAAACGGTTTCATCAAGAAGGCAGTGGCACCGGCGTCGCGCGCACGATCGGCAAAAGTTTTATCGTCCACCGATGTCATCATCACCACCATGACATCGCGATGCGTCTGCTTGAGTTCCGCCAAGGTGCCGAAACCGTCGAGACCCGGCATGTTGCAGTCGAGAAAGACGATATCGAAAGCGCCGCCGCGCAATTCTTCCAGGGCCTGGACCCCCTCACCCGCTTCCGCGACTTCCAGCGGAAATTTACTCGCCAACAAAATCTTGCGCACGATGCCTCGCATCGGCGCGGAATCGTCGACCACCAGAACGCGCCGCGGAATCCGCACACGGATGCTGCGGTCGATGACGGACTGCGCCTGAAGCACCGTCCTCGGCCGCGCGATGAAACCATCGGCATCGGTGCTGTCGGTGTCGGTTCCGACGATGACGACGAACGGACTGCCGGGAGCCTTGCGGGCGGCTTGGCTCACCGTCGCCTTGTCCTCGGCCGGTAAGGCGGCCTCCACGAGTACGATATCGATGCCGCCACTCGCCAGCAGCGACTTGGCGGCGGCCGCGTTATCGGCCTCGACAACCTCAGCCGGCACCGAGGCCAAGCTGGCGCCGCGGCGCAAAAGCTCGCGGTCCGCGTCGGTGCGGAACACGATCAACAATTGCAGGGAAATAAGTTCGCTGCTGCTCATGGGTGGATAACCGGCGTCATCCGCCAAAGGTTCGCTTGGAACTGCGCTTTGTTTGATCGAGTCATGCGGAACAGCTCCCCGCTCGGAGAGGTTTACTCTCCTCCACCGCGGATAAGAACAGCGCGAAGCAAATATAAACGCTTTCAAATCAAGCAAAACAATCTAAGATTGCATATCGCACGTTTATATGTTTGAAGCTGATTTAATTCGCTTAACCTCGCGATCTCCTTGAGACGTGTTCGCGGCGGCTTACGTTTTTCCGCGAACACTGTAAGGGTTTGGAATGCAGGCAGCCCTCCTTTCCAATCGAGGCGTGGTCAAGGTCGCTGGCGGCGACGCCCGGCGATTTCTCAATGGGCTGCTCACCACCAATATCGACAAGGTGACGCCGGGATCGGCGCAGTTCGCCGCGCTGCTGACGCCGCAGGGCAAGATCATTGTCGATTTTATAGCGGTCGAGGCTGAAGCTACCGACGGTGGCTCTTTCTTCCTCGATTGCCCGCGGGCGCTGGCGCCGATGCTGGTCGAACGTCTCAACTTCTATCGCCTGCGCGCCAAGATCACTGTCGAAAATCTTTCGGAGACGCTCGGCGTGCTGGCGGTCTGGAACGGAACAGGCAAAACGGAACACGGCCTGGTCTATCCGGACCCTCGCCTTGCCGCGCTCGGACTGCGCTGCATCCTGCCGCCGCATCTCGCCGCCGACGCGACGGCCGCTCTCGGCGCCGAACTTGTCGATATCTCCGCCTACGAGGCGCATCGCATCGCGCGCGGCGTGCCGCGCGGCGGTGTCGACTTCAGCTATGGCGACGCTTTTCCCCACGAGACCGACATGGATCAGCTTGGCGGCGTCGATTTCACCAAGGGCTGTTACATCGGCCAGGAAGTTGTCTCCCGCGTCGAGCATCGCGGCACCGCGCGCACGCGCATCGTGCCGATTGCCTATGACGGCTTCGCGCCGGAACCGGGGATGGCGATCATGGCGGGAGAGAAAGAAGTGGGCAGGCTTGGCTCGACAGCCAACGGCCGCGGCCTGGCGATGTTGCGATTGGATCGCGTCGAGGACGCGCTGGCGAAGGGCATAGCGCTGCTCGCCGGCGGCGTAGCGGTGCGGCCGGTGAAGCCGGAATGGGCGCGGTTTGCGTGGCCGGGCGAGATCAAGGCGGCGGAATGAGTCCTACCCTGCCCCACTCCGATCTGGCGCGCTGCCCTTGGCCGAAGCAGGACCCGCTCTATCTCGCCTATCACGACGAGGAATGGGGCGTGCCGGAATACGACGACCGCGCGCTCTACGAAAAACTTGTGCTTGATGGCTTCCAAGCTGGATTGTCGTGGATCACAATTCTCCGCAAGCGCGAGAATTTCCGCCGCGCCTTCGGCGGCTTCGATCCGGTCAAGATCGCGCGCTACACACCAAGCAAAGTCGAGCGGCTGATGCAGGACGCCGGGATCGTGCGCAACCGCGCCAAGATCGAGGGCACTATCCTCTCGGCGCGGGCGTGGCTCGACGCCATGGAAAAGGACAAAGGCTTTTCCGAGTTGTTGTGGGACTTCGTCGATGGAAAGCCGCAGATCAACCGCTTCCGCAGCATGGCGCAGGTGCCGGCGGAAACCGAGCTATCGCGGAAAATCTCCAAGGAGCTGGCGCGCCGCGGCTTCAAATTCTGCGGACCGACCATCGTCTATGCCTTCATGCAGGCGGTGGGCATGGTCAACGATCATCTGGTGACATGCCACCGGCATGCGGACTGCGCGAAGTTGGGAAAATGACCTCCAATTGCAATAATTCCGTCATGCCCGGCCTTGTGCCGGGCATCCACGTCTTTCTTATTACAAGGAAGGAAGACGTGGATGGCCGGGACGAGCCCGGCCATGACGAACGTTAGCGTTGTCGTCATGCCGCAACCCAAATCACTCCCCTCCCCAACCCTCCCCCTCAAGGCGGGAGGAAAGAAAGAACGCGCATGGCAGCGGATGTTGTCTGGACGGCGGCTCGATCTGCTTGATCCCTCGCCGCTTGATGTGGAGTTAGCGGACATCGCCTACGGCTTGGCCCGCGTCGCGCGCTGGAACGGGCAGACCGAGGGCGCGCATATTTTTTCCGTCGCGCAGCACACGCTGCTGGTGGAGGCGGTCGCACGCGCCAAGACGCCGCGGCTCGATCGCACGCGGCGGCTCGCGGTGCTGCTGCATGACGCGCCGGAATATGTGATCGGCGACATGATCTCGCCGTTCAAAGCCGTCATCGGCGACAGCTATAAAGCTGTGGAGCGGCGCCTGCTTGCCGCTATCCATCTGCGCTTCGGATTGCCCGCCGAGCTGCCGGAAGAATGGCAGCGTCTGGTCAAAGCGGCGGATCGTGGCGCCGCCTATTTCGAGGCGACACGGCTTGCGGGATTCGACGCCGCCGAGGCGCGGCGCTTTTTCGGCAAGCCGCCGGTGTTTTCGCTGGCGCTGGAGCGCGATTATCTAAAACCCTGGCCGGCCGAGATCGCGCAGGCGCGTTATTTCGACCGCATGACCAAGCTCACGCACGAGTGAACTTTCCCTCGAATCGCGCGGCCATATATAAGACCAATCCCTCAGCTTGAAGGATTCAATGATTCACGTCTGCTCATTGGCGCGGCTGCACGACACGGTGGAGACTACCGGCGCGCGCCATGTCATCACCCTGCTCAAGGATATTTCAGCGGTGAGGCGGCCGGCCACCATCGCCGAGGAAAACCATCTGCATATCGACGTCGACGACATCAGTTGCCCGATCGACGGCTACACGCATCCTTGCGAGGAGCACGTCGCGCGGCTGATGCGATTTGTCAAAAGCTGGGATCGCGCCGCTCCCATTGTCATTCACTGCTACGCCGGCATCAGCCGCTCCACCGCCAGCGCCTATGCGGCGGCCTGCGCGCTCAATCCCGAGCGGGAGGAAATGGCGATTGCCTGGGAGCTGCGCCGCGCCTCGCGCACGGCGACGCCCAACCGGCTGATCGTGTCTTTGGCGGACCGCATCCTCGGGCGCGACGGCCGCATGGTGAAAGCCATCGAGACCATCGGCCCCGGCCATGCGGCTTATGAAGGCGATCCGTTCCGGCTTGATCTTAAGTGACGCGCGATGACCGAGACCAAGCTCACCCCGATCGAGATTGGATTGACCGCCGCCATTGTCGCCGTCGAAACCGACGAGCCGGCGATCCTGGTCGCCGCCGATGGCGCCAAGGGCGACGCGCGTGCGGGCCTGCCCTTCGGCCCGTTCGATCCGGTGGCGCATCGCACCTTCGAAATCGGCTTGCGCGCCTGGGTCGAGGCGCAGACGGGCTTACGCGTTGGCTATGTCGAGCAGCTCTACACATTTGGCGATCGCGGCCGCCATGTCGGCCCGCGCGATACCGCGCCGCATGTTGTTTCCATCGGCTACCTGGCGCTCAGCCGGATGTCGGACAATGCCGCGACGTTGCGCGGCTCCGCCGCCGGATTTGAGCCGTGGTACCGCTTCTTCCCGTGGGAGGACTGGCGCGAGGGCAGGCCGGCGATTCTCGATACCACCATCCTGCCGCTGCTTGAGGAATGGGCCGGGCGGGTGCAGCAGCCGGAGCCCGGACGCGCGCTCGGCCGGCGCGACCGGGTGCGGCTCTGTTTCGCGGTGGACGGCAGCCCGTGGGATGAGGAGAAGGTGCTCGACCGCTACGAGTTGCTTTACGAGGCGGGCCTTGTGGAAGAAGCCCGGCGCGACGGCCGCGAAGCCGCGCATGCCCGCGATCCTTTCCCCGTGCTCGGCGAAGCCATCCGGTTCGATCATCGGCGCATTCTCGCCACCGCCATCGCGCGGCTGCGGGCGAAGCTGAAATACCGCCCCGTGGTGTTCGAGTTGATGCCGGCGGAATTCACGCTGACGGAATTGCAGCGCACGGTCGAGGCGATCTCCGGCCGGCATCTGCACAAGCAGAATTTCCGACGGTTGGTGGAAACCGCGGCGCTGGTGGAGCCGACCGGCGAAATGTCGACCGCGACCGGCGGGCGACCAGCGGCGCGCTTTCGTTTCCGCCGTGAGGTGGTTTCGGAGCGTCCGGCGCCGGGGTTACGGCTGGGCGGACGCGGCTAGCGTCTAGTCCCGCTCCGACATCGTCACCGCGGCGGAAGATTGCACCGGCGGTTGGAGCGAGCGCGGACGTGAACTGGCCTTGGCAAGGCTCACGCGCGCCGAACGGCGGTTGAAGTCGCAATAGGCGAAGCCGAGGCCGGAGATGGAGCCGCGGAAGCTCACCTTGTCCTTCTGCTCGAGATTGAAGCAGGGCTCAAAGGGCATGCCCCTCACCGAAGCGCAAACCGCCTCGCTCTTCACACGGAGCGTGCCAGGCGGCAGCGTGACGTAGCGTACCGGACCGCTACCGCGAAATTGGACGGAGCCCGTGGCCGAGCCGTCGGCGTGGACGCGGCCCGCTCCCGTAGTGCCCTCGAAACAATTAAAGGCGAACAGCTTGCCGGTGACGAAGCGCCGGGCCTCCTCGGGCTTCAACTCGCCGGCCATGGCCGGCAAACTGGCAACTAGCCCCATCAACACAACAGCGAAACGCGCCTGCATCACACACTCCAAGCAACACACGCCAGACAGCCTAACCGCACTTTCTTAAGGAGATTCTTACCACGTCGGAAAAGACGTTAAAAGCCGGGTATCAAAGGCTAATCGCCTGTCTTTATGTGACCTTTACGACAATTCGCCCGCGCACCTGGCCGTCGAGGATAGGCGGCGCAGCCGCGATCACGCCGGCAAGGCCGATCTCGCTGGTCATGGCCTGGAGCTTGTCGCGATCCACATCGGATTCGAGCCTTTTCCAGGCCTCGCGGCGGAGATCGATTGGGCACATCACCGAGTCGATGCCGAGCAGCGACACGCCGCGCAGGATGAAGGGAACGACGCTGGCTGGCAGATCCATGCCGCCCGCCAGTCCGCAAGCGGCGACGGCGCCATGATAGTGCGTCATCGACAGAAGATTGGCGAGCGTGGTGGAACCGACCGTATCGACGCCGCCGGCCCAGCGTTCCTTCGCCAGCGGCTTGGGCGTACCGGAGAGCTCCTTGCGGTCGATGATCTCGGCGGCGCCAAGACTCTTGAGATAATCAGATTCCTGTACGCGGCCGGTGGAGGCGGTCACCCGGTAGCCAAGTTTGGCAAGAATGGCGATTGCCACCGAACCGACCCCGCCCGCGGCGCCGGTCACCACCACCGGCCCGCGCTCAGGCGTGATGCCGTGGCGCTCCAGCGCCATCACCGCGAGCATGGCGGTATAACCGGCGGTACCGATGGCCATGGCTTCGCGCGCGCGCATGCCGACGGGAAGCCGTACCAGCCAATCACCCTTCACCCGCGCCTTCTGCGCATAAGCGCCGAGATGGGTTTCGCCGAGGCCCCAGCCATTGCAGATGACCTTGTCGCCCGGCTTCCATTGCGGATGCGTGGAGGCTTCCACCGTGCCGGCGAAATCGACACCGGGTATCATGGGAAAGCGGCGCACCACCGGCGCCTTGCCGGTGATGGCGAGGCCGTCCTTGTAGTTGATCGTCGACCATTCGACGCGGACGGTGACGTCGCCTTCCATTAAATTGTTTTCGTCGAAGTCGGTGAGCGCGACGGATTGACCGTCGTCCGTCTTGTCAATGACGATCGCCTTGAACGTGGACACAGTGTCTCCATCCTATGTCATCCCGGACGGCGAGCAACGCGAGCCGATCCGGGACCCAATTCCGTCTCGTGGGTCCCGGCTCTCGCGCTTCGCGCTCGGCCGGGATGACAAAAATTAACAGCGCGTCATCCGCTTACGCCGCCGCCGGAAAAGCGCGCGCCACCGGCTTCTCCACAATCGGCAGGTTGATGAACCCGGACAACAGGCCGAAGGCCACCGACAGCCACCACACGATATTATAGGAGCCGGTGCGCTCAAACAGAACGCCGCCAAGCCAGATGCCGAGAAAGCCGCCGACCTGATGGCTGAAGAAGGCAACGCCGAACAGCATTCCAAGCCAGCGCGTGCCGAACATCACCGCCACCAAACCGGAGGTCGGCGGCACCGTCGATAGCCACAGGAAGCCGGTGACCGCGCCGAAGATCAGCGTCGTCACCGTGCTCGGCGGCAGCGAGATGAAGATCACCACCGCAAGCGCGCGGGTGAAATAGATGAACGACAGGATGTAGCGCTTCGGCATGCGGCTCCCGAGCCAGCCGGACGTCATCGAACCGGCGATATTGAACAGGCCGATGATTGCCAACGTCCAGCCACCCACTTTCGCGGAGAGGCCGATATCGAGGAGATAGGACGGCAGGTGGACGGTGATGAACGAAAGTTGGAAGCCGCAGGTGAAGAAGCCGAGCACCAGCAGCAGGTAGGAGCGGTGGGCGCAGGCTTCACCAAGCGCATGCGTGAAGGATTGCGTCTGCGCGGTGCGCGGTGATCCGGCTGGAACGGTGTCCATCGCCGGCGTCGCCAAGATCACCGACAGCGGAATGACCAGGAGCACCAAGCTGCTGAAAGTCAGCAGCGTAGCCTGCCAGCCGATACTGTCGATCAACGACACGCCGAGTGGAGAGAACAGAAATTGGCCGAAGGAGCCGGCCGCCGTGCCAGCGCCGAAGGCGAGCGAGCGCCACTTTTCCGGCATCAGCTTTCCGAGCGCGGCAATGACAATGGTGAAGGAGGTTCCGGACACGCCAAGGCCAATGAGAATTCCGCAGGAAAGATAGATCGCGCCCGGCGTCGTCGAATAAGCCATGGCGGTAAGACCGGCGGCGTAAAGGATCGATCCCAGCATGAGCACGCGGATTGTGCCGAAGCGGTCGGCCACCGCTCCGGCAAACGGCGTGCTGATGCCGTAGGTGAGATTCTGGATCGCCAGCGCCAAGGCGAAGACCTCGCGACCCCAGTCATGGCTCGTCGATATCGGCGTGAGGAAAAATCCGAGCGAGGAGCGCGGGCCGTAGTTGAGAACGGCGATCAAACAGCCGCCGAAGACGATAACGGCGGGCGTGCGCCAGCTCAGCACCTTGGCCATAAACTGCTCAGTGATCGCAGGATTAGACATCGGGCCCTATCAAGCGGGAATGGCGCTCAGCCGCGGCGCCGGCTTTTCCACGATCGGCAGATTGACCAGTGCGGACAGCACGCCGAGCAGGATCGACAACCACCAGATCAAATTATAGGAGCCGGTGCGCTCGAACACGACGCCGCCGAGCCAGACGCCGAGGAAGCCACCGACTTGGTGACTGAAAAAGGCGAGCCCAGACAGCATGGTGAGCCATTTGGTGCCGAACATGATCGCGATCAGCCCATTGGTTGGCGGCACGGTCGAGAGCCACAGCAAACCCATGACCGCGCCGAAGGCCACCGCCGAGGCGGGACTAGCCGGCAAGCTGATAAAGACGAGCACAGCAATCGAGCGCGAGAAATAGATGATCGAGAGCAAGTATCGCTTCGGCATCTTGTCGCTGAGCCAGCCGGCGGCGACCGAGCCAATGATGTTGAACAGACCGATCACGCCGAGCGTCCAAGCGCCCACCGTGACCGAGAGGCCGCGGTCCACCAGATACGCCGGCAGATGTACGGTGATGAAGAAAAGCTGAAAACCGCAGGTGAAGAAACCGATCACCAGCAGCACGTAGCTGCGATGACCGAGCGCCTCGGCAAGCGACTGTTTCACCGATTGATGCTGCACGGCGTCGTCAGTCTTCGCCGTGTCGGCCGGCGCAGCCAGCGTCCAGGCCAGCGGCGCGATCAGCAGCACGATCACGGCGAATATGACAAGCGTTTCCTGCCAGCCGACGCTGCCGAGAAATCCGACCGCCAAGGGCGAGAAGAGGAATTGCCCGAAGGAGCCTGCCGCGGTGCCGGCGCCGAAAGAGAGCGACCGCCATTGCGGCGGCATCAGCTTGGCGAAAGCGCCGAGCACGATCATGAAGGACGAGGCGGCAAGGCCGAGACCGAGCAGCACGCCGGCCGTGAGATAAAGCATCCCGGGCGTGCTGCTATGTGCCATCAACACCAAGCCGGCGGCATAAAGGATTGAGCCTCCGGCGAGAACAGGAAACGGACCGAAACGATCCGCGATGGCGCCGGCGAAGGGCTGACCCGCGCCCCACAACAGCATCTGCAGCGCAAGCGCGAGAGCAAACACATCGCGGCCCCAGCCGTGGGCGAACGACATCGGGGTCAGGAACAAACCGAGCGACGAGCGCGGACCGAAGCTAAGTGCCGACACTACGCATCCGCAGACCAGAATAACTGCGGGCGTGCGCCAGGTGGCAAGCTTCGAGGTTGCAGAGGAAATCGACATGGAGGCTCCGGAACGCGTGAGTGGCGACGAACATAGAACCTCGCTTGCGCCACCCAAACAAATCTTTGGTCATAGAACCCGCCGCCCCACTGCATAGCAGCCGCGTGACAGGGGACTGGCGAAGGCAAAGTGAAAGTGCTATATCTGTTTTGCTCGAATTGAGAACAACACCGGCTCCGTGCCGGATGTTTTTGTCCCCGCTTATACTCAGTTCGAGCACAATGAGGAGGGTTCGTCGTGCCTCTCTTGGAAGT
Organism: Alphaproteobacteria bacterium; assembly: GCA_034668825.1. Lineage (GTDB taxonomy): Bacteria > Pseudomonadota > Alphaproteobacteria > Rhizobiales > Xanthobacteraceae > CANKHA01. Next base: position 1,215 of record JAXDOR010000043.1, on the reverse strand, counting down.
TGTTGATGCACCAATGTTTTCGGCACGCGCTGCGGTCCGCACTCCTTCCCTGCGACGTTTCAAGCCGCTGCCGACGCCTACGCTCGATTGGAACGCAGACGTCGAGCGCGATACCGCGCATCTGTACCAGCGGGTGAAAAATGTCATCCCGGCGATCGAGTGGCCGACGCTCGCCCCCACCATTCGCGCCATCAACCGGCTGAAGCAAGAGCGCAACGCCGTCATCCTGGCGCATAATTATCAGACGCCGGAAATCTTCCACTGCGTTGCCGATGTGGTCGGCGATTCGCTCCAGCTCGCCCGCGAAGCGGCGAAGGTGGATGCCGACGTGATCGTGCAATGCGGCGTGCATTTCATGGCGGAGACGGCGAAGATCCTCAATCCCGATAAGGTGGTGTTGATCCCCGATCTACGCGCCGGCTGCTCGCTGGCGGAATCCATCACCGCGGCGGACGTGCGGCTGCTGCGTGAGCGTTTCCCCGGCGTGCCCGTGGTCACCTATGTCAACACTTCCGCCGAGGTGAAGGCCGAGAGCGACATCTGCTGCACCTCGTCGAACGCGGTGCAGGTGGTCGAGAGCCTCGGCGCCGAGCGCGTCATCATGCTGCCGGATGAATATCTGGCGAAATACGTAGCCGGACAAACCAGCGTGAAGATCATCGCCTGGAAGGGCCATTGCGAGGTGCATGAGCGCTTCACCGCCGCCGAGCTGCGCGCGGTGCGCGAGAGCGATCCGTCGGTGCAGATCATCGCGCATCCGGAGTGTCCGCCGGACGTCATCGCGGAAGCGGACTTCACCGGCTCCACCGCGCATATGATCGATTGGGTGCGCCAGCGCAGGCCAAAGCGCGTGGTGATGGTCACCGAGTGCTCCATGGCCGACAACGTGGCGGCGGAATTGCCCGATGTGGAATTCGTGCGCCCCTGCAATCTCTGCCCGCACATGAAACGCATCACGCTGCCGAACATTCTCGACAGCCTGGTGCATATGCGCGAGGAGGTTTTGGTCGATCCGGCTATCGCGGCAAAAGCGCGCCGCGCCGTCGAGCGCATGGTGAATTTGAAGAGTTGAATTCCTTCTCCCCGCGTGCGGGGAGAAGGTGGCGAGCAAAGCAAGCCGGATGAGGGGCTTTCGAGTTCGATGGCAACCCCCTCACCCGCTTCCTCGCGCACGCGCGGAAGCGACCTCTCCCCGCCAGCGGGAAGAGGGAAAAA
>JAXDOR010000042.1:0-7380 GCA_034668825.1 Alphaproteobacteria bacterium | reverse complement strand
GCGCGGACCTGCGTAGTGAGGTTCGCAGCCAGGAGGTTCACGTTACCGGTCAAATCTTTCCAGGTTCCGGCGGCGCCGGGCACGTTGGCCTGACCGCCGAGGCGGCCTTCCACGCCCACTTCGCGGGCGACGGTGGTCACCTGATCAGCGAAGGTGGCCAAGGTATTGGTCATGTTGTTGATGGTTTCGGCCAAAGCCGCGACCTCACCGCGTGATTTCACGGTCAGGTTCTGCTTCAGGTCGCCGTTGGCGACCGCCGTCACCACCTTCACGATGCCGCGCACCTGCTCGGTGAGGTTGGCGGCCATCACGTTCACGTTGTCGGTCAGGTCGTTCCAGGTGCCGGCCACTACCGGCACCTGCGCCTGTCCGCCGAGCTTGCCTTCGGTACCCACTTCGCGGGCGACGCGCGTCACTTCAGATGCGAACGAACGGAGCTGGTCCACCATCGTGTTGATCGTATTTTTCAGTTCGAGAATTTCGCCCTTCACGTCCACCGTGATCTTAGTCGACAAGTCTCCGATCGCGATGGCGGTCGACACTTCCGCGATGTTACGCACCTGAGCGGTCAGGTTCGAGGCCATCGAGTTCACAGAGTCGGTCAAGTCCTTCCAGGTGCCGGCAACGCCGAGCACGTTGGCTTGGCCACCGAGACGGCCTTCGGTGCCGACTTCGCGCGCGACGCGCGTCACTTCGCCGGCCAAGGCCTTGAGCTGGTCCACCATGGTGTTCAGCGTTTCTTTCAGCTGAAGGATTTCGCCGCGCACGTCGACCGTGATCTTTTTCGACAAGTCGCCGTTCGCCACGGCGATAGTCACTTCCACGATGTTACGCACTTGAGCGGTCAAGTTGCCCGCCATCGAGTTCACGGAGTCGGTCAGATCTTTCCACGTACCGGCAACGCCGGGCACCGCCGCTTGACCGCCGAGCTTGCCGTCGGTGCCGACTTCGCGCGCCACGCGCGTCACTTCCGCGGCGAAAGCGTTCAACTGATCGACCATCGTGTTGATGGTTTCCTTCAGCTGCAGAATTTCGCCCGACACGTTCACCGTGATCTTCTTCGACAAGTCGCCGCCGGCAATGGCGGTGGCGACGTCGGCGATATTGCGGACCTGAGCGGTCAGGTTCGACGCCATGAAGTTGACGTTGTCGGTGAGGTCCTTCCAGGTGCCGGCGACGCCGGACACCTGCGCCTGGCCGCCAAGCTTGCCCTCGGTGCCGACTTCGCGCGCCACGCGCGTCACTTCCGAGGCGAAGGCGTTCAATTGATCCACCATCGTATTGATGGTGTCTTTCAACTCCAGAATTTCACCGCGCACGTCCACGGTGATCTTGCGGGACAAGTCGCCGCGCGCCACGGCGGTCGTCACTTGCGCGATGTTACGCACTTGCGCGGTCAAGTTGCCGCACATCGCGTTCACGGAATCCGTCAAGTCCTTCCAGGTGCCGGCGACGCCGGGCACGATCGCCTGGCCGCCGAGCTTGCCGTCGGTGCCCACTTCGCGCGCCACGCGCGTCACTTCCGAAGCGAAGGACCGAAGCTGGTCCACCATCGTGTTGATGGCTTCCTTGAGCTGCAGAATTTCGCCGCGCACGTCCACGGTGATCTTCTTCGACAAGTCGCCATTGGCCACCGCGTTGGTCACGTCGGCGATGTTACGGACCTGCGCAGTGAGGTTGGACGCCATCGAGTTCACGCTCTCGGTAAGGTCTTTCCACACGCCGGTCACTTCATGCACCTGCGCCTGACCGCCGAGCTTGCCTTCGGTACCCACTTCGCGCGCGACGCGCGTCACTTCCGAGGTGAAGACGCCGAGCTGCTTGATCATGGTATTGACGATGGTGGCGGACTGGAGGAATTCGCCCTTCAGCGGCCGGCCTTCCACATGCAGGCGCACGGTTTCCAGCAAGTCGCCTTGCGCCACGGCGGCCACGGCGCGGGTCACTTCGCGGGTGGGCCACAGCAGATCGTCGATCAGGGTATTGACCGAGCTTTCCATCTCCGCCCAAGCTCCGCTGGAGACGCCGAGCTTCACGCGCTGCTTGGTTTTGCCCTCGCGTCCCACCACTTGGCCGACGCGCTCGAGTTGCTGTGCCATGCGTTCGTTGGTGGCCACGATCTCGTTGAAGGTATCGGCGATCTTGCCTTCGATGCCGAGGTGATCGCCCGGCAGCCTCACGGAGAAGTCGCCGCTGCGCATCGCTTGAAGGGCATGGAGCAGGTCGTGCAGCTCAAAGGCAGATTTGCCGTTCTTCTTTTGCTCAGGTGCCTCCGGAGTGGGGCCGTTGGCTAAGTCACCGATCACCTGATTGGTGGGCTGCATAGAAATCCTCCTCGGCCTGGCTTAATCGCGCCTATGGACAGACGCGCCTAAGCCTCGGCGACAAACCGACACCTGCGGAACGGGCTTTCGCACTACGCTCCGACGCTTCGCCATAGCGAGCGGTATGACATTTGATATTCCCCCTCAAGGCCGAGCGAACACTGCTGGCGGACCGTCGAGCCTCTGCGATGAGATCACGGCTTAGTGTCCTTAACCAGCTTCCTAGCCATTGAGTTCCATCGAATTAGCAAAAATTCGCAATCTCAAGCCAATGCGAATCCTTCCATAGCCTCCGTAACTTAGCATGGACGCCGCTGTAGAGCCGCTTTGAGCCATCGGCATGGCGGCTTTCGGGATTTCTCGTGTTTATGACTAAGGCTGCCGAAAGCTGAAATCAGAGCCGTTATTCGCCCCTGGCGCCGGATTCCTGCACGATCTTGGACCACTTGATTTCTTCGCGGTCGATGTCGGCGGCATATTCCTCCGGCGTGCTCGGCAGCGGTTCGGCGCCTTCTACAGCTAAACGTTGCTGCAAAGCTTCTTCCGCAAGCGCCGCGCGCAGCGCCGTATTGAGCTTATCGATAATGGACGGCGGCGTGCCGGCTGCCGCCACCAGTCCGTAATGCAACACCGCTTCGTAGCCGGCCAATCCGGCCTCCGCCACCGTCGGCAGTTCGGGAAGAGCGCTTGAGCGTTGGGGGCCGGTGACCGCCAGCGCGCGCAATTTTCCCTGACGCACGAGCCCGACTGAAGGCGGCAACGTCCCGAACATGATGTCCACATGACCGCCAAGAAGATCGGTCAGCGCCGGCGCGCTGCCCCGGTATGGCACATGGGTGAGCTTGATGCCGGCCATCGATGCGAACAGCTCGGCTGCCAGATGCACGCTGCTGCCGCTGCCGGTCGAGGCGAAGTTGAGTTTGCCGGGACTAGCCTTTGCCAACGCTATCAACTCGGCGATAGAGCTTGCCGGAACGGAAGGATGCAAGAGCACTACGTTGGAGCTTGAAGCAATGAGGCCGACGGGCGCGAAGTCCTTGCGCGGATCGTAGCCGATATTTGGATAGAGCGACGGATTGATAGCGAGCGAGCTTGTGGCAATAAGCAAGGTATAGCCGTCGGGCGCGCTCTTCGCGACCTGTCGCGTGGCGATGGTGCCGCCGGCACCGCCGCGATTCTCAATCACGATCTGCTGGCCCAGGCTCTTGCTCATCCTCTCGGCGACAAGCCGCGCCAGCACATCGTTCCCGCCACCCGCCGCATAAGGAACAACGAGAGTGATGGGGTGATCGGGATAGCTCTGCGCCTGTGCGCCGGCGCTAATCGTGGACGCCAAAAACACGAGAGCGGCTGCCAGCGCGTGACGCTTCTTCATGCTTCTACCTTATGCGCGAACTGACGTTTCTCAGTCCGGCCGGAAATTCAAGGCGACACCGTTGATGCAATAACGTAGGTGCGTCGGCGGCGGTCCGTCGGGAAAGACGTGGCCGAGGTGGCTGCCGCAACGGCTGCAATGCACCTCGGTGCGGGTCATGCCGTGGCTTCGGTCTACCGTGTTCTCGACAGAACCTGGTTCCGGATCGTTGAAGCTCGGCCAGCCGGTGCCGCTCTCGAACTTCTTCTTCGACACGAACAGCGGCTGCTCGCACCCGGCGCAGGAAAATGTACCGGCGCGTTTCTCGAAATTCAGCGCGCAACTGCCCGGCGCTTCGGTGCCGTGCCCGCGCATGACTTGATATTGTTCCGGCGTCAATTTCTGCCGCCATTCCGCGTCCGAGTAACTGACCGGGAATTGCTTCTGCTCCATGATCGCTCCTAATCAACCAAAGCTACGAACTATCGGCGCACGAACTAATAGATGGTGCGGGCGGTGGGACTCGAACCCACACGAGGTTTCTCTCAGGGGATTTTAAGTCCTCGCCTTTGGTGCGGACGCCGGGACTCGAACCCGGATGTGCTTTAGGCACTGCAAATTTTAAGTCTGCTACGTCTACCAGTTCCGTCACGTCCGCGTCACGGCGTCACTACCGCGTCACCACGCGCGTCACAAGCATTAATAGGTGCGCGCTGACGTGCGGATACGAGCCCCTTAGCCCATCGTCTGATCGGATTTTCAATCCAATAAAAGGTTGCGATCGACAGGCCGATCAGCGCCGCAAGATAGAGCGGCAGCCCGGCCCAATAGGGCAACTGTAGCGCGGCGTGGAAGTACTGGGCATAAATCCGGCTGAGCACCTGATGCAAAATGTAGACTGCGTACGACGCCTCACCTAGTAGAACAAAAACAGGAAAGGACAACATCCTTGCGATCAGACCGCGTGAGCTTGCCATCACAAACACCACTACGACAAAGCTAAAACAGCCTCCCGCATGGTCGGGCCACTCCCGCATGAGCGTTAGCGGGCTGAAGTAAAATTGCATATACATCCAAGGCACGTACCAAAGCTGCGCTGCCAGGACCGCGAATGCCGCAATCTCTATGACAGTCCATCCGGCAGTTCCTAGCCAATTGACACGAGGCGCGCGGCGCCAGAACAATGCCGCAGTCATGCCGAGAACGAACTCGAACAAGCGGCCAAGGGGACTCATGTAAATGAAAGCGAGCCGCGTAGGCTCTCCTGGCGGCGGCGGGAACGTAGGCATGTCCCAGTAAGTAGCGAGGGCTACAAGCGCAACCAGGGACGCGGCGGAAAGCATCAACTTCCACCACCACGTCGTGTCAAAGCGATAAATCAGCAGCGGAAACAGAAGATAAAAACCAAGTTCCGTTGAGATCGTCCAACTTGGCCCGTTGTAGCCGAAGAAGTATTCCGTAATCGGTATCCACGCATGAATCAGAAAGATGTTCGCAAGCAAAGGACCAGGCGTGTTAAGGGGCGCGTCATGGTGTAAAAAGACTAGAACCAGCAGAAGCCCGAAGAGATGAGCGGGCCAGAGTCTAGCCGCGCGCGAAACAAGAAAACGGGCTACATCGCGTCCAGTAGGCAGAGACGGATAAACATGAACCAGGATGAAGCCGGAAAGTACGAAAAAGAAAGAAACCGCTCGTCCGAAGCTGATTGCTGGGAAGAAATCCGCCGGAAGAAATAGACCCTTGACGTGATGCACGACAATAGAAAGAGCGGCGAAGAACCGAAGGCTGGTTAAGGCCGGGAGCATCGTGCCGTCAGTACGCCTTACCGGGCTTTGACCTTCTAGCACACTCACGGCTTTAAGCTCCTTTGTAAGGTCCGGCATTCTTAGGGAAAATATAAGTCCTTACGAAGCTAGCGGCTTCGTCCTCGGTGGCAGCGATCATAGCAGCCAGCAACGGAGCATGCCCCTCTTATAGCTTAACGTATCACCCAGAACGACAACAATAATGGATTCTTTTGCAGTGCTTCGAAAGCAGAAACGGTCACGCCCCGCCTTCCCGGATCGGCGGCAGGAAGGCTAAGCCCGTATCCCAAGGGAAATGGATCCAGGTGTCCTGTGACACTTCGGTAATGAACGTATCCACTAGCGGCCGGCCCATCGGCTTGGCATAGACCGCGGCGAAATGCGCGCGCGGCAGCACCTCGCGCACCACTTTGGCGGTTTGCCCGGTATCGACGAGGTCATCGACAATCAAAATGCCTTTGCCGCCGCCGCCCGCGATTTTCAGGATGGAATCGGCGACAGTCTTCAACACCTTCAACTCGGCCTGACTGCCGGGACCGGAATAACTCGACACGCATATGGTTTCGATAATCCGGATATTGAGCTCGCGCGCGACAATCGCCGCCGGCACCAGCCCGCCCCGGGTGATGCATACGATAGCCTCGAACGGCCCCTGATCGGAAAGGCGCCAGGCCAGCGCGCGCGCGTCGCGGTGGAATTGATCCCAGGAGACCGGAAACGGTTTTTGTGCCTGCGGCGTGTCGCTCATCGCTGGCCTCCGCGCGCCTTCACCTGCACCAGCATCGCTTCGACCGCCGCCTTCGCCGCCGCCAGTTGCGTGGGATCGCGCGCGCGGATCACGACATTGGTATTGGGCCCGAATTTTTCGTCAAAGAACGGGTAGCTCCCAATCGACACCTGCGGATGCGCCTTGGCGACTTCGCCCAACTCGCTACCGATGTCGCCCTCGCGGGTATCGGCGCGCACCGTCTCCGACAGCATTTTCACGCCGGTCTTGAGTTTGGGCGCGGCGTCGTCGAGCATCGCCTGCATGATGGCGGGAACTCCCGCCATCACGATGACATTGCCGATCCAGAATCCCGGCGCGCTGGATATCTTGTTGAGCACGAGCTCGGCGCCTTTAGGGATACGCGCCATGCGCATGCGCGCCTCATTCATGTGCGTCCCGCTCTTGGCGAAACGTTCGCGCAGGATTTCCAGGGCGCGCGGGTCGTAGTCGATGGCGACGCCAAATGCCTTGGCGACGCTATCGGCGGTGATGTCATCGTGGGTCGGCCCGATCCCGCCGGTGGTAAAGACGTAGCTGTATTGCCGCCGCAAGGCGCTTAACGCCTCGACGATCGCGGCCTCCTGGTCGGCGACCACGCGAACTTCCCGCAAATCGATGCCGATGGCGGCGAGGTAGTCGGCGACATAGCCGATGTTCTTATCTTTGGTACGGCCCGACAGGATCTCGTCGCCGATGACGAGGAGCCCGGCGGTGACAATCCCCTCGGCGGACGCGCTGCTCACATTCATCACGTCTCGGCTGGAAGCTGGTGGAGCAAGGTGGCGGTCAAGATGGTCCTACCCTGCCACCGCGGGTGCGGTGGCATCAAGTGATCCGCGTGCGGGCCACCGCCATCCATATTTAACCTTTGGTTAAGGGCGCTAGGTAAAAAAAGGGTTTCCGGCCCGTAACCCGGCGCCGGCAAGCGATTGGCAACGTTTCCTCCCTAGGATCGCTGGTGGTCCCAGAAGGCCAAGTGATGGGGGGCAGGACGTGTCAGCCGAGGGTCAAACCCGATTCGGCGAGGAACACAAGGACACGATCTGGGATCGTGGCCGCCTCAGCGTCGTCGTGCCCATTGCCGTGATCGTCGCGGTCGCCATCGTCTGCGTGGTAGTGGCGGTATTG
>JAXDOR010000041.1:0-15965 GCA_034668825.1 Alphaproteobacteria bacterium | reverse complement strand
GTGCCGCGATCGGTGACGCAGCCGTTCCAAGTGCTGTGCGCCGGCGCCGCGGTGGTCCCTGCAGGACGCCACGTGTGCTCGTAGTAGTTGCTCGGTTGTTTGCAGACTTTGCTGTTGCCGTTGCCCGAGCACGTGCAACTACTGTGTCCCGTGCAGGTACAGGTACTGCCGGTGCAGGTGTAAGTGATGCTGTTGTAGCACCCGTTATACATGATGCCGATCTTGGTGGAGTTCTTGCTACCGGTGTCGGTGCCCGGGCAGATGTAGCCGCTCGTCGAACCGCTCGATGGGATTTTGCTGACGGTTGAGGTGCTGCCTGCGTCGGGCGCGCAACCAAAGCCGTATGATGAGCTGGAGAAGGGACAATCGGACCCGGGCCCGATATTGTTCCAACCGTTTGGTTTCGAGCCACCGTGCGCCGTGTCCAGACTGGCGGGTTCCGCTTCCCAGTCGGTCCAATCGATCCACGTGGCGCTGGAATTGCCGGAACCAAGATTGACGTTCTTGCTAAACGGAACGATGGAGACATAAACGTCCCCCGGGTTGGTGGCGGCGGTCTCCAACTGCGCCAGCAAACTTTTGGTCGCGGCCTGCAGCGCTGAGATCTTGCCCGCGCTGGACATCGAGCCGGTGGTATCGAGCACAAGCGCCACGCGCAGCCGGGTGTTGCCCCACGTAACCGTGGATGACGTGCTGATATTAAGGGAGGGAAATCCAACAATTCCCATGAATTCGGTCTGAAGGGTGGCTGATCCTTTTATGGTCAGCGACGAGCTTCCTGGTGTGTAAACTACGTCGTCGATCGTTCCAGCGACTTTCGGATTATCTAACAGCGCCACGAAGTAAGCCCTCGCGGCGGCTTTCAAGTCGGTCGTCGTCGCCGCGTTTTTCGACATCATCAATGCGGTTGAGTCGAGCGCGGACTGCACGTGAGCCCTGACGGAATTGGCGCGGCTGTAATCGACCGATGCGCCGACAAGTCCCGCGATGGGAAGAGCCGCAAGGCCGAAGATGATCGCTACATTGCCACCGCGCGCGGAATAGAATTCCGCGATCCGGTTTAGCAGCCTGGCGACAAGAGCTTTCATAGCCATCGCCTATAATTGTGTTTGAACGTAACTGCCAGGATTAGACTGGAGATGTGAAAGCAGCATAAAAAAATGCCATCAAATACAAGACATAATCGCGCAAATTTGAAACAAATGAAAAGGAATAGAGCAACTGATGAAGCAAACGGTATGACTGTATGGGATGCCGCTCCGGTGAATTTACAGCGGGGGTCTTGCGGTCGGCCGCTTATCGATGCTGAGCGAGAAACTTCTCTACGATCGGAGCCCAAAGCACCGACGCGTCGCTGAATTCGATAAGGGAATGCCCATCCGTCCCGAACGCTTGCAGCAAATGATAGTCGGTATCGCCACCGGCAGCGTGAAAGGCCTCAGCCATCCGTTTGGATAAGTCCGGCGCGAAATAGCTGTCGTTCTTGGAATAGAGCCAAAGCGTCGGGATTCGTGCCGAGCTTCCATATCTCCCCGCGGCGTCTATTAGCCGATCGGGGGCGCAGTTATTGCCCGCTTTGTCGTCAACGCGTCCGCCACGGCCACCGGAGAAATTGATCACGGCGCGGACCGTCCTCGGATTGCGGCTGGCCAGCGCCAGCGCTCCCCAACCGCCCGCCGATTGGCCGATTACAACGGTGCCGGATTTTTTCACAAAGGGTTGTGCCGTTAAGTAATCAATAGCGGCCTGGATGCTATCGGCGGTAGCCAAGCCGGACTTTTCGTAATTCACGCTCTCGCACCGGCCCTGGTCTTCAAAATAAGGTCCGCCGGTTTCGCCGTGTCCCGGACGCAAGGGCAGCGCGATTGCGAAGCCGTGATTCAGAAACCACTGTGACGCACTGGCATATTCCGACGGGGTAACTGTCGCGCGCTGTGCCGAACTCTGGCTTGAGCCATGATTGATCACGGCGAGCGGGAAGGGGCCTGGGCCGGGCGGCCGCAACACGATCACGTGCATCAGCAGCCGCTCACCCGGCAATGGAATGAGCCAGAGCTGACGCCGCGCAGTGCCGGCTTCAGGTCCTTGCGGGCCAGGCACGTCCTGAGCGCTGGATCCTACAGTGCTTGTGGCCTGCAGGCTCTGGGAAAACGCCAATTGGGCGACTGCTAAGACAACTGCGAGCAGCAAAAGCGCGGGCGTAAATCTTACACTGCGCGCCATTGCTGCCCGCCTTCAACTCGCGCTTACTTCGCCACGTGTAGAGACGTCAGCTTAGTGCCGATGGTGTTGAAAGTTGTCACGATCTCGTTCACGGAAGTCAGCGCGAAGAACCTATCGGACGCGCCGGCGCAGTCTTTCAGAACGGCCGATGTCGGATCGATAGGGCCTTTCACTTGAACCGTGTAAACCGTGATGCCCGCGGCTTTGATGTTGTCGCATACCTTTTGCGTCCGCGGATCGATCTTCGTCACGTCGGTTGTCCAGCGGTTTTCCGTGTTCAAGCCATCGGTCAGCATAACGATGATCGGCTGCGCGTCCGCCGGTATGGGCGCGTTGTCGAACGGCTGGCCAGCCGTCAGCGCGTGCCAGCCCCAGACAAGCCCGATCGTCTGATTGGTGCTGCCCGTCGCAATCATCGACTCGATCCTGTTGTTCAGAGCACTCCAATCGGACGTCAGCGGCATTACCGGAGCCGGACAATACTTCGAGTAGATCGCCGGAAAAAGCGTCGAACTGTTGTTCTTGGTCGGTACGGTGTTTTTCACATCAAAGTCTTGGTCGCGGTCCATGACGCAACCCTGCCACTTGCTTTTGTCGGCTTTCTTGTTTGAGCTGCCGTCCGAGCTGCTGCTCCAGTTACCGCTGGTGTAATTGCTGTTGCTGCTGCTGTTGTTACTACTGCCGCTGCCGCTCCAGCCGCTACCGCCACTTGTCGAATAGTAGCTCCAATCGATCCAGGATTCGTCTACATTTCCGGTGCCCACGTTGACGCCATTGGCAAACGGAACGAGAGCGATTTGCACGTCGCCGGAATTCTGCGCCATGTCCTGCAGCATCTTGATCAGGCTCTTCGATGCCGTCTTCAGCGCCGATAGCTTACCGATGTCGCCCATTGAGCCGGTATTATCCAGAACCAGCGCGACGCGCAGCTTGGTTGTTGCCCAGCTAACGGTCGATGCGGTGGAAATGTAGATTTCTTTCTGAAGGCCAGGGACGATCCCGATGAATTTCGGCGTCACAGAGGTGGCGCCGCTCACCGTCACCGACGAGCCGCCGGGGGTGTAGGACACCGTTATCACGGTGGTTGCCGCTTCGCGACGGTTGAACATCGCCTGGAAGTAAGTCTCCGCCTTCTTCTTCGGGTCGAGTTCCGTTGCGATGGATTTCGACAACATCAGCGCCGTCGCATCGAGCGAAGACTGCAGATCCGCCTTGATGGAATTCGCGCGGCTGTAATCGATCGCGGCGCCAACCAGCCCTACGACCGGAAGCGACGCGAGACCGAAGATGATTGCGATATTGCCATCCCGCGCCGAGGGAAACGCACACAACTGATTACGCAGTCGAGCGATGAATAATTTCATGCCCATGGCCATCACCTGATTTAGTTCAATGTCTGGCGAAGAACGTAAATGCCAGTTGTGAAAACTGCGTAAAGTTGATCGATGAAACTCGGGTACTGTGATTGCGACGTGAGGGAGGGGCGATCTACCGGATCGTATCGTAAAATTTGTTCAAAAATGGAGAGGCCGTTTTCATGGCATCATGGAGAGAAGCATTCACCACTATCCGCGGTGTTGCCTTACTGCGCGATGCGCAGGACAGTCAGGTTTTGTGCAATCGAGCTGAAAACCGCATTAAGCTGGCTGGCGTCGGTCACATCGTAATACATGGACGCAGAGGTTGCGCAGCTCTGCAAGAGCGCGGCGTCTCCATCCATGACCCGGACCGTGTAGACTTTGATGCCGGATGCTTTGATATTGTTGCAAGCCAACTGCGTGCGTGAATCGATCGAGGTGCCGCTAGTGGTCCAGCGGTTCTGAGTATTCAGGCCATCCGTCAGTAGGATGATGACCCTGTCGGTGTCCCAGACCGGCGCCGGGGCGTAAAACGGAGCAGTGGACGTCAGCGTTTGCCAGCCCCACGCGAGGCCGATGGTGATGTTGGTGTTGCCGGTCGGCGTCATCGCGTCGACTTTGCTGTTAAGCACCGTCCAATTGGAGGACAATGGAATCATCGCGGTCGGGCAGGCCGCGGCTTGGTTCGCCGGGAACATGGTCGAAGTGCTGCCGACAATCGGCGCGGTGTTGAGCACGTCGTTGTTCTGGTCGCGGTCCATCACGCAGCCGTTCCAGGTGCTGTGGTTGTCGGCGGTCCAGGTCTTGCCGTTCGATGTGCAAGAACTTTGCGTGGTATATTTCGTCTTGCTGCAACTGCCGTTCTCGCCGTTCCAGTCGGTCCAATCGAGCCACGTGGCGCTGACGTTGCTGGTGCCGACGTTGACGTCGAGCGCGAAGGGGACAATCGACACCTGAATGTCGCCTGGCGTTGTTGCGGCAGCCTGCAGCGTGTTCAGCAAATTATGCGCCGCCGTCTTCAACGCCGTCATCTTGCCGCTCTGCGACATCGAGCCGGTATTGTCCAGGACGAGTGCAAGGTTGAGCTTCTTGATGCCCCAGAGTACCTGCGAAGAGGCAGTCAGATCGATCGAAGACAGCCCGAGGATTTTGGCGAACAGCGTATTGACGGTGGCGCTGCCGCTGACTGTCAGGGCGAAATTGCCGGTACTTGGCTGGGTTAGATTCGGCGTCACGCCGGTGACAGCCGCTTCCGGATGACTGAAGACCGCGGTGAAATAACCCGTGGCCTTGTCTTGCAACTGCGTGGAGCTGAGGCCTTGCGCGGTCTTCGACAGCATCAAGGCCGTCGCATCCAGCGACGATTGCATGGCGCTGCGAATCGCACTGGCGCGGCTATAGTCTACCGAGGCCGCCACCGCGCCCATGATGGGAATGATGGCTAGCGCGAGCAGCGGTGCGACCCCGCCAGTGCGGTCCGTGATAAAGCGGGCCAGCAGCATCGCGACTAAAGCCCCCAGGGAAAATCCTGTTCGTGTTTCCTCATCATGGGAACTGAGGCTTGAAATATCGTGAGCGTAAAAGCGCGAATTACCGATAAATTTGCCTCGAATTGCCCGCAATTGGCTTGCGATTGTTTAGCCAATGCCCACATGGGGCTTGGATGCCTCAGGTTCGGGCGGATGACTGTGTGGAGGAGGGGAAAGCGAACTGGAACCGCGGCCGCTCCGTCTCTATGATCGGAATTCCCGCGTTGATCGCTCGCCACGCCCAGACAGCACATAATTACGCACGGCCATGGTAGCTACGAACGAAACGATGTCACATGCGAAGAGCCACTCGCCTCGGCGAGTTCCGCGGATGGGGGACGACGACCGCAAACGTCGGGGCGAGCCGGGGACGCCCGGTACGGCGGTCATTACCAAGACGAAGCCGCAGACCAAGCGGCCGAACATGTACCGGGTACTTATCCTCAATGATGACTATACTCCCATGGAGTTCGTCGTTCACGTCCTCGAGCGTTTCTTTAACAAGGACAGTGAGGAGGCCCACCGCATCATGTTGCATGTTCACAATCACGGCGTCGGCGAATGTGGCGTTTTTACCTACGAAGTGGCGGAGACCAAAGTGACGCAAGTAATGGACTTTGCCCGCAAACATCAGCATCCTCTGCAATGCGTCATGGAAAAGAAGTGACTCCAAGCCGAAAAGCGAAGGTACCTTAATGCCCAGTTTCTCCCGTAATCTCGAACAGTCGCTGCACCGGGCCCTGGCGCTTGCCAACGAGCGGCACCATGAATACGCCACGCTCGAGCATCTGCTGCTGGCGCTGATCGACGATTCCGATGCGGCGGCGGTCATGCGCGCCTGCAATGTCGACCTCGACAAGCTGCGTCGCAGTCTGATCGCCTACCTCGAATCCGAGCTGGAAAACCTGATCGCCGACGGCACGGACGATTCCAAGCCGACCGCGGGTTTCCAGCGTGTCATCCAGCGCGCCGTCATTCACGTGCAATCCTCCGGCCGGGAGGAAGTCACCGGCGCGAATGTGCTGGTCGCGATTTTCGCCGAGCGCGAGAGCCATGCCGCCTATTTCCTGCAAGAGCAGGACATGACCCGCTACGACGCCGTCAATTATATCAGCCACGGCATCGCCAAACGTCCGGGTCTTTCGGAAGCGCGCCCGGTGCGCGGGATCGAGGAAGAAACCGAGACCAAGACCGGCGACGAACAAAAAAAGAAAGGCGACGCTCTGGAAGCCTATTGTGTCAATCTCAATAAGAAGGCGAAGGACGGCAAGATCGATCCCCTGATCGGCCGCGACACCGAGATCAGCCGCTGCATCCAGATTCTTTGCCGCCGGCAGAAGAATAATCCGCTATTCGTCGGCGAGGCCGGCGTTGGCAAGACCGCCATCGCCGAAGGGTTGGCGCGGCGCATCGTTCATGGCGAAGTGCCGGACGTACTCAAGAATGCAACGGTCTTCGCGCTCGACATGGGCACGTTGCTCGCCGGCACGCGCTACCGCGGCGATTTCGAGGAGCGGCTCAAGCAGGTGATCAAGGAGCTTGAGGCCTATCCCGGCGCTCTCATGTTCATCGACGAGATCCACACCGTGATCGGCGCCGGCGCGACATCGGGCGGGGCGATGGATGCCTCCAACCTGCTCAAGCCTGCGCTTGCGGCCGGCACCGTGCGCTGCATCGGATCGACGACTTACAAAGAATACCGGCAGTATTTCGAAAAGGACCGGGCGCTGGTGCGCCGGTTCCAGAAGATCGACGTCAACGAGCCGACGGTTCCCGACGCCATCGGCATCCTCAAGGGGCTGAAGCCCTATTTCGAGGATTATCACAAGCTGAAATACACCAATGAGGCGATCAAGGCCGCGGTGGAACTCTCGGCGCGCTACATCCATGATCGCAAGCTGCCGGACAAGGCCATCGACGTGATCGACGAGTCCGGTGCCGCGCAGATGCTGTTGCCGGAAGGCCGCCGCAAAAAGACGATCGGCATCAAGGAAATCGAGACGACCATCGCCACCATGGCGCGGATTCCGCCGAAGACTGTCTCGAAGGATGACGCCGAGGTGCTGCGTCACCTCCAGCTTACGCTGAAGCAGGTGGTTTACGGTCAGGACAAGGCGATCGACGCGCTATCGTCCTCGATCAAGCTTGCGCGCGCCGGATTACGCGAACCCGAGAAGCCCATTGGCTGCTATCTATTCTCCGGACCGACCGGCGTCGGCAAGACGGAAGTGGCGAAGCAATTGGCGGCTACGCTTGGCGTCGATCTCATTCGCTTCGACATGTCGGAATACATGGAGCGGCATACCATATCGCGCCTGATCGGCGCGCCACCCGGCTATGTCGGTTTTGACCAGGGCGGCCTTCTCACCGATGGCGTCGATCAGCATCCGCATTGCGTGCTGCTGCTCGATGAAGTCGAGAAGGCGCATCCGGACCTGTTCAACGTGCTGCTGCAGATCCTGGATCACGGCAAGCTTACCGATCACAACGGCAAGCAGGTGGACTTCCGCAATGTCATCCTGATCATGACCACGAATGCCGGCGCCTCCGAGCTAGCCAAGGCGGCTTACGGCTTCACCCGCAGCAAGCGCGAGGGTGACGACGTTGAGGCGATCAATCGCATGTTTGCGCCGGAGTTCCGTAACCGGCTCGACGCGGTCATCACCTTCGCGCATCTCCCGGCGGAGGTCATCGCCAAGGTGGTCGACAAATTCGTGCTCCAGCTTGAAGCGCAACTTGCCGATCGCGACATCACCATCGAGCTGTCCGAGGATGCTTCGAAGTGGCTGATCGAGCATGGTTACGACGAGCAGATGGGTGCGCGGCCGATGTCCCGCATCATCCAGGAGCACATCAAGCGGCCTCTCGCGGACGAGGTGCTGTTCGGCAAGCTGAAGGAAGGCGGCCATGTGCGCGTCATTCTCGTTAAGGACGAGGCCGGCGCCAACAAGCTTGATTTCGAATATCTCGACGGTCCGGTAACGCCGAAGCCGGAAAAGCTTCCGGAGCCGCGCCGCGCCAGGGCAAAGCGCCGTTCCGCGCCGCGCAAACCGAGGCCGTCCGGTCCCAAGGGAGATGGAGGTGCGCCGCGCCGCGGTTCCGTGCCCAAGGTTCCACTCGTAAAAGCCTAGGGACTGACCGATAATGAAAAAGCCGGGCTTCGTGCCCGGTTTTTTGCGGCTGTAACCGCGCGAGCAGTTGGTAGCATTGCGGCGTCTATGGCGGTGTGGGACAGGTCACGATCATGTCCGACACCGCTCCCGCAACCATCACGGTCTCGCCCCTGACCAGCTTTCTTGCCGGCTTCGAGGCCGCTTGGCGGTCGGTGTTTGCTTATGTGCTGTTCGGCACTTACGTCGGCATCGGCGCGCTCGGCCACGATTTCGGATTCTCGGTGGGCTGGGTTTTGCTGTCCACGCTGCTGGTATGGGCGGGCCCGGCGCAGGTTATCCTCATTTCGACCCTGGGCGCGGGCGGCACGGCTTTTGAGACCGCGGTCGCCGTAGGTCTGAGCGGGGTGCGGCTGCTGCCGATGGTGGTCGCCTTGCTGCCGATTCTGCGCACGGAAAAGACTCGCAACACCGACTTGATCCTTCCCGCGCATCTCACGGCGATCAGCATGTGGGTGGAGTCGCTGCGGCTGTTGCCGCGCATCCCGCGCGAGCAGCGAATTCCTTTCTGCAACGGCATCGGCAGTGGCCTGCTGCTGTCGGCGCTGCTGGCGAGCGCCGCCGGCTTCTATCTCGCCGGCAGCTTGCCTTTGATATTTGCCGCCGCACTGCTCTTCCTCACGCCGATGTCCTTTTTGATTTCGGTCGTGCGCAACAGCCGGCTGCTCGTCGACCGGGTGGCGTTCGCGCTGGGACTCGTGCTCGGCCCGCTGCTGGCGGCGATGTCGGTCGAACTCGATCTGCTCTGGTCAGGCATCATCGGCGGGACACTGGCTTATGCCGTTCATCGCCTGCGGGAGGCCGCGCGATGAACACGGTCCTCGCGGAGACATGGCCTTATCTCTTGCTCATTTTCGCGGGTTTTTTGCCGAATGAAGTCTGGCGCGTGCTCGGCGTCATATTCGCGCGCAGTATCCATGAAGATTCGGAAATCCTCATCTGGGTCCGCGCGGTCGCCACGGCGGTGCTAGCGGGTGTCATCGGCAAGCTGATCTTGTTTCCGGCCGGCGCTTTGACGGCGATCCCGGTAGGCATCCGCATCGGTGCGGCTTGCATCGGCCTCTTGGCCTTCTTTGCCATCCGCCGCTCGGTCTTTGCCGGAGTGATGACGGGGGAACTGGTCTTGATTGCCAGCGCCTGGCTGCTGGGGCCGCTCAAGTGAAGAACGCCGCTTCTGCCGTTCAGTTCTTCAGCGCCGCCATAAGCTTGGCTGCGTGAGCAGCAAGGATCTCCGGCTTTTCCTTGTTGGTCGCGGGCGGCTTGAGGGCTAGGCCACCCTGCCGCGGGATGATGTGGACATGCAGATGGAACACCACCTGACCGCCGGCTGCTTCATTGAATTGCTGAATAGTGATCCCTTGCGCGCCGAACACCTGCATCGATGCCTTGGCGATTTTCTGCACCACCAGCATCACATGGGCGAGGTCTTCCGGCGTAATGTCGAGCAAGTTCCGCGCTGGCGCCTTGGGAAGCACGAGA
Source organism: Alphaproteobacteria bacterium (assembly GCA_034668825.1). GTDB lineage: Bacteria > Pseudomonadota > Alphaproteobacteria > Rhizobiales > Xanthobacteraceae > CANKHA01. The sequence goes on along the minus strand of JAXDOR010000041.1, from coordinate 6,206 downwards.
GAGTGGCCCGGCGCCCGCGGCATGATGTCCAGGAAGGCGAGGGCTTTATCGTCGTCATAGACTTTATAGCACGGCAACTCGCCGCGCAGAATCTTAGCGAAGACGTTGTTCGGATCGTAAGAGGCCATGGGCTGCCTTTCCCCTCGCGAATCCCCCAAAGACGGTCACATTATACCACGGATATCACATTTGGCCGATGACAAGGTCTTTGCGGAACGGCGCCAGCGTCGCGAGCTCGGCGCCGGCCGCCGCGACGTAAGCCCGCTCGTGGGTGAGGTAATCGGCAACGGCGCGGCGCAGCGCCGGATCGGCGATGAAATGCGCTGAATAGGTTGTTACCGGCAAATAGCCGCGTGCGAGCTTGTGTTCGCCTTGGGCGCCGGCCTCGACGCGGGCAAGGCCATGCGCGATGGCGAAGTCGATGGCTTGGTAGTAGCAGACTTCGAAATGCAGGAAGGGGTGCTGCTCGATAGCTCCCCAGTGGCGGCCATAGAGGGTATTCGCGCCGATAAAGTTGATGGCGCCGGCGATCCAGCGGCCCGCCCGCTTGGCCATCACCAGAAGGATACGATCCCGCATCTTCTCGCCGACCAGCGAATAGAATGCCCGGGTGAGATAGGGCCGTCCCCATTTGCGCGAGCCGGTGTCCATGTAGAAATCGAAGAAGGCGTCCCAGACGTCTTCCGTCAGGTCTGAGCCGGTCAGCCAGTGAAGGGTTATGCCGCCCTCGACCGCTTGCTTGCGTTCGCGGCGGATGGTTTTGCGCTTGCGCGCCATCAGCGACGATAGAAAGTCCTCAAAGGAAGCATAGCCGGCATTTTCCCAGTGGAACTGCTGGTCGGTTCGCTGCAGAAAACCCTGGCTTGTCAGGAAGCGCGATTCCGCTTCAGGCAGGAAGGTCACATGGACCGAAGATGCTTCGAACTGGTGGCAAAGCTCGATCAAATGATTTGTCAGCGCGAGGCGAATGCCATCGGCGTGCGGACCGGCGCGGGTCAGTAAACGCGGCCCAGTCGCCGGCGTGAAAGGCGCCGACACCTGTAACTTCGGATAGTAGCGGCCGCCCACGCGCTCGTAGGCTTCCGCCCAGCCGCGATCGAAAACGTATTCGCCGCGCGAATGGGACTTCAGATAGCAAGGCGCGGCGCCGAGGAGCTCGTTTTCGACGCTTTCCACAAGCAAGTGCCGTGGGTGCCAACCGGTCCCCGGTCCGACGGATTTTGACAGCTCCAAGGAATGAAGAAACTCGTGCGTTATGAATGGATTGCGCGACTTCTCCTCAGAAACTGATTGCGGAGCAGGGACGGGGCCGTTCGGCTGCTGAGGAATTGGTTTAATATTGGAGTCTAGCGCACAGGAATTCCATAGCTTGGCGTCTACCTCGCCGAGCGATTTCACAGTCCGGATGCGAAGGTTGTCGTGCTTCATGATGCAGAGCCAAGCGGCCCCTGCGGGCTAGCCTCAGTTTATGGCCGAATTCCTTCGAAGATAATTTGGTCCGCCCACGATGCTGCGCGGGCCCGATCCTCCCCGTTGCGCACCGTCCAGGTCAGCAAGGGCAGCCCCGCTAAATAACGAGCAATGAGAGGCAGCGGAGTGGGCAGATCGCGGATCGACCAAGCGAGGAATTGCGGCCGGCTGCGAAGCGCTTGCCGCAACAATCCAATTTTCCCACGTACCAGCGGAGCCCAATTTTGATGCCCGGGCCGGTAGCTGCGTTCCGCCACGATCCCTCGCGGCAGACCCGGTGCGACGTGGCGGATCGCAAGCATCTGACCCGGGTCGAAGGACATCACGGCGACGGGACCGGAATAGCCGCTCAATATCTTGGCGACCCGCAATGGCAGCCGCGGATCGGGATCAAACCGGCTTTTCAGTTCAAGCAGCAAGGTTGTCCGTCCAGCCACAAGATCGCACAGCTCGCCAAGCGCGATCATGCGGTCGGTGGTGGCCTTGAAAGGCACGCGCCGCAAATCGGCGGCGGTCAGGCTATCGAGCCTGGCGTCGCCTTCGGTGAGCCGGCCGAGTTCGCGGTCATGATGGACCATGGCCTCGCCGTCGGCGGTGATCTGCAAGTCGACTTCGATGCCGTAGCCGGCGGCAATGGCCGCGGCGATGGAGGAGGGGGTGTTTTCAATGATCCCGCTGGCGGCGTCATGCAGTCCGCGATGCGCTACCGGGCGTGCGGCGAGCCAGTCGAGACCGGTCATGGTATTAGGAGACTTCAAACGCTCCTTCGACTTCGACTGCGGCATCCATCGGCAACGCGGCAACGCCGATGGTGGTGCGCGCATGGCGGCCCTTTTCCGCGAAGGCGGTGACCATGAGATCGGAAGCGCCGTTCATCACCTTCGGCCCGTCGATGAAATTAGGTGCGGAGTTGATGAAGCCGCCAAGGCGCACGACCCGGCTCACCTTGTCCAGATCGCCGAGTGCGGCCTTCAACTGCCCCAGGAGATTGATGGCGCAGGCTTGCGCCGCCTTTTGTCCTTGTTCGATGGAAACTTCGGCGCCGAGCTTGCCCTTGGCGAGGAGCTTGCCGTCGGCGTCCAAGCAAAGCTGGCCGGAAACGACAAGGAAATTACCGGTGCGCACAAAGCCGACATAATTGGCAATGGGGGAGGCGGCCGCATGTAGCACAATCCCAAGATCCGCGAGTTTCTTTTCTACAGTCCCGGCCATGCGTTCCTCCTGCCACACTTTCGCGTGCCGTCTTCTCAGAGGCGGCCGCGAGCGCCCTCTGTCTTCGCCGATCAGGCGATTTCATGCAAGCATCCACGCGCGGTTGCGGTCATGAGGCGAGTTACCTATGTTCAAGGCCGGACAGACTCGGAGTTTAAGTTCGTGAGGTTTCTTGGCGCAGCCATAAGCATCATCCTAGCCATCCTGGCGCTCGCCGTTGGCGGCGCGGGACACGCGGCTTTTGCCGAGACCGAGGCCGCTGCGATCAAGCTTGCGCCTCATCGCGCGGTTTATGACCTCAAGCTCACGCAATCGCGGAACGATCGCTCCCTCGAAGCGGTGAGCGGACGCATTTTATACGATTTTTCCGGGAATTCCTGCGAAGGCTATGCGTTAGAATTCCGTCAGGTCTCGGAACTTAACAACGGTGAAGGCAAGGCGGCGCTCAGCGATCTACGCGCGACCACCTGGGAAGATGGAGCCGCCACCAGCTTCCGTTTCAACTCGGAAAATCTGCTCAATCGAAAGCCGGTCGATTCAGTGGACGGCCAAGCCCGGCGCGGCAGCGGCAGCGTCGCGGTGAACTTGACCAAACCAGAGACAAAAAAATTCGACATCGACGCCGGAATGGTGTTTCCGAGCGAGCACTTGCGGCGCATCATTGCCGCTGCGCGGGACGGCAAGACGCTTCTGGAACTTCCGGTCTATGACGGCTCCGAAAACGGGCAAAAGGTCTACAACACCCTCACAGTCATTGGCCGCCCGATCGCGCCGGAGCAGCGCGCCCCGACCGACGCAGCGGCTGGCCAAGCCGCGCTTGCCGGTCTCCTGCGCTGGCCGGTGACCATCAGCTATTTCGACAAAGTAGCAAAGGACGGCGAACAGACACCTTCCTATTCGATCACTTTTGAACTCTATGAGAACGGAATCTCGCGTGCGCTGCTGCTGGATTATAATGACTTCGTCATCAAGGGCGACATGACAACACTAGAGGTCAAGGACACGAAGCCCTGCCAGTGATGGCTTCAAGGGACTCCTGCTTGCCCGACAGCCCTCAATCGTCGTCCGCTTCAAAAGCCAGTCCCTTGACCAAGGCGGCATGTCCAAATCGCTTACGCACCCGATCGACCGCGCGTTCGGCATCCGCCGTGCGATGATCGACGAGATCTGCGGGATCGGCACCATCCGATGGCGTCAGCGCTGACACACCGAGGCCGATAAGCCTGAACTTCGTGGCACCAATTTCGCCGCCGAGAAGATCGCGCCCAGCCGCAAAAATCCGCGCGGCAAGCTGGGTCGGATCACCCAGAGATCGCGCCCGCGTCCGCAATTTGAAATCGGCTGTCTTCAGCTTGAGCGTAACGGTGGATCCCGCGAGTTCCTTCGCCTTAAGGCGCGTCGACACACGTTCCGCAAGCATCCACAGCCGCCGCTCGAGGATGCGGAGTGTGCCGATGTCGCGCTCAAAAGTCGTCTCGGCGGAGACGCTCTTGGTCTCGCGCTCTGCGTTGACGACGCGTGCGTCGATGCCCCGCGACAGGCGGGCCAAACGCAAACCCTCCGCACCAAAACGGCGCATCAACGTGGTTTCGTCCGCCCGTTGCAGGTCGGCGATGGTGCGCAAGCCTTCACGCGCAAGACGCGTCTGCATCGCCTTGCCGACGCCGAAGATGAAGGTGACCGCCTTTGGCGCGAGGAAAATGGGAGCCTCACCGGCGCCAAGCACTGCGAAGCCGCGCGGTTTGTCCATGTCCGAAGCGATCTTCGCCAGGAATTTGTTGCAGGAAAGCCCGATGGAGACCGTGATGCCGATCGTGCTTTCGACCTGGGCGGCAAAGCGTGCGAGCGTTTTCGCCGGCGACAATCCGTGCAGCCGCTCGGTGCCAGAAAGGTCGAGGAAGGCTTCGTCGATCGACAGCGGTTCAACGAGTGGCGTGAGTTCGAGCATCGCCCGCCGCACCCTGCGGCCCACGTCGGAATATTTCGCCATGTCGGGCGGGACAACGATAGCGGACGGGCACAGCCGCCGCGCCTCAAACATCGGCATCGCGGACCGCACACCGAAAGTGCGTGAGATGTAGCAGCAGGCCGCTACGACACCGCGCCGGCCGCCACCGACAATGACAGGCTGATCGGCGAGGGCGGGATTGTCGCGCTTCTCGATGGTGGCATAGAAGGCGTCACAATCGACGTGCGCGACCGAAAGCGTATCGAGTTCGGGGTGGCGTAACACCCGTGGAGAGCCGCAGCGCGGACAACGGCCGATACGTTCCGGTATGTCGGCAAGGCAATCGCGGCAAAAGCCGGGCATCAGGGCGCCTTGCGTGCGGAGCGCGGCTCTAGAGCGGTGCGAGCACGCGGAATCTCGGCGGGATTGATCCCCGCCTGGTCGGCGAAGGCCAGAAGCAGCGTCTCGTCCCCGGCTATATGGTCGAGAACGCCAGCCAGAAAATTCGCTTCGCGCGCGGCCTCCCGAATCTCAGCCGGGCCGATTCCGGTAACCGAAAGGAAGCGGCCAAGCCGCTCTTCATCTTGGGCGATGAATGTAAGGGCTTGAACGGCCAGCATTTCCGCTGTTTCAGCCGAGACGGGAAGTTGCCTTAAAATCGGCATTCGTTTGCGTTTCCGTAACAAATCATCGCTAGCTTGAACGATCATGTCCGACTGCGCGTCTGCCGGCGATGTTATCCGGCGCCCCGCCCCAGGACGGCAGGGATAGCCGGAAGGCGAGGAATGGCCAAGACCGTCATGATCGTGGAGGACAATGAGCTCAATATGAAGCTCTTTAACGACCTGTTGGAAGCCCACGGCTACCAGACGGTCGGCACGCGCAACGGCATCGAGGCGCTCGACCTGGCGCGCAAGCATCGCCCGGACCTGATCCTGATGGATATCCAGCTTCCCGAGGTCTCCGGCCTCGAAGAGACCAAATGGCTGAAGGACGACCCCGAACTCAAAAGCATACCTGTTATCGCCGTGACCGCCTTCGCCATGAAAGGCGACGAAGAGCGCATCCGCGAAGGCGGATGCGAAGCCTATTTGTCGAAGCCGATTTCGGTGGCCAAGTTCATCGAGACCGTCCGCCATTTTCTCGGAAACGCCTGAGGGGTAAAGTCGATGACCGCGCGTGTTCTCGTCGTGGATGACGTGGCCGCCAACGTGAAATTGTTGGAAGCTCGCCTCTCCGCCGAATATTTCGATGTCCTGACCGCCACCAACGGCCGCGACGCGCTGGCGATCTGCGGTCGCGGGGAATGCGACATCGTGCTGCTCGACGTGATGATGCCGGGGATGGATGGTTTTGAGGTCTGCCGCCGGCTCAAGGCCAATCCAGCCACCCATCATATCCCGGTGGTCATGGTCACCGCGCTCGATCAGCCGTCCGACCGCGTGCGCGGCCTGGAGGCCGGCGCCGACGACTTTCTCACCAAGCCGGTCACTGACGTGGCTCTGATCTCGCGCGTGCGCTCGCTGGCGCGGCTCAAGATGGTGACGGATGAGCTGCGCATGCGCGCGCTCACCAC
>JAXDOR010000040.1:0-20038 GCA_034668825.1 Alphaproteobacteria bacterium | reverse complement strand
GCATGCCCCACTTGTCGAACTCGATGCCGACGTCGCGCTCGATCCAGGGGAAGGAGTTTTCCTGACCGACGGCGACCCGAAAGCCGGCGGCATGATGCGCACGCAAATTCCGAAATTCCGCCTGCCGGATTCCGTCATCGACGAGGAATGCGATTACGTGCTCAACCTCGGCATCGAATTCCGTGGCGGCACCCGTATCGATAGTTTGAAGGCGCTGCTGGCGCAGGACTTCGACGCCATCTTCGTCGGCTCCGGGGCGCCGCGCGGACGCGATCTCGATCTTCCCGGCCGCAAGGAAGCGGCGAAGAATATCCATATCGGCATCGACTGGCTCTCAAGCGTCTCCTTCGGCCACATCACCAACATCGGCAAGCGCGTCATCGTGCTCGGCGGCGGCAACACCGCGATGGATTGTTGCCGCTCCTCGCGCCGCCTCGGCGGCGAAGACGTCAAGGTGATCGTGCGCTCCGGCTTCGAAGAGATGAAGGCATCACCTTGGGAAAAAGAAGACGCGATGCACGAGGGCATCCCGATCCTCAATTTCATGGTGCCGAAGGAATTCACCCACGACAACGGCAAACTCACCGGCGTCATCTTCGAAAAAGTCAAAGCCGTGCGCGATGCCAATGGCCGGCGCGATCTGGTGCCGACCGGCGAACCGGACGAGCATATCCCCTGCGACGACGTGCTGGTCGCCGTCGGTCAGGAAAACTCCTTCCCCTGGATCGAGCGCGACGTCGGCATCGAGTTCGACAAGTGGGGCATGCCCAAGGTCGATCCGAAGACTTTCGCCTCGACCAATCCGAAGATTTTCTTCGGCGGCGACAGCGCCTTCGGCCCGAAGAACATCATTTGGGCTGTGGCGCATGGGCACGAGGCGGCGGTTTCCATCGACAAGATGCTCAACGGCGAGGACATCGCCCACCGGCCGCTGCCGGCGGTCGAAGTGATGAGCCAGAAGATGGGCATCCACGAGTGGAGCTACGACAACGAGATCGCGCTCGACAAGCGCTACAAGGTGCCGCACCGCGACAAGGAAATCGCGCTGAAGGACATCCGCGCCGAGGTCGAACTTGGCTTCGACCCGCAGCTTGCGCTGGCGGAAGCGGGTCGCTGCCTGAATTGCGACATGCAGACGGTGTTCACCTCCTCGCTGTGCATCGAATGCGACGCCTGCGTCGACATTTGCCCGATGGACTGCATTACTTTTACCGAAAACGGCGAGGAAGCGGATTTGCGTTCGCGGCTCAAAGCTCCGGCGAGAAATCTTTCGCAAGAGCTTTACGTCGCCAACGATCTGAAAACCGGCCGCGTCATGGTCAAGGACGAGGATGTCTGCCTGCATTGCGGGCTGTGTGCCGAACGCTGTCCCACCGGCGCGTGGGACATGCAGAAATTCTTCCTGGAAACCACCCAGGCGGGAGTGTCATGCCGATCGAGAGCGTAAACGACTTCGTCGTTAAGTTTGCCAACGTCAACGGATCTGGCTCCGCGAGTGCGAATGAAATGTTCGCCCGCGCGGTGATGCGCATGGGCGTTCCGGTCTCGCCGCGCAACATCTTTCCGTCCAACATCCAGGGCCTGCCGACCTGGTACGAGGTGCGGGTCACCGAAGCCGGCCATCTCGGCGCCCGCGGCGGCGTCGACCTGATGGTGGCAATGAATCCGCAGACCTGGGATAAGGATGTCGCCTCGATCGAGCCGGGCGGCTATCTGTTCTACGATTCCACCAAGGCGATGCCGACGACGAAATTCCGCGACGACATCACCGTCATCGGCGTGCCGCTCACGGCCATCTGCAACAGCCAATATACCGATCCGCGCCAACGCCAGCTGTTCAAGAACATCATCTATGTCGGCGCCCTCGCCGCTCTGCTCGACATGGACGTGGCGGTGCTGGAGAAGCTGATCGGCGAGCAGTTCAAGGGCAAGGAAAAACTGATCCAGCCTAACATCCATGCGCTGCATCTCGGCCGCGACTACGCGCTCAACAAGCTCTCCTGCCCGATCGGCCTGCGGCTGCGCCGCGCCGACGCAGTCGGCGACCGCATCCTGATCGAGGGCAATTCCGCGGCGGCGCTCGGCGCGGTCTATGGCGGCGCCACCGTCTGCGCCTGGTATCCGATCACGCCGTCGTCGTCGCTCGCCGACGCCTTCACCAGCCATTGCAAGCGGCTGCGGGTCGATCCGGAAACCAAAAAGAACAAATATGCCATCATCCAGGCCGAGGACGAGCTATCCTCCATCGGCATGGTGATCGGCGCCGCCTGGAACGGCGCACGCGCCTTCACCTCGACTTCGGGACCCGGCATCTCACTGATGCAGGAATTCATTGGGCTCGCTTACTTCGCGGAAATTCCGGCCGTGATCTTCGACGTGCAGCGCGCGGGACCTTCGACCGGCATGCCGACCCGAACGCAGCAATGCGACCTCATCAACACGGCCTATGCCTCGCACGGCGACACCAAACACGTGCTGCTGCTGCCGGAAGACCCTTCAGAAGCCTTCGAATTCGGCGCCACCGCCTTCGATCTCGCCGACCGCCTGCAGACCCCAATCTTCGTCATGCTCGATCTCGACATCGGCATGAACCACCGCATGTGCCGGCCTTTGACGTGGGACGATTCCCGCGCCTACGACCGCGGCAAGGTGATGACCGCCGAGGAACTGGAATCCGGCAAGGATTTCGGCCGCTATCTGGACGTGGACGGGGACGGCATCCCCTTCCGCACCCTGCCCGGCACACACCCGACCAAGGGCGCCTACTTTACCCGCGGCACGTCGCGCGACCGCTATGCGCGCTATACCGAGGAAGGGTCCGCCTACGTCGACAACATGCAGCGGCTGATCCGTAAATTCGACACCGCCAAGGATTTGGTGCCGCGCCCGCTGCGCGCCAACGCCAGCAAGGCGACGCGCTACGGCGTGATCTATTTCGGCTCCACCAGCCCGGCAATGGACGAAGCCATCGACGTGCTGACCGCGCACGGCAATCATCTCGACCGGCTGCGGATTCGCGCCTTCCCGTTTCATCACACGGTCGACGACTTCATTGCCGACCACGACTTTGTCTTCGTCGTCGAGCAGAACCGCGACGCGCAGATGCGCTCGTTGATCGTCAACGAATGCGGCATCGATCCGGCGCGGCTGGTGCCGATCCTGCATTACGACGGCACGCCGATCACCGCACGCTTTATCACGAAGGCCATCAGCGAACGGCTCGATGCGCTCCGGGTAACGCCGCTGCGAAGGGTAATGACATGACCTATCTGACCAAACCGAAATTCCAGCATCCGGACCTGCCGAAAAACGCGCTCGGCTATACGCACCGCGACTACGAGGGCAAGATCTCGACGCTCTGCGCCGGCTGCGGACATGACTCCATCACCGCGTCGGTGATCGAAGCCTGTTTCGAATTGTCGATCGAGCCGCATCGGGTGGCGAAAATTTCCGGCATCGGCTGCTCGTCGAAGACGCCCGACTATTTCCTCGGCCAGTCGCATGGCTTCAACTCCGTGCATGGCCGCATGCCATCGGTGCTGACCGGTGCCAATCTCGCTAATCGTGACTTGATCTATCTAGGCGTTTCCGGCGACGGCGACAGCGCCTCCATCGGGCTTGGGCAATTTGCTCACGCGATCCGCCGCGGCGTCAACATGCTCTATATCGTCGAAAACAACGGTGTCTACGGACTAACCAAGGGGCAATTCTCCGCCACTGCCGACCGCGGATCGAAGAGTAAGCGCGGGCTTACCAACAACGACAATTCCATCGATCTCGTCGCACTCGCGCTACAGCTCGGCGCTACATTCGTCGGCCGCAGCTTCTCCGGCGACAAGACCCAGCTGGTGCCGCTGATCAAGGCGGGCATTGAGCACAAGGGCGCGGCGCTGATCGACTGCATCTCGCCCTGCGTCGCTTTTAACAACCACGCGGGCTCGACCAAGAGCTTCGATTACGTGCGCGAGCACAATGAAGCGGTGAACCGGCTCGATTTCATCACCGGGCGCGCGCCGATCACCGTCGATTACGAGCCGGGAACGGTGGAGCTGGTACAGCAGCACGACGGCTCGACACTGGCGTTGCGCAAGCTGGCGAAAGACTACGACGTGCACGACCGTCTCGCGGCGATGAGTTACCTGCTGGAGCGCAACGCGGCGGGCGAAGTCATCACCGGGTTGCTGTTTGTCGAGCCGGAGTCTAGCGACCTGCATGCCAGCGTGAATTCAGTGGACCGTCCGCTGAATTCGCTGGGCGAAAAGGATTTATGTCCGGGCACGGCGGCACTGGATAAGATCAACGCGAGTTTGCGGTAGGGCTTTCCACCACACTGGCCTCATACTGAGGAGCGCTCCGCAGGAGCGCGTCTCGAAGTATGGCCGCCTCTCCTTCGAGACGGCCGCTACGCGGCCTCCTCAGGATGAGGCGGAATTATACTTCGCGGAACCCTACTGCCCCGCGCAGGTGCTGACGTAGGTATTCTGCTCGCCGCCGGTCAGGCCGCCCAATCCCGCCTGATGATTGCACCGGACCACCTTGTCGCTGAAGGTTTCCGCGCCCGCGCCGCCGGTGGAACCGCGCGGCAAGATCGCGACCGTCGGCACCTGTGAGTAGCCCGGAACGGGCGGCGCCTGCAGCACGGTTGGAGCGGTACCTGGCGTCGTCGGCGGGGCGTAGGTCTGCATTGGGTAAAGCCCGGGCTGGTTGCTCAGCACCGGAGTAGAGCTGCCGCGTAGGGTCCGGCGCGTTCGTTGCTGGACAATCCGATGCGGCCGCTGCTTCACCGCGCGAGCCTGTGCGGGCAAGGGCCCCACTTCCACCCAAGACGGTGCATTAAATTGCCACTGCACCGAGGGGCTGGCCACCAGCCACACCCCGGTCACAATTCCAATTCGGATCAGCCTACGGGTATTCATTAAAATGATAAACACTTGAGGCCCCACATCCGATAGGCCTATCAAGCAAAGGTGAACGGTTTATGCCTCTTCCGGTGCATCCTCGATGGGATCGTAGCGGGTGAGGTCGAAGCCCAGCAGGTTCCAGGACTGCACCATATGCGGCGGCAGCGGCGCGCTGACGTCGATGGTGCCGCCGCGCGGATGCGGGATGGCGATGCGCCGGGCCAGGAGGTGCAGCTTGTCCTGGATACCGCCCGGCAGTTCCCAATTTTCCTTGGCGAAATATTTCGGATCGCCAACGATTGGATGGCCTAGATGGTTCATGTGGGCGCGTAGCTGGTGGGTGCGTCCGGTCACCGGCTTCAGCGACAGCCATGCGAGCCGTTGCGCCGCTGTTTCCACCACGGCGTAATAGGTCACCGCATGGCTGGCACCCTCCTCGCCGTGTTGAGCAACGCGCATGAAGGATTCCTCCTCCCGCTCTTCCTTGGCGAGGAAGGTGGAGACGCGGCCCTGCTTCGGCCTTGGCACGCCGACAACGAGAGCCCAATAAATCTTGCGCGCCGAACGCGCGCGAAAATTCTTCGCCAGCGCCGCGGCGGAGAAACGGTTCTTGGCAACCAGCAGGCAGCCCGCGGTATCCTTGTCGAGGCGATGCACGAGCCGCGGGCGCTGACCATCCGGGCTGCGCAGCACATCCAGCATGCCGTCGATGTGGCGGACCATGCCGGAGCCGCCCTGCACCGCCAGACCCATGGGCTTGTTCAGCACCAAAACGTCGGCATCCTCGTAGAGCGTGATCGAGGCGAGGAATTCCCGAGTACCGGCGTCCGCCTCGCCGCGCGCCGACAGGGGCTTCGGCACGCCGAGCTTGAGCGGGGGGATACGTATCTTCTGGCCGGCTTCGAGCCGGGCCTTCGGCTGCGAGCGCTTGCCGTCGATGCGTACCTCGCCTTTGCGAATGATACGTTGGATATGGCTGAACGACAGGCCGGGAAAGCGCGCCTCGAAAAAGCGGTCAACGCGCATACCGGATTCGTCGGGCGTTACCTGGACATTCTGCACGGCCGTCGGGAGCGGCAGTGCGGGTTCCGGCTGTCCCTCCCTCCGCCGCTCCGCTTCGCTGCGCGGGTGGAGGGGGGATTTCTCTCCGGCCTCAGGTCGCGCACCGCGCTTTTTCAGCGCAAAACGCCCGGCGCCGGCCTCGTTGCCTTGGCGAGGCTTCTTAACCCTCTCCCCTTGTGGGAGAGGATGGTCGCTGCGAGCGGAGCGAGAAGCGACCGGGTGAGGGGTATTTTTTCGGCGACGCTTCATTTCACAATACTCCTCCCCCGACTCGCCGCCTTCGCTTTGCTATGGCGCGCTCGCCACCCTCTCCCACAAGGGGAGAGGGTAATCAACCGCGACCGCATGCCATCCGCCGACAGAGGAAGAATAGCGAGCCGACCCACCGAGCACTCGATTGGTTTGATCGCGTTTCGCGCGGCGAGTGGGTCATCCCGGCAATGTAGTCGCGGATTTTTTCAATATCTTCGAGCGCCCCGCTTATCGTAACGCAACTTCATCTGGTCAAGCGTTCGAACGTTGCGCGCACTTCCTCATCGGTTGCACAGGCCCATCGTCCGCCAATCTTCGCTCGATTCCTCAACTTGCTCCAGCGTCAGCCACGTACCCGCTTCCCGCATCTCGACATACTCGAATAGAAACTCGGCGACCTCCTGCTGCTTATCGTCCGAAGGAGCTCTAACCTTCGTCAGGGCTTCGTCGAGGCGATTGTTCGTTGACGGATTCCTTTTGCTGCGCGGATTATAGCAAAAGCGCCCGCACAAATCGAAGGGTAGGTCACCGCCCTTCTCCTCGTCCCCGCTTAAAACAACTGAATTTGAAAATCCGCCGAGGAAAGCTTGTCCTTTTTCAAGGTAACCAGGTGGTTGATTTCGGGAAAGCGGGCGGGAAGCTCGTCCTTGAATTTTTCCGCAAGAATCTGCGTTGCATCGACATAAACCAGACGGGTGGTGCCCTCGCTTTGCCTGTCGCTCAGTTCGGCGAAGTCGGTATAGACGGCATTCGCGGCATACCCGTTATGCAGCAGGTAGTTCTCTAGCTTCAGCGCAAGGTTTTTCTGATTGGCGGTATAGAAGATGAGCACAAGCTGCGCGGGTGGCTTGCTCGGCGACACGGTTGCCGCGGCCGTGCTCGCCGCCGCGCCGCCCGCCTGTTTGGCAAGCGCGTTGAGGCTTTGTTTGATGTCGGCCAACTCAAGCTTGAGTTCGGCTCCTTGCACACCAAGCTGTCCGGACAGCTCGAACCCCGGGCTTTTGAAGGTGAAATTGGATAGCGCCGGTATCAGGAACATAAACGCGCCGAAGGCGAGCACGGCACCGGCCACCGGGGAGATCGTGAGTTTTTCGTAGATACTGAGGAATACCGCCGCGAGCACCGCAAATCCGGCGATCAACGGACCCACCGTAACCAAAAATTGCAACATGGAATCCCCCCCGAGTCTGGAATGTAGAGGAGGATCATATGCAACTTTTACGATTATTTCGAGGGGGCCCTCTCTTTCCGCAGCTTCGCCCAATATTCCAACCGCTTCCTGATTTCACGCTCGAAGCCTCGGTCGGGCGGATGGTAAAAGGTTTGCCGTTCGAGCGCGTCGGGGAAATAGTTCTGTCCGGAGAAGGCTTCTTCCTGGTCGTGGTCGTAGGCATAGCCGCGCCCGTAACCTTCCGACTGCATCAGCTTCGTCGGCGCGTTGAGGATATGCTTGGGCGGCAGCAGCGAGCCTCCCGCTTTCGCCGTGCGCATAGCCGCGCCGTAGGCGACATAGGCAGCGTTCGATTTCGGCGCGGTGGCGACATAGAGCACGGCTTGCGCGATCGCCAACTCGCCTTCGGGGCTGCCGAGGAAGTCGTAGGCGTCCTTGGCGGCGTTGGCGATCACCAGCGCCTGCGGATCGGCGAGGCCGATATCCTCCACCGCCATGCGGACGATGCGGCGCGCCAGATAAAGCGGGTCCTCGCCGGCATCGACCATGCGGCAGAAATAATACAGCGCCGCATCGGGATCGGAGCCGCGCACCGACTTATGCAACGCGGAAATCAGATTGTAATGGCCGTCCTGCGCCTTGTCGTAGATCGGGGCGCGGCGTTGCACTACTTCCTGGATGGCGGCGGCATCGAAGATTTCGTCCGCGCGGGCCGCCCGCCAGACTTCTTCGGCGAGCGTCAAGGCGGCGCGGCCATCGCCGTCGGCCATGCGCACGAGCGCCCCACGCGCTTCGTCATCGACCGGAAGCTTCTTGCCCTCCATGTCCTCTGCGCGGACGTAAAGCTTCTCGATTGCATCGGCATCGAGGGGCTTGAACACCAGCACCCGCGCGCGCGACAATAGCGGCGCATTCAATTCAAACGAAGGATTTTCCGTGGTCGCGCCGACGAGGACGATGGTGCCGTCTTCCATCACCGGCAAAAAAGAATCCTGCTGCGCGCGATTAAAGCGGTGAATCTCATCGACGAAGAGCAACGTCCCCTGCCCGGTCTCGCGGCGCGCACGTGCGTGCTCGAACACCTTTTTGAGATCGGCGACGCCGGTGAAGATCGCGGAAATCTGCTCGAAATGCAGATCGGTCTCCTGTGCCAGCAGGCGCGCTACCGTGGTCTTGCCGGCACCGGGCGGGCCCCAGAAGACCAGAGAGCCGAGCGAGCGCGTCTCCAGCATCCGCGTCAGCGCGCCGTCGGGGCCCAGCAGGTGGTCCTGGCCGACAACCTCGGCGAGCTTGGTCGGCCGCAACTTGTCGGCAAGCGGATGCGGAGCGTCGTGTTCGAGGCCCGCGGCGGCGAACAAGGTCGGACCGCTCTGTTTGGCGCGCGGGGTCATGGCAATCCAAACCACTTATCGTCATCCCGGAACAGGCCCGGCAATGACAATGAACTAGGTTTGTGCGCGCTCATCCGCCGAACGTGATCGAAATCTGCTGACCGGCGCGCACAAGCGTGATGCGCCAGAGCCGCGCCGCCTGCTTGGTCACGCGGTCAAGATCGCGCGTGCGCTCGATCTTCTCACCATTGACCGAAGCGACGATGTCGCCAGGCTGGAAACCGACGCTCTGCGCCACAGATCCGCTGGCAACGTCGATGATCGCAACGCCTTGGGTGGAAGTGTCCAGCCGCAAATCGTCGGCCAGTGCCGGCGACACGTTGCTGACCTTGGCGCCCTGGAACGGCGAGCGCGCAGCGATGACCAGTTCCTCGCGCGGCGTGTCGGGTGCGCTTTGCAGCGCCACCGAAAGTTTGAGTTGCTGGCCGCCCCGCAATACGTCGAGCACGGCTTGGCCGCTGAGCCCCTTGGTGGCGAATCGATAGTCGAAGGCGTTCGGATCATCGACCGCCTGGCTGTCAACACCCACGATCACGTCGCCGGTTTTCAGCCCGCTCTTCGCCGCCGGACTGTTGGACGTAATACTGGCCACCAGCGCGCCTACCGGACGCTTCAGCGCAAGGCTTTCGGCAATCTCCGATGTCACCGCCTGCAATTTCGCCCCGAGCCAAGGCCGCTTCACACTGGCGCCGCCGCTCTTGGCCGAGGCCGCGACCACGCGCACCATGTTCACGGGAATAGCAAATCCGATCCCCTGCGAGCCGCCGGAGCGCGAGAAGATCGCGGTGTTGACGCCAATCAACCGGCCGCCGAGGTCGACCAGCGCGCCGCCGGAATTGCCGGGATTGATGGCAGCGTCGGTCTGGATGAAGAACTGGTAGTCGCTGATGCCGACCTGGGTGCGGGCGACTGCCGATACGATGCCGTGCGTCACTGTCTGGCCCACGGCGAAAGGATTTCCAATCGCCAGCACGATGTCGCCTACTTGCAGCTCGTCAGAATTGCCGAGTTCGATGGCGGGAAAGCGCTCGCGCGAATCCTTGATACGGAGCACGGCGAGGTCGGTACGTGCGTCCTTAAGCACGATCTCGGCCTCGAATTCACGCTTATCCGCGAGCGCAACTTTCACTTCGCTCGCGCCCTCAATCACGTGGTTGTTGGTCACCACAAGGCCGCTCGGATCGACGATGACGCCGGAGCCCAGCGAGCTCTGCTTCTGCTCGCGCGGCAGGCCGCCCTGCCCGCCGAAGAAGCGGCGGAATAGCGGATCGTCAAAGAACGGATTGCGGTTTTCGATGACCTTGGCGGCATAGACGTTGACCACCGCCGGCGCCACGCGCTGCACCACGGGAGCGTAGGAAAGCCTTACTTCGGCCGGCGAATTCGGCAGACGTCGATCCTGGGCCCCCGCCGGCATGGCCAGCAGCGGCAGCCCAAACAGGGCCAGGAAGGCAAATAGCTTACGAAAGCGCATGACGAAAATCCTCGGTCGGCGGGGCGGATATAGGCTTTTCCCCGCCACAATTGAAGGGCGGGCCCGAGCCTCGGTCCCACCTTACTCGCGCGCGCGGGCAGCGTCCGCAGCTAAGCTACCAGCGCATCCACGTCGCTGTCGGTCAAACGGGCATACCAAGCGTAAGCCATCGGTGGCTTCATCTTATGTCCATCAGGGGCGATGCCTTGCGTGATCGCCCGCTTAATCTCAGCGTTGCTGACGGCGCCGATACCGGCCTTCGGCGCGCACGATGCAATAAAAAGGGCGGCCGAAGCCGCCCTATGATTATGGCGTGACAACAGGTGCCGCTAGGCTGCGGCGGTTTCTTCCGCGTCCGTCCTCTTTGCCTGGACCGGACCGGAATCCTTGCCCTTGGCATCCACGTCGCGGTCGACGAATTCGATCACTGCCACGGGCGCGGAATCGCCGAAGCGAAAGCCGGCCTTGAGCACGCGGGTGTAGCCGCCATCGCGCTTCTTGTAGCGCGGGCCGAGAACCTCGAAGAGCTTCTTGACCATAGCGACATCGCGAATTTCGGCAACCGCCTGACGGCGGGCGTGTAAATCGCCGCGCTTGCCGAGCGTCACTAGTTTCTCCACGATCGGGCGCAAATCCTTGGCCTTCGGCAATGTCGTGACGATCTGCTCATGCTTGATCAGCGCTGCCGCCATGTTTCCGAACATGGCGCGGCGATGCTCGTTGGTACGGCTGAACTTACGATGAACTTTTCCGTGCCGCATCGCGTAACTCCTAAAGTATCTTCGCCGTCATGCCCGGGCTTGTCCCGGGCATCCCGCTTAGGCGGGCAAGAGCGATTTAATAATGGTCCTCGAACCGCTTCGCCAACTCGTCGATATTTTCCGGCGGCCAACCGGGCACTTCCATGCCCAGATGCAGGCCCATCTGCGCCAGCACTTCCTTGATCTCATTGAGCGACTTGCGGCCGAAATTCGGCGTCCGCAGCATCTCGCCTTCGCTCTTCTGCACCAAGTCGCCGATATAGACGATGTTGTCGTTCTTCAGGCAATTCGCCGAGCGCACGGAAAGCTCAAGCTCGTCCACTTTCTTGAGGAAGGCCGGATTGAAGGCGAGATCGGGAATCGCTTCCGCCGCCTGTTCCTTCCTCGGCTCCTCGAAGTTGACGAAGACGTTGAGCTGGTCTTGCAGGATGCGCGCCGCATAGGCGAGCGAATCGTCCGGCGTAATCGCGCCGTTGGTCTCGATCTGCAGCGTCAGCTTGTCGTAGTCGAGGATCTGGCCTTCGCGGGTATTCTCGACTTTGTAGGAAACCTTGCGTACCGGCGAATAAAGGCTATCGACCGGGATGAGACCGATCGGCGCGTCTTCCGGGCGGTTGCGCTCCGCTGCGACGTAGCCCTTGCCGGTATTCACCGTGAATTCCATGCGGATCTCGGCACCTTCATCGAGATGGCACAGCACGAGATCGGGGTTGAGGACGACGACATCGCCGACGGTCTGAATGTCACCGGCAGTGACGACGCCAGGGCCTTGTTTTTTCACCACCATGCGCTTGGGCCCATCGCCCTGCATCTTGATGGAAATGTCCTTGATGTTCAGCACGATGTCGGTGACATCCTCGCGCACGCCGGAAATCGAGGAGAATTCGTGCAGCACGCCATCGATATGCACCGACTGCACCGCCGCTCCCTGCAACGAGGACAGCAGGATACGCCGCAGCGCATTGCCCAGCGTTACGCCGAATCCGCGCTCGAGCGGTTCGGCAACGAGGGTCGCCACGCGTTTGGGATCGGTGCCCGCCGCGACTTGCAGCTTGTTAGGTCTAATCAGTTCTTGCCAATTTTTCTGGATCACGTCTTCACCCGTCATCACGTTGAGCGGGACGTTTTCGTCCGCGCACCCCACTCCGCCCGGTGGGAAAGATCGGCGGCGGCGGAAGGAAATCCAACCGCCGGATGAAAGTATTAGACACGCCGGCGCTTGCGCGGCCGGCACCCGTTATGCGGTATCGGCGTCACGTCACGAATGGAGGTGATGGTGAAGCCGGCCGATTGCAAGGCACGCAACGCGGACTCGCGACCCGAACCCGGACCCGCCACCTCGACTTCGAGGGTACGCATGCCGTGTTCCATGGCCTTCTTCGCCGCATCCTCGGCGGCGACCTGCGCCGCGTAAGGTGTCGACTTCCGCGAACCCTTGAAGCCCATGGTTCCCGACGACGACCAGGCAATCGCATTGCCCTGGGCATCGGTGATCGTAATCATGGTGTTGTTGAACGTGGCGCTTACATGGGCGACGCCCGAAGCGATGTTCTTGCGTTCACGTTTCTTGACGCGGGCTTCCTTACCCATTCTCAACCCTTTCGCGGCTCGACGCCGGAGAACCCGGCGGCGTACTGTATCCAGCAGCCAAGCTTGCGCAGGCTGCGCCGCCTACTTCTTCTTGCCGGCGATTGCCTTGGCCGGACCCTTGCGGGTGCGGGCATTGGTGTGGGTGCGCTGCCCACGGACGGGAAGTCCACGGCGATGGCGCAACCCGCGATAGCAACCCAGGTCCATCAGCCGTTTGATATTCATCGACACCTCGCGCCGCAGATCGCCTTCGACCATGAAATCCCGGTCGATCACTTCGCGCATCTGCAACACTTCCTGGTCGGTCAACTGCGACACGCGCCGAGCCTCAGGAATACCCACTTTCCCCATGATCTCTTTAGCCGATTTCGGTCCGATGCCATGGATATATTGCAGCGCGATTACGACGCGCTTGTTGGTGGGTATGTTCACACCGGCGATACGGGCCACTGCACAACTCCTGCTGGCTGGCCGAGAGGCCAAGCCGATCTAAATCCAAGCTTTTTGGCGGATCACAAAGGTTAAGACGACACCCTCCCCTGCCTTTGGGGCCCGGCATCGCCTACAGTTCTCCGATGCCCTGTTCTTAATAGATTCCGCGTGGTTTCGTCAACTCCGCTGTGTTCCAATCGTGCGTGAAGGTTTGCTCCGGCCTGCCCCTGCGCGACCGGCGCTTTTGCGCCGGCTACCAGCCGTCCGCGAGGGGCTTTTCCGGCCCGCTGCCTTCTTTCCAGGCCCCTTCGAGGCGGTTTTTCCAAGGACCGGCCTGTTTTTTCCACCATTCTTCTTGCCGGTCCCGGTTCCGCAGGCCTTTTTCGCGCCTTTTACCCGGCTGAGCAGCCGGCCGATGGCGGCGGTAACTTGGGGGATTCCGGCCATGCCATCGACACTCGCGAGCTTGCGTTTTTTGGCATAATAGGCGACTAGCGGCGCCGTTTGCGCGCGATAGGCGGCGAGCCGCTGCTTGAGAACCTCCGGATCGTCGTCCGGACGCAACGCATGCCCCCGCGCCTTCATCTCGGCTATCCGGCTTTCGATACGGTTGAGCAGAATACCCTCGTCCACCTTCAGCTCGATGGCGGCGTCCAGCTTCAGCCCCTTAGCCGCAAGCATGCGGTCCAGCGCCTGCGCCTGCGGCACCGTGCGCGGAAAACCATCGAGGATGAAACCCTTTTTGGCGTCCGGCTGATCGATTCGATCGGAGACGATGGCAACGACGACATCGTCGGGAACGAGTTCGCCCCGCGCCATGATGTCCTTGGCCTTGAGCCCTACCGGGGTGCCGGCGGCGACAGCTGCGCGCAGCATGTCGCCAGTCGAGAGCTGCACCACGCCGTGTTTCTCCACGAGACGCTGTGCCTGTGTGCCCTTCCCCGCCCCCGGGGGTCCGAGCAGAATCAGCCTCATCGGCGACGGCCTCTCAGTTTCGAGCGTTTGATCAGGCCTTCGTATTGATGCGCGAGCAGGTAGCCCTGGACCTGCGCCACCGTATCCATGGTGACGCTGACGACAATCAAGAGCGAAGTGCCGCCGAAGTAGAACGGCACCGCTGCGTAAGAAATCAAAATTTCCGGGATCAAGCAGACAATAGCAAGATAGGCGGCGCCTATCACCGTGATGCGGGAGAGCACGTAGTCGATATACTCGGCGGTGCGCTCGCCCGGACGGATGCCGGGAATGAAGCCGCCATGCTTCTTCAGGTTATCCGCCGTCTCCGTCGGGTTGAAGACGATCGCCGTATAGAAAAACGCGAAGAAGACAATCAGCGCGATGTAGAGAAGGAGGAACAGCGGCCGTCCATGACTGAGCTGGGTTACGATGACTTGAAACCACTCCGGGCCCTGCCCCGCGTTGAAATTCGCGACGGTTGTCGGCAACAGCAGCAGCGACGAGGCAAAAATGGGCGGGATCACGCCCGAGGTATTGAGCTTCAAAGGCAAATGCGAGGATTGACCCTCGAACATGCGGTTGCCTACCTGGCGCTTCGGATATTGGATCAGCAGCCGGCGCTGTGCGCGTTCCATGAAAACGATGAAGGCGATCACCGCCACCGCCATCAAGATGATGATGAGGATGAGGCCGGTCGACAGCGCTCCTTGGCGGCCAAGCTCAAGAGTTCCGGCAATTGCCGACGGCAATTCGGCGACGATCCCTGCCAGGATGATCAGTGAGATGCCGTTACCGATGCCGCGTGAGGTGATCTGCTCGCCGAGCCACATCAGGAACATGGTGCCGCCGGAAAGCGTGATGACGGTTGAGATGCGGAAGAACCATCCGGGATCGCTGACGACGCTGCCCGCGCCCTCCAGCCCGACGGCGATGCCATAAGCTTGGAAGGCGGCCAAAATCACCGTGACGTAGCGGGTATATTGATTGATCGTCTTGCGGCCCTGCTCGCCTTCTTTTTTCAGCGCTTCAAGCGTCGGCGATACCGTCGTCATCAGCTGCAGGATAATCGACGCCGAAATATACGGCATGATGTTCAGCGCAAAGATCGCCATGCGATGGATGCCGCCGCCGGAGAACATGTTGAACATGCCGAGAATGCCGCCGGCCTGCGTGCGGAAAATCTGCTCCCAAGCGGAGGGATCGATGCCGGGCAGTGGGATATAGGTCCCGAGCCGGTAGACCAGCAGCGCGCCCAGCGTGAACCAGATGCGCTTCTTCAGTTCCTCGGCCTTCGCAAGGGCGGAGAAATTGAGATTGGCTGCTAATTGTTCCGCTGCTGAGACCATCTTAGGCTCCCGGGGCGATCCCCTTCTCCGTCACGGCCGGGGTACCGGCCATCCGAAACTTAAAGTCGCGGATGCCCGGCACAAGGGCCGGGCATGACGATAATTGCAAAAGGCAAGCTTGGGATCGACGTTATCCCTCAGCGGCTCCGGCGTCTTTACTCTCCGCCTTATCGGCTTTCGGCTTTTCACCCTTTGATGCACCCTTGGCTGCGGCGCGCGCATTCTTGCCGCGGGGCTCCTCCTCAGAACCTTCTTTTTTCGGCGCCAGCACTTTTACCGAGCCGCCGGCTTTTTCCACCGCCGCCTGCGCCGACTTCGATGCGCCCATGACGACGATATCGATCTTGGCTTTCAGCTCACCCGAGCCAAGCAACCGCACGCCGTCCTTGGAACGGCGTAAAACACCCGCCTTGACCAGCGCTTCGGAGTCGACCGTCGCCTTGGGATCGAGGCGACCAGCGTCGATCGCCGTCTGCAGGCGACCGAGATTGACCTCATTGAACTTTTTCTGGAACGACGTGTTGCGAAAGCCGCGCTTCGGCAGTCGCCGGTGCAGCGGCATCTGGCCGCCTTCGAAGCCCTTGATGCGCACGCCCGAACGCGCGGTCTGGCCCTTGCCGCCGCGGCCGCCGGTCTTGCCTTTGCCGGAACCGATGCCGCGGCCGATGCGGAAGCGATTCTTGCGGGCACCGGGATTATCGGCGATTTCGTTGAGCTTCATCGTTCAACCCTTTTTACCTTTCGTCATGGCGGGACGACCCCCGCCATAACGGGCTATTTATTTGCTCGCACCTTCGACGAGCTTCACCAGATGCTTGACCTTGGCGATCATTCCCCGGGTCTGCGCCGTATCCGGCAACTCGGCGATGCGGCCAATGCGGTTCAGCCGCAGGCCAACCAGCGTCTCACGTTGATCGTGATGACGCCGGATCGGGCTGCCGGTCTGCATGACCTTGAGGGTCTTTTTCGACGTGCTCATACGAAAATCCTTACGCCGCTCGCGAATTATTCGGCCACTGCGTCGGCCTCGCCGCCCTCGCGGCGGCGCGACTGCAGCGTGGATACTTTGATGTTGCGGCGGGCCGCCACGGAACGCGGTGAATCCTGATGCTTAAGGGCATCGAAGGTGGCACGCACCATGTTGTAAGGATTTGATGAACCAAGAGATTTCGCTACCACGTCCTGCATCCCCAGGGTCTCGAACACCGCGCGCATCGGGCCGCCGGCGATGATGCCGGTGCCCGGAGGCGCCGCGCGCAGGAACACCTTGCCGGCGCCGTGGCGGCCTTGCACGTCATGATGCAACGTGCGGCCCTCGCGCAACGGCACGCGGATCAGGCTACGCTTGGCGCTGTCGGTCGCCTTGCGGATCGCTTCCGGCACCTCACGCGCCTTGCCGTGGCCGAAGCCGACCCGGCCCTTCTGATCGCCGACGATGACGAGAGCTGCAAAGCCGAAGCGGCGGCCGCCCTTCACCACTTTGGCTACTCGATTGATATGGACGAGCTTGTCGACAAACTCGCTGTCGCGATCTTCCCGTCCATGCCCATGTTCACGTGCCATTTTGCGTTCCAATCAAATCGGGCGAAGCGCCCAAGCGTCCTTTAGAAGTTGAGACCACCCTCGCGCGCGGCGTCGGCGAGCGCCTTGACGCGCCCGTGATAGAGATAGCCGCCGCGATCAAACACCACGTCCTTGAGTCCCTTCGCCAGCGCGCGCTCGGCAATCAGCTTGCCGACCGCCTTCGCTGCGTCGACGTTGCCGCCGCTCTTGAGGCTCCCTCGCATCGGCTTTTCCAGCGAAGACGCCGCGACCAAGGTCTCCCCCTTAGTATCGTCGATGACCTGCGCATAGATGTGCTGCGACGAGCGGAAAACCGAAAGCCGCTTACGATGCCGCGCCGCGGCTTTGACAGCGCGGCGGACGCTCGCGATGCGTCGCTCAGTCCGGGTTTTATATTTCGCCATCGCCTGCTCCGTTACTTCTTCTTGCCTTCCTTGCGGAAGATGTATTCGCCGGCATATCTGACGCCCTTGCCCTTATAGGGCTCGGGCGGACGGAAACCGCGGATTTCGGCCGCGACCTGTCCGACCTTTTGCTTGTCGATACCGGTAATGGTGATTTCGGTCGGCTTCGTAGTCACGATCGCGATGCCTTCCGGGATCGGATAGACGATATCGTGGCTGTAGCCGAGCGCGATCTGAAGATTCTTGCCCTGCACCGCCGCGCGATAACCGACGCCTGTGATTTCCAGTTTGCGCTCGAATCCTTTGGTCACCCCGGCGACCAGATTGGCCACCAGTGTACGCGAGGTGCCCCAGAGCGAGCGCGCACGTTTGGTTTCGCTGCGCGGATCGACCTGGATCAGGCCGCTCTCCAGCTTCACCGACACATCGTCGTGCAGCACAAGCTGAAGCGCGCCTTTCGGCCCCTTCATCTTCACCGTCTGGCCCTCGACATTCGCGGTGACGCCGGAGGGGACGGGGACTGGTTTCTTTCCGATGCGGGACATGATGACTTTCCGTTCTTTCCGCTCAGAATACGGTGCAGAGGATTTCGCCGCCGACATTAGCGTCGCGCGCGGCATGGTCCGCCATCACCCCCTTGGGAGTCGACAGGATCGACACGCCAAGCCCGTTGTTGATGCGCGGCAACGCCTTCACCGAAGCATACACGCGCCGTCCCGGCTTGGAGACCCGGGCGATCTCGCGGATCACCGGTGCGCCGTCGAAATATTTCAGCTCGATCTCGAGTTCGTTGCGGCCGCTCGAATGCTCAACCGCCGCGTAGCCGCGGATATAGCCTTCGGTCTTCAACACTTCGAGCACGCTCTCGCGTAACCGCGAACCCGGCGTCGAAACTTTCGACTTGTTGCGCATCTGCGCATTACGAATGCGCGTGATCATATCGCCAATAGGATCGTTCACAGCCATGTCCGATCCTCCCTTACCAGCTCGACTTGACGAGGCCGGGGATCAGGCCTTTGGAGCCGAGATCCCGCAGCGCGATGCGGCTAAGTTGATGCTTGCGGTAGAAGCCGCGCGGACGCCCGGTCATGGCGCAGCGATTGCGGATGCGCGTCGCCGACGAGTTGCGTGGCAACTCGGCAAGCTTGAGCGCCGCCGCGAAGCGTTCTTCCATCGGCTTCGCCTTGTCGCGCGCGATCGCCTTCAGTTTCGAGCGCCGGCCCATAAACTGTTTGGTCATTCGGCGCCGCCGGTTGTTCTTCTCAATTGAACTCTTCTTCGCCATCCGTATCTCCTAGGTTTCCGCGTTTGAGGGCTGACCCCTCACTGCCGGAACGGGAAGTTGAATGCCGCCAACAGGGCGCGCGCCTCGTCGTCCGTGCGCGCCGTCGTGCAGACGGTGATGTCCATGCCCCAGATTTCCGCCGCCTTGTCGTAGTCGATCTCGGGGAAAATGATGTGTTCCTTGATGCCCATCGTGTAGTTGCCGCGGCCGTCGAAACTCTTCGGGTTAAGCCCGCGGAAATCCCGCACCCTCGGCAGCGCGATATTGATGAGCCGGTCGATGAACTCGTACATGCGCGCGCGGCGCAACGTCACCTTGCAGCCGATCGCCTGGCCGTCGCGCAGCTTGTAGGTGGCGATCGATTTGCGCGCCTTGGTGATGATCGCCTTCTGACCGGCAATGAGGGCGAGATCGGAAGCCGCGGAATCGACCTTCTTGCGGTCGTTGACGCCTTCGCCGATTCCCATGTTGAGCACGACCTTGTCGATCACCGGAACCTGCATACGGTTTTTGTAGCCGAACTCCTCGGCGAGCTTGGCGCGGACTACCTCATCGAAATGCATGCGCAGGCGCGGCGCCCCGCCAGGCGCGCTGGCGGTGGCCTTCGCAGCTGTGCCTTTCTCGGCCGGCGCGGCCTTGCGGGCCTGCGCGGCCTTGGCTTTCTCAGCACGTTCGGCCTTATCCGCCTTTTTGGCGTCGGCCTTGCGAGCCTCGGACTTATCTGTTTCAGCCATCGATCTCGACTCCCGAACGCTTGGCGATCCGTACCTTCTTGCCGTCCTTCAGGACTTTGAAGCCGACGCGAGTCGGCTTGCCGTCCTTTGGATCGGCGACCGCGAGATTGGAAAGGTGGACCGAACTCTCCTTGGAGATTATGCCGCCCTCTTGGCTCGCGCTCTGACGTTGGTGGCGCTTCACGATGTTGATGCCGCGCACGAGCGCGCGCGCCTCGACTGGACGCACTTCCAGGACTTCTCCGGACCGGCCCTTGTCGCGGCCGGCGAGCACGACGACCTTATCGCCCTTGCGGATTTTCGCTGCCATCACAGCACCTCCGGAGCGAGCGAGATGATCTTCATGTGGTTCTTGGCGCGAAGCTCACGCGGCACCGGGCCAAAGATGCGGGTGCCGACCGGCTCCGACTGAGCGTTGATCAGCACGGCCGCGTTGCGGTCGAAGCGGATGATCGAGCCGTCGGCGCGCTTGATTTCCTTGGAGACGCGCACGACCACGGCTTTCATCACCTCACCCTTTTTTACCCGCCCGCGCGGGATCGCTTCCTTGATCGAGACGACGATGACGTCGCCCACGGTCGCATAGCGGCGCTTGGAGCCGCCGAGCACCTTGATGCACATGACTCGGCGCGCGCCGGAATTGTCCGCCACGTCGAGATTGGTTTGCATCTGAATCATGCCGCGCCTCTTTCAATCTTCCTCGCGCGCCGCGCGT
>JAXDOR010000039.1:0-35452 GCA_034668825.1 Alphaproteobacteria bacterium | reverse complement strand
TCCCATGGCCACATAACCGCTGGCCGGCATCGGCGGCCCCTCGTCTGTTGCCCAAATATAATAGGCGTAGCAGATGGACGCGGTGAGAAGCGCCAGCAGGGGCAGGATCAAGGCAAGTTTGCGCATGTGCCTGACATGGGCGTTCGGCAGAAAATAATCAACGCCGCGCTGGGCTAAACCGGGCGCTTGCGTCGGATTCCACGGCTCAGTCAAAGGGGTTGGTACGAAGGAAAGAAAGCGGTATGCAGGCCATCCCGCCATCTTCCGGACTCCGCATGTCCATTGCGCCCGCCGCCGATCAAGACTCCTTACTGAAACATCGTCAATTCATTTTCTATTGGCTCGCGCGGGTGTCGAGCACGATGGCTTATCAAATGATGGCGGTCGCCATTGGCTGGCAGGTCTACGACATGACCAACAGCCCACTCGATCTCGGCTTCGTCGGGCTAATCCAATTCGTGCCGGTGATCTTGGGCACGCTCGTCATCGGTCATGTCGCGGATCACTACGACCGGCGCAAAGTGGTCCGCGCTTGCCAGTTGGGCAATGCGTGTGCGGCTGCGGTTCTGGCTATCGGTAGCCTAGCCGGCGGGCTTAGCGTCGGCGTGATCTTCGCCGTTGTGTTGGTCGCGGGGACATGCCGCGCCTTCGAGGGACCGACGCTGCACACGCTGGTTCCGAGCATCATGCCGCCGGCAATCCTCTCGCGCGCCATCGCCGCGGGCGCCACGGCGCAGCAGACCGCGGTCATCACCGGTCCGGCGCTCGGCGGCTTTTTGTATATCTTCGGTCCGAATGTCGTCTATTTCACATGCTTCGCGGGCTTCGTCACCGCCAGTGTGTTGGTTAGTCTCATTCGTCTGGAGCGCCCGCCGAAGGAGAAAAAACCGATCACACTGGAGACGATATTTGCCGGCTTTCACTACATCCGCAGCCGTCCGATCCTGCTTGGCGCCATCTCGCTCGATCTCTTCGCCGTATTCCTCGGCGGGGTGACGGCGCTGCTTCCGATCTACGCCCGCGACATCCTGCAGACCGGCCCGGAAGGACTGGGGTTGCTCCGCTCCTCGCCGGCCATTGGCGCGCTCATGGTCTCGGCTTTCCTCGCACGCACGCCGCTCAAGCGTAATGCCGGGAAGCTGATGTTCGCCGCGGTGATGGTTTATGGCCTATCGACCATCGTATTCGGCCTGTCGAGTTGGTTGTGGCTGTCGATGGCGGCGCTCGCCGTCTATGGCGGGGCGGACGCGATCAGCGTCGTGGTGCGTCACTCGCTGGTGCAAACCCGCACGCCGAACGAGATGCTTGGCCGTGTCATGGCGGTCAACTCGCTCTTCACCGGCACGACCTCCAACCTCGGGCAGTTCGAATCCGGCGCGGTGGCGGCTCTGCTCGGCGTGGTGCCGTCGGTTCTGATCGGGGGCGTCGGCGCCATCATGATCGTGTTTCTGTGGACGCGGTTATTTCCCGATCTCGTCCGCGTGCAGAGCGTGGTGCCGGAGAAGGATCCCAATGCGGATGCGGCGGTTGCCGCTGCCACGGCAGTCAAGTCGTAAGCGCAAGTTCAATCGGTCGCCGCCATGAGCGAGCGCGGGCTGACGAAACGGTCCAGGCGCCCGGCCTGAGGATGCAACTTTTTCCAATCGTCGAAAGCGAAATCGATGACGGCGAGCCCGGTCGTCGGGAATTCCCTGCTCAGCCGCTCGCGCGCTTCGATATGTCCGGATGCGATCAACAGCATGGCGAGCTTATGCAGACCGGGATTGTGGCCGACCAGGAGAAGCGCGCGCGTCGTCTCGGCAGCCTCCTTGATAATTTGAAAGAGGGCATCCGGCTCGGCCTCGTACAGGCGCGGCTCGTAAATGACCGGCGGAGGCGCGGCGAATGCCGTGGCCGCAAGCGCCCAGGTTTCGCGCGCCCGCCTTGCCGTCGATACCAGCACCTGATCCGGCGCGAGCGCATGGCGTACCATATAGGCGCCGATCTTCGGCGCATCGCCGCGTCCGCGCGCATCCAGCGGCCGGTCATGATCCCGCGTCGTCGCGTCCGCCGGAGCCGATTTGGCATGGCGCAGCAGCATCAGACAGCGCATGACGTCGGCCCTTTCAATACGCGCTTCAAGGATTGTCTACGCGCCGGGCGAAAGCAACATTATCGGCGACCGGTCGCTTAGGTTATTGTTTTGTCACATTTACGGCGAATTCCACTTGGCCAGAAAACCCTCTAGCATGCGCCCGCGGCTGCCGCGACGCAGCGGTGGTCACAGCGAGGCGCAATGAACGCGGTTGATTCTCCATCCCATGGCTCAGGCTGGTATGCGGCGACCATGGTACCCGCACACGCACGCGGCCGCCTCAACATCGATCTGGACGTGGACGTCTGCGTCATCGGTGGCGGATTGGCCGGGCTGACCACCGCGCGCGAAGTGGCGCGGCGCGGATGGTCTGTCGCGGTGCTGGAGGCTCAGCATGTCGCTTCCGGTGCATCGGGACGCAATTGCGGATTCGTATTGCCGGGCTTTGCCGAACGCGTCGATCGGATCATTGCTCGCGTCGGGCTCGAACAGGCGAGAGCGTTATGGGAGTTGTCCGAGCGCGGCCTCGACTATGTTCGCACTACCATCCGCGACAGCGCCATGCCGGGCGTCGATCCGGTCGAGGGTTGGCTGTATATTAGTAAATTCAGAGAGACGCCGGAATTAGCGGCCGAGGCTGCGCAGCTACGCGAATTCGGCACGGAAGTTGAAATGTGGCCGGCAGAGCAAGTGCGCCAGTTGCTGAAAAGCCCGCTGTATTACAATGCCGCGCATTTCCCCCGCGCCTTCCACGTCCATCCGCTCAACTATGCTCTCGGCCTCGCCGAGTTGGCGGAAAATGCCGGCGCGCACATCTACGAGAACACCCCCGCGCTCTCGATCGATCCTGCCGGCATCCGCAAACGGGTGATTACGCCTGCCGCCAGAGTGCGCGCCGCGCATGTGGTGCTCGCGGCAAATACCGGCCTTACCGGCCTGATGCCAAAGCTCGCGGCGACGTTGGTGCCGGTCACCACCTATGTCGCGACCACGGCTCCGCTTGGACCGGCACTGGCCGAAGCGATCGCCTATTCCGGCGCCGTCACCGACACCGAGCGCGCCGACAACCACTACCGCATTGTTGGTGGCGACCGGCTGTTGTGGTCGGGAGGCATGACCACCTGGGAATCCGACCCGCGCCGGTTCAGCCGGCGTCTCGCCGCCGATATTCGCAGGACCTTTCCCCAGCTCGGCAAGGTCGAGATCGATCATATCTGGTCGGGAACGCTGGGAAACGCCGTGCACAAGATGCCGCAGATCGGAGAAATTTCGCGCGGGCTGTGGCTTGCCGGCGCCTTTGGCGGCCACGGTTTCAACACCACGGCCATGGCTGGGGAACTGATCGCGCGGGGGATCGTGGAAGGCGACCAGACCTGGCGGTTGTTCTCGCCTTACGAGTTGGTCTGGGCGGGCGGGGCGCTGGCCCGCGCCGCGGTACAGATCGGCTATTGGTCGAAACGGGTCGTCGAAGTGGCTGAGGCGCATATGGTGCGCCGGCGCGCGGATCGGTCCGGGGCAGGCGTGGTGCAGGATGTTGTCGCGCCGGTCGAACAACCGGTTGCCGCGCCGCCCATGGCCCCGGTCGAGACTGCGGCAGCCGAATCGCTGGCGAGGGAACCGCAGCAAAACCACGGCAGCGGTCAAAAGGCTCCCAGACGCGGCAAAGCATCGAAGCGGCGCGGAAAGCTGCCGTTAGGCGCAGCAGCGGAAAAGTTATCCAATGCCATCGCAAACGGCGAAGGCCAGGAAGGCGCTTCAACCGCGCCCGAAGACGGTCCATCCCCCCCTAAACAGCCAGCCGACGGACCGGTCTAGAGTTGTTTTGGTTGTTATCGTTGCGCCATCCGGTATAAAGCGGTCCTTAGCTGGATGGGGCGTTCCATGAAGCGGATTTTTGCACTAGCGGGATTGCTGGCTGTGGTGGCAGCCCCGGTTGCGGCGCCGGCAGCGGATTTCGTTACGCCCCTACCGAACTCATCCGATTGGACAATCACTTTGGGCGTGGAGGGGCGGCTGCTGCCATCCTTCAGCGGCTCGGACCGTTACGTGATCAGGCCGGCGCCGCTGTTCGACATCCGCCGTGCCGGAACGCCGCGACGTTTCAGTAGCCCCCGTGACGGTTTTGGTTTTGGGATTTTGGAATCCGGCGCCTTCCGCCTCGGCCCGACCGCCAAGCTGCAGTTGCCGCGCAAGGAGAGCGACGACATCCGGCTTCGTGGTCTTGGCGACGTCAACTGGGCGGTTGAATTCGGGCTGTTCGCGGAATATTGGCCGGCGCAATGGCTGCGCACGCGCGTCGAGGTCCGGCAGGGCGTCGGCGGCCATCGGGGTATCGTTTCTGATTTGACGGCGGACATCGTTCATCCCGTCACCCGGCAACTGACGCTGTCGGCAGGTCCGCGCGTGACGCTCGTGAGCGCCGCCTTCAACCAGCCCTACTTCAGCATCAACGCCGTACAAGCGGCGGCGTCGGGCCTTCCGGTTTTCGATGCGAGAGGCGGCCTCTATTCCTACGGCGCGGGAGCCCAGGCGCGATACGAATGGACGCCGCAATGGGCAACCCATGTTTTCGTCGAGTATGAGCGACTCACCGGCGATGCCGGGAAATCCCCGCTGGTGGTTCAGCGCGGGTCGCGGGACCAAACGACTGTCGGCCTCGGCGCGACTTATTCGTTCGATGTCCCAGGGTTGCGGTAAAGCTCCGCGCTTAGCGCCATCCTGTCAGCATCGAGCGTTCGCGGCTCTGCTCTCAACATCGTGATAGCTAGCTAAGTTGTTGCACTGCCGGGTTTTCCACCGCGCGGCGGATTTCATTTGCGTGGAGAATGCTTAATCTCATCAGATGGTTGTAACCACAGACCGGGTGTCTACGTATACCGGACACGGATGATGCAAACGCGCGCGACGGCATAGAGGAAAAAGCCATGACAACGAAGAACGTCACCCGACGCTACCTGTTGACCGTCGGCGCCAGCCTTGCCGCGTTGGCGATCGTGAGATGGCCGCGGCAGGCCTGGGCAGCCGCAGAGCAGGAGACCTTTGAAGTGCAAAAACCCGATGCTGAATGGAAACGTATTCTGACACCCGCTCAATATGACGTGTTGCGCAAGCATGGCACCGAGCGTCCGGGATCGAGTCCACTCAATAATGAAAAGCGTAAGGGCACTTTCGCCTGCGTGGGATGCGACCTGCCGCTCTATGCTTCGGACACAAAATTTGAAAGCGGCACTGGATGGCCGAGCTTTTACCAACCGCTTCCTAATGCCATCGGCACAACAGAAGATCGCTCGCTCTTCATGGCGCGGACCGAGGTTCACTGCCACCGTTGCGGCGGGCACCTGGGCCACGTCTTTGACGATGGGCCGAAGCCGACGGGCCTGCGCTATTGCATGAACGGCGTGGCGATGAAGTTCGTGCCGGCGGCCACCGGCTCATCCTGATCCTTAGCTAGAACGAACCCGGCAATTCCTGCCGCATACGGCAGGAATGGTCGGGTGCGGCGCGGCTCAATCCGCCCAGGCATCAAACCAAGCCATTGAATTATCGTCATTTTCGTTGCTGGCACGGAGCTTGCGACGGTCGCACTGATATTGCGGCCCGCTCTTGTACCACCTCCGGTCAGCCGCCCGGATTCAGTTTGGAGATGATGTCATGGGTCTCTTCGGCGCTCTCACCACCGCGGTGACGGGTATGCGCGCGCAATCATTCGCGCTCGAAAATATTTCCGGCAACATCGCCAACTCGCAAACGACCGCCTTCAAGCGCATGGACACGAGTTTCGTCGACGTCATTCCCGACGAACCGCCCAGCAAACAGCAGGCGGGAAACATCGTCGCCAATGCCCGCGCCACCAACACGGTGCAGGGAGACGTACAGACATCTTCGGTCGGCACCTTCATGGCGATCAACGGCGCGGGTTATTTCGTCACCGAAAAGCCCTCCAGCGTCGTGGATAATCGGCCGGTGTTTTCCGGTGTTGACCTCTACACGCGCCGCGGCGATTTTCAGCCAGACAAAAGCGGGTTTCTGGTAAACGGCGCCGGCTATTACTTGATGGGTATCCCGATCGACTCAACCACGGGCAACCTTATCGGTAGCGCCCCGCAAGTTCTCAAATTCCAGAACGACTTCCTCTCGGCCCAGGCGACCACGTCAGTGGACTATCGCGCCAACCTCGCAAGCTATCCGTTGACCTCGGGACACGACGTCAACATCCCGCGCTCCGAGCTTCTCGATCCTTCGAATTTCATCGCCAATCCGCTGGTAGGACCGGCGTCCGCGGCGCAGATCACCGGAACGGGCGCGACGCTGTTGCCGGATGCGCCCGCCAAGATCACGGCTTCGACACCTTTACCGGGTGCCATGATCAATGCCGGCAGCTTTACCATCAACGGCAGCGGGCCGATCAACATTACCGCGGGCATGAACGCAGCAGCGGTCAGGGCCGCAATCAACGCCGCCGCGCCTCCAGGCTTGGTCATACCAGTGACCCAGGACGGTACGGGACATCTCCAGCTGCAGAGCGTCGACGCGGATACGACCCTTGTCATCGCCAGCGGCTCCGCTGCGATGCTCGCCGAGCTTGGCCTCTCGACCGGAACGACACAGCCGACGAATCTGCTAACGCAGAGTGCCGTCGGCGCGGGCGACACACTGATCGTCACCATTGGCGCCAATCCGCCGACCACCATCACCTTCGGGAATGCTGCCGGTCAGGTCTCCACGCTGGCCGAACTCAACGGCGCCAGCGGACTCGGCAGCCTGACCTTCGGCATCGGTTCCGTCAATCCGGCCAACGGCAACATTACAATCACCGCCTCCAACCCGACGGATAACATCAGCATCAGCGGCACGGCACTGCCGAAGAAATTCGGCATGCATACGACGACGGCAATTCCTTCCAACCAGACCGTCGTCGCCAATGACGTCACCGCCTTCCTCTCCTCCACCATCGGCGGCGGTGCCGTCACCGCATACGACGTCTCCGGCGCACCTGCGAACATCCAGCTTCGCTGGGCGAAAATTGACAGCTCCGCTTCCGGCGGCACCGATACCTGGAATTTGTTCTACCAGGTGAATTCGAATGCCACCGGCAACCAGGTGGCGTGGCAGAACGTCGGCACGAACTACACCTTTAGTCCAAATGGCCAGATGAACCCGCCCATCGGCAACGTGACCCTCAGCAACGTGGTCGTCGACGGCGTTGCGCTTGGCGATGTGCAGCTCGTCCATGGTTTGGGCGGTATCACACAATTCGCCGATCCGAACGGCAGCGTACAGGTCAATATCCTGCAGCAAAATGGCTTTCCCGCGGGCCAGCTGCAAACCGTCACCATCAGCGACAAAGGGCGTCTCACGGGCAGTTATTCAAATGGACGCACCATCGATCTTGCCGAAATTTCCATTGCCAACTTCAACGGCCCGAATGGCTTGAAGCGCCTCGACGGCGGCGCCTTCGAGGCGACCGACGAGTCGGGCGCGGCTATCTTCGGTTCCGGAGGCAAGATCGTCGGCTCGTCGTTGGAGGGTTCCAACAGCGATATTGCCGATGAGTTCACCAAGTTGATCGTGACCCAGCAGGCCTACTCGGCCAATACTAAAGTGATCACGACCACCAATCAAATGGTTCAGGACCTCCTGAACATATTGCGGTAACGCCGCCGGATGCCTTCGCGCACCCGCGCGACGTGAGCTGAGGACGACAACCGTTCATGAGTCTCGCTCATGCGCTCGCCACCGCTGTATCCGGGCTGCGCGCCAGCCAGGCCGGCTTGGCCATTGTCGCGGCCAACGTAGCGAATGCGGAAACGCCGGGCTATGTCCGCAAGACCGCGGTGCAGGTTTCCACGGCGACCGGCGACACCGGCGTCGGCGTTCGCACGGCCGGCGTCAATCGTGAACTCGATCAATACGTACAACGGCAGCTGCGGACGGAAACCTCCGGCGGTGCTTATGCCGGCCTGCGCGCGCAATTCTATGAACGGCTGCAACAGACCTATGGCGATCCGGGATCGGCCGGCGCTCTGGAAACGATCTTCAACAACTTCACCACCGCCGTTCAGGCTCTGACAACGAGCCCGGAATCCACTGCGGCTCGAAACGACGTTCTTAGCGCGGGCCAGGTATTGGCGCAGCAGCTCAATACCATGACCGGCGACATTCAGGGGCTGCGTACCGACGCAGAGTCCGGCCTATCCGCCGCCGTCTCCAAAGCCAACGACGCGATGCAGCAAATCGCCGTCCTCAATCAGCAGTTGGGAACTTCCAACGCGAGCGACGCCGCCGCTGCCGCGCTGCTTGACCAGCGCGATAATTATCTCAACCAGCTTTCGCAACTGATGGATATCCGCGTCGTGCAGAACGACGGCAACCGGATTTCCGTCTTTACCAATTCGGGTATCCAGTTGATCGGCGCGCAGGCGTCGAAGCTGGAGTTCGATGGTCAAGACACGATGACGCCGGCTTCGCAGTGGAGCGCCGATCCAACCAAGCGTACCGTCGGCACCCTGAAGCTGATCTCGCCGACCGGCGGCGCCGTCGACCTGATTGCCAGCAAAGCCATCCATTCGGGTGAAATCGCCGCTTATCTGGAAATGCGCGATCAGGTACTGGTGCAGGCGCAAGGCCAGATCGACGGAATAGCGGCCGCGCTGTCGCAGGCGCTGTCAGACCACACCACCGACGGAACCCCGGCGGTGGTGGGAGCGCAGTCGGGCTTCGACGTTCCCATCGGCAATCTTTCCGCCGGCAACACCATCCATATTACCTATACCGACACACTCACCAATACACAGCACAAGATCACCCTCGTGCGGGTGGACGATCCTACCGCGCTGCCGCTGTCGAATGCGGCAACGTCCGACCCGAACGACACTGTGATCGGCATAAACTTTTCCGGCGGCCTGGCTTCGGTGGTTTCCCAGCTTAACGGTGCGCTCGGGATAACGGGTTTACAGTTCTCCAATCCGGTGGGCACAAGTCTGCGGGTTCTCGACGACGGAGCCACCGGCAAGATTGATGTCAATGCGCTTTCCGCGACCGCGACGACGACGTCGCTCACCGGCGGCGGCGCGGAATTCCCGTTGTTCCTGGATGCGAACAATCCCTATACCGGGGCGTTTTCGTCGCTCGGCTCCCAGAGCCTGGGTCTGGCGGGGCGCATCAGCGTCAACGCCGCCTTGCTGGCCGACCCTTCCAAACTCGTTGTCTATCAGACCTTGCCGATGACAGCGGCGGGCGACGCAACCCGTCCGAACTTTATTTACAATCAACTCACCGCCTCGGCGCTCGACTTCAATTCGCAATCCGGCATCGGTACGGCCGGCGCGCCTTTCAAAGGTTCGCTGCAGTCGTTTATCCGTCAAGTGGTGAGCCAGCAGGGCGAAGCCGCGTCCGCCGCGAGCAGCCTGAAGGAAGGCCAGGATATCGTCGTCAAATCGCTGCAGCAGCGGTTCAACGACAACTCCGCGGTGAATATCGATCAGGAAATGTCGAATCTGCTCAACCTGCAAAATTCCTATGCCGCCAACGCCCGCGTGCTTTCGGCGGTTAAAGAAATGCTCGACACGTTACTGAGGGCAGCATGAGCATTGGCGGTATCGGTAGCCGTTCCGCGTTGTCGGTCCAGTCGTTAATCGACATGCGCCGTCAGCTCGACGATCTGCAGCGTCAGCTCGGCAGCGGCAAGAAGACTACCAGCTATGCCGGCATTGGCCTCGACCGCGGGCTAGCGGTTGGACTCCACAGTAAGCTTTCTGCTCTCGCCAGCTACGATGACACCATTACCAATGTGGGCGTGCGGCTCACCTTTGCTCAGACGGCGCTCGACCAAATCGGCAAGACCGGACGTGCGGTTAGGAGCGCCATGGTGCAATCGACCTTCGCGATCGACGGCACTGGACAGACGGTGGACCAGAAAGCGGCTTACAGCCAGCTTGATGCCGTTTTCGGATCGCTCAGCACCCAGGTGGGCGACCGCTATCTCTTTTCCGGCAAGAGCGTCGATCAGCCTCCCGTCGAGACGACCGATCACATCATCAACGGCGATGCAACGCGCGCTGGACTTAAGCAGGTGATTTCCGAACGCCAACAGGCGGATCTCGGCGCCTCCGGGCTTGGCCGGCTGCTGATTCCCGCGGCGGCAGGGTCTACGGTGTCGGTTGGCGAGGACGTCGCCGGCTCGCCATTCGGTCTCAAGCTTGCAAGCGTTAGCTCGTCTTTGACTGG
The DNA here is from genome assembly GCA_034668825.1 of Alphaproteobacteria bacterium. GTDB lineage: Bacteria > Pseudomonadota > Alphaproteobacteria > Rhizobiales > Xanthobacteraceae > CANKHA01. Next base: position 25,152 of record JAXDOR010000039.1, on the reverse strand, counting down.
AGCAATCGTGACCGGCCCGGTGGGCTCGCCGCCCGGCATCTCCGTGGCCCTTGGCGCTAGCAACCCAAACAAAGGCGACAGCATCAAGTTCTCATTCGCCTTGCCGGACGGAACCAGCGCAGATCTAACATTGACCGCCACGACCTCGACACCGCCGGGACCGAATCAATTCAGCCTTGGCGCAACACCGGCGACGACCGCCATCAATCTACAAGCAGCGTTGACCGCCGGGGTCACCCAGGTTGCGGGCAGCTCGCTGATGGCGGCTTCGGCCATGAACGCCTCTAACGCTTTCTTTAGTGCCGATGCCACGACACCTCCGCAGCGCGTCGCCGGCCCGCCATTGACCGCCACTGCGTTGGTGGCGGGCAGCGCCGCCAACACAGTCATTTGGTATACCGGGGAAGCCGGCGGCGGCTCCGCGCGTGCTACGGCGACGGCGCGGATCGACGCGTCGATCAGCGTCTCCTACGGAATGCGCGCCAATGAACAGGCGCTACGCTCGACCGTGCAAAATATCGCGGTTCTCGCCGCGGCCTCATATTCAGCCACGGACCCCAACGCCGCCGCCAGCTACACCGTCCTGACGCAGCGCGTCGGCCTCGCGCTCGATGGGGTACAAGGTCAGCAAAAGATCACTGATATTGCGTCCGAGATCGCAGGCGCGCAAACCTCGGTGGCAAGCGCCAAGGCCCGGCATCAACAAAGTCACGCCACCTTGTCGGACCTGTTGCAGAGCATCGAGGGTGTGTCGATGGAACAGGTCGGCTCGCAGATTCTGGCATTGCAGACGAGCTTGCAGGCGTCTTTGCAGACGACCTCTCTCATGTCGAAGATCAACCTGCTCAATTACATGCCGCAGTAAACGCCGGGCGGGGCGCTGCGCTATCCTTCGCTACGAAGGCCGGCGGCAAGCTCACGATTGATGCCGATGAGCGCATTGATCAACTCAGGCTTCGGCTCGATCATCAGCTCCAGTGTCTGCTTGAAGACGAACAGGCCGATATTGGCGACGTTCTGCCGGACCGGGATCGGCAGCGGATTGTCTTGGCTGGTCGCGGCCGCCAAAAAAACCGACCAGAGCTTACGATTGGCGAGGAGCGCGGCATCGAGCTCATCTTTCTTGCTGTCCCAGCCATCGCAGATAGCTTGCAGCCGCGACGCCGCTTGCAGCAGCAGGTCGGCCTCAAGCTCACGCTGATTGGTGGTCTGCTTAGCTACTTTGCCGTAGGCTTGGGCGGCATTTTGCATCGTCTAATAGCTCCTGCTCATAGGCAATAAGTAGCTTGGCATCCTTCAGCGCTTTGTACATGTCGCCACCGAGGATGTGCTGATTGATGTTGGCGATGTGCGGCCATGCGCTCGGCACCGCCTGCACCAGTTCACGCATCAGAGTGAAGTAGGTTTCTTGGATCGCCTGCGGATTGCGCGAGATGTACATCAGCTGCACCGCGAGATAGATGCGCTTCGCCGGCGTGTCGGCGCGCTCCGGCGTCATGATGTCTTTTTCGCGCAGGATCGGCGCCTCGCCGTCGACTAGAAGACGGGTGCGCTGGTCGCCATTGGTGACGATGCACTCGCCGATGATGAGGCGTTCGCCTGGCTTGAGCTCGACCTTGAGGCCCATTCGATGCCGCTCCCGATTGGCGCTAAATGGAAATAGGCGCGATTGGCTCAGTGGCTGGCGAGCGATACTGGTCTGTTAGGTTTAATAGGTGGTTAATTGACAAGCGCGCGGGCGACATGACAAAGGCGGCACGCAAGGCCGCCTTTTTCGATTACTGGTCGCGGCTTAACGGAACAATCGCAGGACGGCTTGATCGGCCTGGGTAGCGAGCGACAGCGCCGTCGAGGACAGCTGCTGGCGTGTCTGCAGCGCCAGCAGGTTAGCGCCTTCCTCGTTGGCATCGGCGAGAACCAAACCATCGGCGCCGATATTGAGCGTGTTCTTCATCGAATTGGTGAATTCGGTGCGGGCCTGGATCACCGATACGTTGGACGCGAAGGTCGAGGCCTGATTTTTCAACGTGGTAATGGCATTGGCTATGGAGGCTATGGCGTTGTTGATATCGGCGTTGGTCTGGAAGGAGCCCGCCGACGCCGCGATGCCGAGGCCCGCCGCCGTGTCATTGACACCGATCAGCATTTGAACCGAGGTCGCCTTCTCATTGTAGACAACCTTGAGGGTGCCGCCGTTGAGCAAGCTGACGCCGTTGTAACCGGAGTCCGCGGCCAGTTGATCTATTTGAGTGCGGATGGTGTCATATTGCGCTGCGAAGGTGCTGCGGCTGGAGTTCAAGGTACCAGCCGCGGTGGTAACCGAAGCGCCGCCGGCGCCGACGAGGCCGGCTCCCAAGAGCTCCGCCGACGCGATACTACCAGCGACGGTGATCACGTTGGCGCCCTGTGCCTCGAGCAAAATGCGCCCGTCGCCGGACAGCTCGGCCTTCACCTTGAGGTTTGCGGTGTTGTTGATCGAGTCGATGACCTGTTGGACGGTGGTGGATGTGCCCGCCGTGGTGAAAGTCGACGTGACGGTTCCATCCGAGATTTGAATCGTCTTGGCCGAAGTGGTCGCAAACGTCGAGGCGCCGGTCAGGCTGGCGACCGTGCCGGTGACGACCGCCGTCGTCGCAGTGCTCCCTAGAGCTTGAGTGAGAGAGCCCTGCGCGCTGTTCATAAGGGTGGTCAGCGAAGTGATGCCGGCGTTGGCTGCGTCCAGCGTTCGGCTCGCAGTCCCGATCCCATCGAGCAACGAATTCAGGGCGTTCGCGCTGTTGCGGAACGAACTCGACAAGAAAAAATTCGAAGCATTATCGAGCGCGCTGTTGACCTTTTTGCCCGTGGCCAGGCGGGCTTGCGTGCTGGAGATTTGGTCAGTGGTCTGCTGGAGCGCGAGAAGGTTCGCACGCACTCCGGACGAAACTAGAATATCATTGCTCATCTTCCACTCCGCTCGTCGCACACGGCTGTGACGATCCGCTCATGACGCGGCCAAGGGGAGTGTGATCTGTTAACCCTAATGGGAAGTTAAAACGGTGACATCATCCTTTCCAAAAGCAAAACGGCGGGGCCTGGGCCCCGCCGTTGCAGAATGCGACGTCTTTAGTGTTAGCGGAACAAGCGCAGAACCGCTTGGTCGGCCTGGGTAGCAAGGGACAGAGCTGTCGAAGACAGCTGCTGGCGGGTCTGCAAGGCCAGCAGGTTGGCGCCTTCCAGGTTGGCGTCGGCCAAGACTAGGCCGTCCGCGCCGGTATTGAGCGTATCTCTCTGGAGCTTGGTGAAGTCCGTGCGCGACTGAATGATCGACACGTTGGAAGCGAAGGTGGAGGCTTGGTTTTTCAACGCCGACAGCGCGTTGGCGATGTTGGTCACCGCATTGGTGATGTCAACGTTGGTTTGGAAACCGCCGGAAGCGGTAATGCCGAGGCCGGTGGCCGTATCGTTGATCCCGGTCAAGGTCAGCGAGGTGGTGGCCTTTTCGTTGAATACCACCTTCAGGCTTTGACTGTTCAGCAAGCTGACGCCGTTGTAGCTGGAGTCCGCGGCCAAGGCATCGATCTGAGCGCGGATCGTGTCATATTGCGCAGCGAAGGTACTGCGGGTGGCGTTTAACGTTCCCGCCGCGGTGTTGGTAAAAGAGCCGCCGCCGCCGGTGAGGCCGGCGTTTATTAGTTCCGACGCCAAGATGCTGCCGCCGACGCCGATCACGTTAGTTCCCTGTGCCTCGAGCAAGATTTGCCCGGTGGTGGAGAGCTCCGCCTTTATCTTCAGGTTGGCGGTGTTGTTGATCGAGTCGATGACCTGCTGGATGGTGGTGGACGTACCCGCCGTGTTGAAAGTCGACGTGACGGTGCCGTCCGTGAACTGAATCGTCTTGGCGGCAGTGGTCGCAAACGTCGAGGCACCGGTCAGGTTCGACACCGAGCCGGTAACGACCGCGGTCGTGATGGAAGCATTTGCAGCCTGGAGTTGGCTCACAGATGCCGAGGCGCTGTTGACCAGCGTGGTCAGTGAGGTAATGCCGGCGTTGGCGGCATCCAGCGTCCTGGTTGCGGTCGAGATGCCGTCAAGCAAGCTGTTTAGATTGTTGGCGCTGCTGCGGAAAGAATTCGACAAGAAGAAGTTCGTCGCGTTGTCGAGCGCGCTGTTGACCTTTTTGCCGGTCGCGAGGCGGGTCTGCGTGGTGGAGATCGAGTCCGTGACCTGCTGCAGGGCGAGAAGGTTTGAACGCACACCGGAGGAGAGAAGAATATCAGCCATGGGTAGTTACCTTCCTGGTTTAGGTTTAGGCAATGCGTCCAAGTTTAGACAATGCCTTCCCGACCGCTCCGGATCGGGCGGGAACATCCTCGCCGCCTATGGCTTCATGGAGATGAAGAAACATGGTTAATTCGCGTTAGGGTGAACGAAGGGTTAAAGCCGTGGGGCGAAACGGCGGTACAAATTTACGCGCCGTTCACTGAGCCGACATCAGCGCCCATGAGGCTGTCGCTATTGTTGGTGGCGCTTCCGCCTTGATATTCCAGAATCTTCGGCAAGTGGCCGTCGCGCCGGAGGGGCGACCGCCGGCCGGTCAACGCGGCGTTTAGATTACCAAATCATTCCAAAAAACCGAAGTAATCGCGTATCCTTTTACAGCTGATTAATCGTATATATTCTGGTAATCGGCTTGATAAACAGAGTGTATAGGGCATTTTCCTAAGTAATACTACGTTCAGCATGGAATATATTAAGAACGTTTATTCGCAATATTTTCTATTTTACCAGCGAAAGTCATCAGGCTCGAAGGTAGGGCAACAGGGCTTTCTATTAAACAATAAAACAGGGGCATCTAATGGCTGACATTCTTCTCTCCTCGGGGGTGCGTTCGAACTTGCTCGCGCTTCAATCGACCAGCGACCAAATCAACAACACGCAAAACCGTTTGGCGACCGGCAAAAAGGTCAACAGCGCGCTCGACAACGCGACGAACTTCTTCTTGTCGGCTTCTTTCCGCAGTAGCGCCAACAACCTCTCCGCCCTGCTTGACGGCATCTCCAATGCCAGCAGGACCCTCGACGCCGCGAATGCCGGCATCACCGCACTGACCACCCTGGTCAACAGCGCCTCGGCGACTGTGAGCCAACTCCAGGCTGCGGCGACCACTGCCACGACCGCGATCGTCACCGGCTCGGTGTCGAACCTGACCGGTGCCTCGACGTTTGCGACCACTGCCGCCAAGACGATTCAGTTCACGGATGGCACCGTCACGTCGACTTTCACCACGGTGGGTACTTCCACCACCGTCCAGCAGGTCATTGACTCGGTCAACAACACCGCGAACCTGAAGATAAAGGCGGAGCTCTCCAGCACCGGGCAAATCTTGCTCGAGGCACAGGGAACGAACGTGATCGGCGTCGGTGGCAGCATCTTGGCGTCGGAACTAATAAACGCCGGCCTCACCGGCGGCGGCGGCGTTTTTACCAACACCGCGGGCGGAACGTTAAACGCCACCCGCACTACCTTCGCTGCGCAATATGACACGATCCGCGCTCAGATCGATGCTTTGGCCGCGGACTCCGGCTACAACGGCGTCAGCTTGCTGAACAATCAAAGCCTGAAGACGGTATTAAACGAAAAGGCCACCACCTCGCTGACCTTGACCGGCGTTACCGACACAGCCGCCGGCCTCGGCATTACCGCTTCCGGCGGTTTCCAAACCAACGTTGACATCACCAATGCGGTGACCAACATCGCCAACGCACTGTCGGCGTTGAAAAACCAAGCCTCCACCTTCGCTTCCAGCGTGTCGATCATCCAGTCGCGCACGGACTTCACCAAGTCCCAGATCAACACGCTCAATACCGGCGCGGATGGTCTGGTGTTGGCCGATGGCAACCAGGAGGGCGCCAACCTGCTGGCCTTGCAGACGCGCCAGCAGCTGTCTTCGACAACTCTGTCGCTCGCCACTCAGGCGGACCAATCGGTGCTGCGTCTCTTCCGCTAATCCGATCCAACGCGCATAGTACAAACGGCGGGGCCTCGGCCTCGCCGTTTTCGTTTGTCGCAGCTCACGAGCGGCAAGCGGCGCCTTAACTATTCATTATCCTTAATCGGTAATGAATCTGCCATGAACGTCCATTACCAACCCGTTGAAATTACCGCGGCGGAGGCGGCGCTAATCGCGCATGCTAATACGCTGGTCGTGCCGAACCGGGAGTGTGGGACCTGCACGCTGTGCTGCAAGGTGGTGCACATCGAGGTGCTGGCAAGCCCGGCCGGCCAATGGTGCCCGCACTGCAGACCGGGAAAAGGCTGCGGCATTTACACAACGCGTCCGGCCGTATGCCGCGGCGCCTATTGTGAATGGATGATCTCGCGAGGCCTTGGTCCGGAATGGAAGCCGGAGAAGGCGAAGTTCGTCCTGTTCAAGAGCAATGATGGCCGCCGTCTCACCGCCCATGTCGATCCGGGTTATCCATCGGCCTGGCGCGCCTCGCCCTATTATGAAAACTTCAAGATATGGGCAGCGCAGGCGGCGCAAAAAACTCCCGAGATGCATATGGTCGACGTGATGATCGGCGAGCATGTCATCGTCGTCCTGCCGGATCGCGATGTCGATGTCGGGCTGGTCGCCGCCGACGAATTGGTGCTGTTGGGCAAGCGCGCCACGCCCACGGGCGAATTCATCGAAGTCCACAAGATCAAGCGTGAGGCTGCGCCCGCTTAAATCGTCAGAGATTGCGGCTGACCGCGAGCGGCTGCATCGCGTTCGGACCTGGAACCGTATGCCGCCCCGAAGCGCTGTACGTCTGTGGCGCCGCCTTGCGCGCGAGCTGGTTCGACACACCCCGGATCAAATCTTCGGAAACCGCGTGCGCTGTCGCCAGCACTGTCATGTTGATCCGCAGCATCTCATGGAATTGCTCATGGCGCTGGCGGAGAATTTGCCGCAGTTCCGGAGCCGTCTGTGACAGCGAAGCTTGGCTCGCTATCAGTCTCATTACATCGGCCACATAGCTGCGGGCGAAGTCCGCCTTGGATTGCTCCAGCGCTGACGCTTCGCGGAGCCGGCCGGCGCGCACCAAAGCCGTTTCCTTCTCAATCATGGTGAGCAGAGAGGCCATGGCATCCATCAAACGGCCGATCAACGCTTCGACCTCGCTCCGCGTGACCACCGGAACAGGGGAGGGGAAGGCCTCAGGCGTGATGTTCATGGCGTGCGACCCAAATTCTCAAATGCTGGACAGTCATTTGCCGGTTACCTCCTGCTGTGCGAGCAGCGATTGGTAGACTTGGTCGGCCAGGCCAATGCCTCCCGCCTTGGCGAAGGATTTAGAATATTCCTGCGTCAGAAAAGAGCGCCACACGCCGGTTCCGCCGGCGTCACCGAACGGGCCTTCGCCGCTGATGCCGGTGAACATTTGGCTGAACATGGAATTGAGGAATACCGCCTCGAAGTCCACGGCGGCGGCACGCGCCTTGACGTTGGTCCCGGCTTTCGGGCTAGCGGCGGCATTCATCAAAGCCGCGTTGGCGGCCGGCGAGAGCGCCGGCGATGATGCAAGCGAGGCGGTCATTACATCACCTCGATGTCGGCCTGGATCGCGCCCGCCGCCTTGATGGCCTGCAGGATCGCGATCATGTCGCGCGGGCCGATGCCGAGTGAATTAAGACCATCGACAAGTTGTTGCAGCGACACCCCGTCTTTCACCAGCGCGAGCTTCTTGCCGTCCTCCTGCACGCCGACACGCGAGCGCGGCACCACCGTCGTTTGGCCGCGCGAGAACGGAGCCGGCTGGGTTGCTTGCGGCGACTCCGAGATGGTGACGGTGAGATTGCCCTGCGCCACCGCGACCATGGACACGCGCACGTCGCGGCCCATGACGATGACGCCGGAGCGTTCGTCGATGACGATCTTGGCGGCGAGGTCGGGCTCGATCTGCAACTGCTCGATCTCGGTGAGCAGCGAGACGACATTGCCGTGATATCGCTTCGGCACGGTGAGTTGCACCGTCGAAGGATCAAGCGGCTCGGCGGTCGCGGTGCCGATGAAATCATTCACCGCCGCGGCGATGCGTTTGGCGGTGGTGAAATCCGCGTTGCGCAAGGCGAGCCGCACCTGACCGAGTTTGTTCAGCGCGAACTCGATCTCGCGCTCGATGATGGCGCCGTTGGCGATGCGGCCGACAGTCGGCACGCCGCGCGTGATCTTGGCGGCATCGCCCTCGGCCTGGAAGCCTCCGATCGCCACCGAACCCTGGGCGACCGAATAGACATTGCCGTCGGCGCCGAGCAGCGGCGTCACCAGCAAAGTGCCGCCCTGGAGGCTCTTGGAGTCGCCAAGCGCCGACACCGTGACATCCATGCGGGTGCCTTGGGTCCCGAAAGCGGGCAGGTTGGCCGTCACCATGACGGCTGCGACATTGCCGGTGCGGATCTGCGCGCCGCGGATGTTGACGCCGAGGCGCTCCAGCATCGCCTGCAGCGATTGCTTGGTGAAAGGTATGTTGTTGAGGGTGTCGCCGGTGCCGTTGAGGCCGACGACCAAGCCGTAGCCGATAAGCTGATTCTGGCGCACGCCCTCGATATTCGCGAGGTCCTTGATGCGCGATGTAGCTGCCGCCGGCACCGACGCAAAAACCAGCGTCAATGCCGCGGCGAACGCAGCTTGCAATCTTCTCGTCACCCAAAGCTCCCCGCTGAGGTGGACTGCAGTTATTAAAGCGAATTGCGTGCCACCTTGGCCCACGCGCTATGGCATTGAAGTAGAACGATAATCTGGTGGGCGCTGCCGGTGCGCTTACCGCCATGCGGGGTAGCCGTTGCCGTTCCCCGGCAGTATTTGCCGGGCGTTTACCGGGCGTTAACCATAAAAGCGCGACCCTGGGCGGGAGATCGAGGCCAGCAAATTTGGCCGGAGGCTCGCCATGCGGATTTACGGACCCAACGGAAACACGTCGGTGGCTACCGCGCCGTCTGCGCGGCGCACCGGCTCGGGCACCTTCTCCGTCACCGAAGAAGCGGCGCCGCGGGCGCCTGCCTCCACCGGAGCCTTGCGGATGGTGGGCGGGATCGACGCCTTAATCGCGCTTCAGGGGGTGGAAGACCCCGCGGAACGGCGGCGGCGCTCGGTCAAGCGCGGCCGCAATGCTCTCGATGTGCTCGAGGAACTCAAGCTTGGCCTGCTCGGCGGCCCCCACGACCAGACCACGCTGAAACGGCTGAAAACGGCCGCCGCGGACCTCAAGAACACGTCCGGGGACCGGGGGCTCGACAGCGTCCTGGCGGAGATCGACCTTCGGGTCGAAGTCGAGCTTGCCAAGGCCGGAATAAGCTAAATCGGCGTTGGTTGAAGGCGAAAGCCGCGGGGCGCCGGCTCATCGCTGCAACGCGGTATCTTTTTCATCATTTCAGTCATTTGGCGGCCCATTCCGTTATTGTCGGCAACCCGCTCCCCCTATATAAGCGCTCCCCGCGAGGTGGGGTTTCGTCCCGCATCTGGGGGGAAAATCTATCGCGTTGCCCTGCCGGCTCGTCAGCCGTCTGGGCCAATTAAAACAACATGTCAGGGAGATGTTTGGATGTATCCGGGGGGAAATACCGCGAGTAAGCCAAGGCCAAAACGCGCGGAGCTGCAATGGATGCTTTCGGAGAAAAACAGTAATTACCGGCCCTCCGATAAAGAGCCCTTCATGAACGAGCGCCAGCGGGAATATTTCCGCCTGAAATTGCTCACCTGGAGGGACGATATACTGAAGGAAGCCCGGGAGACGCTCCAGCATCTCCAGGACGAGAACCAAAACCATCCCGATCTCGCCGATCGGGCGTCTTCGGAGACCGACCGTGCCATCGAGTTGCGGGCGCGGGACCGCCAACGCAAGCTGATCGCCAAGATCGAAGCCGCGCTCGCGCGCATCGAGGATGGCACCTACGGCTATTGCGAGGAAACCGGCGAGCCGATCTCGATCAAAAGACTCGAAGCGCGCCCCATCGCCACGCTCTCGGTCGAGGCGCAGGAGCGTCACGAACGCCGCGAGCGGGTTTACCGGGACGATTGAGAAAACCGCCCGTCGTTGCGGGTCAAGACGTCGGCGCAAGCTTACGGCTCAGGTAAGCTGTAGGTTTGCTCCGATGTCGCCGTTGAGCGCGGAAATAGAGTCCGCCACCGTGGCTAAATTTCCCGCTGGATACATTGCCTCGATTTGCTGGATGCGGCTCGTAAAGTCGAAGGTGAACGACGGCAATTGCGCTCGGAGCCTGGTCAGCGCCGCGGCGGCTTCCTTCAGATTGATTGGCGTTGACGGATGCCGCAGGTTGCGCTCGCAGCGCATATAGGCGCCTCCGAGATTGAACCCGGCTGAGAAAGCGTGCGTATCCGCCCAAAGATGCGGATTAGCATTGAGTTGGGCGCTCAGGTCGCGCCAGACCTGCATGATCGGCTCGGCGGAGCTGGCGATATTCCCGCCCGCATAGGCGGTCTGGCGGGCCGAGTTGACGATAGCCTGGAGGCGCCCCTTGGCCGCGGCAGCGCCGAGCGCCAACGAACGATCAAGCGCCTTTTCGGTATCCATCGCCTCCCGCTCGAGAACCTCCACGACGTTGCCGCTCAATTGCGCGGCGACTGCGCAAGCGCCAAAACCAAATCCGCTGTCGAGAGCCCAACTCATTTTGAGTCGTCCCGATCCGAGGTTTTTCTAGTTCCACTGTTTGCAGAAGGCGCCGCATCGCTGTCCATATGGCGGAACACATGTGCGCGCAGAGCTTCGCGCGTGCTGAAGCTGGCGCCGCACTCAGTGCATTCGAATTTTTTGTCGGTCATGATTGCTCCCCCCGTGAAGACGTCAGCTTACACCGAACCGCAACGTTGTTGAAGGCCACGCAAGAAAACGCGGCCTCCGGCGGGGAGTGCCGAAGGCCGCGTGGTATCGCCGTTTCATCCCGGGACAGAAACGGCGGGGAGGCCAGCCGTTAGAATGGCAACAGCACGTCGAGCACCTGCTGGCCATAACGCGCTTGCTGCACATCGGTGATCTGCCCGCGGCCGCCATAGGCGATGCGCGCCTGCGCGATCTTCGACGAGTCGATGGTGTTGTCGCTTTCGATGTCCTCCGGCCGCACCACGCCGGCGACGATGAGTTCACGAACTTCGAAATTGACCCGGATCTCCTGTTTGCCTTCGACCACGAGATTGCCGTTCGGCAGCAATTGCGTCACCACCGCCGCGACATTGGTCTGCAAGGCTTCCTGACGGTTGACCGATCCCTTGCCGTCGCTCGAAGCGGTCGAGTCGGCGGTGAGGATGCGGCCGGGCAGTATGGGCGGCACCGAAGGCTTGATCAGCTTGCTGCCGATAAAATCGGTTATCCCGGAATCTTCTTTGTTGGCGCGGCTGCGTTGGGTTTCGTTGGCGATCACCGCCTTATCGGTGATGTTGACCTTGACGGTCAGCAGGTCGCCGATTTGATGCGCGCGCTGATCCTTGAAGAAGGCGCGCGAACCGTTGCGCCACAATGAGTTGGAATTATACGAGGCGGGCTGCGCATCCGGCATCGGCATCTGCACCGGTTTGTATCCGGCTTGAGCTGTCGGGTTTTCAATCGCCGACAGCGGCGGCTGTTCGCCGAGCGCCTGCATGCGATCGAGCCCGGCGCAGCCTCCAAGCAGCGAGGCGGCGAGGCCGACCGGTAGAAGGCGAGACACTAAGCTTCGCGTGTTCGGCATGACTCTCACTCGGTGCGTGGGTTGATTGCGAGATCGGACATTTCGGGAGACGGGATATTCGCCGCGATGCGCGGCTTCATGGACGTCACCGTGACCGTGCCGAGCGCGGTGACCGTGCCCTGCACCGTGCGTTTCGACTGCGTGTTCAGCACGTTGATGATGTCGCCCTGGGTGCCCGCATCCAGGGCTTTGCCGCGGACCGTGAGCAGGATTCCCGGCACCTCGAACAGCAGCGTCACCGCCTCGTTCCTTTGCACCAGCTCCGGCTTCGTCAGGTCGGCTTGCCGCAGCATCTGACCAGGGCGCATGGCGCGGCGCACCGAAAGCCCAATCGCTGCATCGGCGGCGTTGAAGGTATCGTTTCCGGCTTCCGTTTTCGGCCGCCGTTCCATCACGACATCCGCTGCGCGTAGGATCTCGCCGCGCGCCAGCGGCCGCGCCAGCACGACCGTCTCGACGGTCTCCGCGATGTTTCCGGCAAACCGCAACCGCAAGCGTTGGGCGGCGGCGCTGCCCGGCAATTCCAGTGCGGCGTCGAAATGACCGGAGCGTGAATCGTAGGACAGCCGCACGACCTGCAACTCCGCCGTCGCCGTCGTCTCCACATGCATGGTGCGAACTTCACGGTCGAACATCACCGCGAGATCGCCGGCGCCGGCGAGGCCGTACTGCGCGGCAATTGCTTGGGCGATGCGCGCTTCGATCTGCTTGCTCGTGATGGCGCGGCTGGCGTGGGTTACCATCACGTCCAAAATCCCATCGGCGTCGATGTCAATCAGGTCGTGTGAACGCGCGGCGTCGATTACGCGTGTCGCCGGCACCGGGCCGGTATCGCCGAGATCCGGCGCGCGGAAGATCGGGATATTCGCGGCGGCTCCCGCGTTGTCGATGAGATCGCCAATGCGCACGACGTCGCTTTCGACCGTAACCGCGCGCCGGAGCATCGGCGAGGCGGAACCGATCGCGCCGGTAACTTGCGCCGTGGCCGGCAACGTCAGCGCGAGAAGAGCGGCAAATGTGATGCGCAACATGGCGGCGCCTCCTCAGCGCATCAGATTGGAGCTGGTCTGCAACATCTGGTCTGCGGCGGTGATGACTTTCGAATTCATTTCATAGGCGCGCTGCGCGGCGATCAGATCGGTGATCTCGCTGACAGCCTCCACATTGGCCTGTTCGAGATTTCCCTGCTGGATATCGCCGAAGCCTTCGACGCTCGGCGTGCCGTTCTGCGCGGGCCCTGAAGCTGGCGTTTCCAGGAACAAGTTGTCGCCGATCGCCTGCAGACCGGATTTGTTGACGAACATCGACAGCTCGATTTGGCCGACGGGCGTGGATGTGGTGTTGCCGGGAAGCGTCACCGAGACCTGCCCCTGCGGGCTGATCGAAACCGCGCTGGCGTTTTGCGGAACCGTGATTCCCGGCTGAACGACGTTGCCGTGAGCGGTGACCATGCGGCCCTGAGCATCCAGCTCGAAAGAACCATCGCGTGAATAGGCGGTGCGGCCGTCGGCCATGAGGATCTTGAAAAATCCTTCGCCGCGGATGGCGACGTCGAAATCCTTGCCGGTCTGCGTCAGGCTGCCTTGCGTCATCAACCGTGGCGTGCCCACGGTCTTGACGCCGGATCCAAGCTCGATGCCCGTTGGCAGCACATTTCCTTGGTCGGAAGTTTGACTGCCGACGCGGCGCACATGCTCGTAGAGCAGGTCCTGGAATTCCGCGCGCTGGCGCTTGTAGCCGGTGGTGCGCATATTCGCGAGATTGTTGGAGATGACCTGAACGTTGAGTTCCTGGGCCATCATCCCGGTCGCTGCGGTGTGAAGCGCTCGCATGGAAATCGTCTCCTAGTCGTTGGCCGGGCTTAGACCGGAACCTCGGCAAGCTTGTCGATGGCGCCGCGCCGCATCTCGCCTTGCTGCTGCATCAGCGCTGATATTTCGGTGTAGCTGCGCGTGACTTCTATCAAACGCGTCATCTCGATGACGCCGCGTACGTTGGATTTCTCAACGGCGCCCTGAACTACATGCGCAGTGGTCGTCGGCCGTGGTTGATTGTCGGGATTTGCTACAAACGTGCTGGAGCCGTCCTTGCGCAGTTGCTGCGGCTTGCTGAAATCGACCAGCAGGAGCTTTCCGCGCGGCGAATCCGTCTTTGCGGACAAGCCTTCGTGGACGCGGATCGAGCCGTCCGGATTGATCGTGATATCGCGGTCGGAATTTTCGAAAACGATCGGGCCGGATTCGCCAAGCACGCGATAGCCGTCATTGGTCACCAACTCGCCGGCGGCGTTGATCTGCAGCGAACCGTTTCGGGTATAGCGATCGCCGCGCGGCGTCTGCACGGTCAAATAGCCATCGCCTTCGATGGCGATGTCCAGCGGACCGCCGGTCTGCTGTATCGGGCCTTGGCTAAGATCAAGCCAGGTCGCGCGGTCGCGCACGAAGCTGACGCGGCTGTCGGCGCCGCTGAGCTGGCCGTCGCGGGCGACCGGCATCAAATACTGTTCAAACAGAGCGCCGTCGCTCTTGAACCCCGTGGTGTTCAAGTTGGCGACGTTGTTCGAAATGACTTCGAGTTCGCGACTCAGCGCGACCTGTCGCGAAAGTCCGACGAGAAGAGAATTCTCCATCGGTAGTGCTCCCCTAAACGACACGTACCGCCCTCCCAGGCGGGAATGTCTGCGAACCGCCGGCTCTCCCAAGCCTCGGCTCGCCCTCCACGATGCAGGGGCTATGCCAGATGGCAAAAACTCGGCGGAACAATGAGTTAGCCGATCTCAAGTAAATTACGCACGGGCAAAAGCGGCCGCAGAGGCACGCCTACCCGGCAAAAATTTCCGCCTCTGAATACCGCCGAAAGTATCTGTTAACCATTCGCGCCGTAGCCTCCCTATCGAAGGGCGCACGGGGTCGCGCCCCGCGGCTTAGTCCTGAGTATCCGCCGCTCGCCGGCTCCCGCATTTCGAGCGATCCAGGACAGAGCTCATGGCATTAAAGCCGAAAAAAGCAGCCGTTGAATCCAATTTGGATGACGAGGACCCCGAAAACGAGGGCGGTGAGGCCGTCGTCAAAGGCGGAAAACCCGCCTGGGCATTGGAATTAAAACTATCCCTGAAGACGATCTTGATCGCTGCCGCCGTCTTGCTGATCTGCGGCGGAGGCGGGGCCGCCGCTTACTTATATTATGCAGCCGGAAAAGACGCGAAGCAGACCGCGTTAGCCGGCAAGCCCGCCGTCTTCGTCGACCTGCCGGAAATCCTGGTCAATCTCGCCAACGCTGGCGGCGATCGTACCCAATATCTCAAGGTCAAAGTGGTGCTCGAAGTGCCAGACCAAGCGCTGGCGCAGCAGATCCAGCCGGTCATGCCGCGCGTGACCGACGCCTTTCAAACTTATTTGCGGGAATTGCGGCCGACCGATCTCGATGGATCGGCGGGCCTTTACCGCCTCAAGGAAGAACTGACCCGCCGCGTCAACATCGCGATTGCTCCGAGTCACATCAACGCGATCCTGTTCAAGGAGATCGTCGTCCAGTAACGGCGGAGCCATGTCGCAGAAAGACAAGATAGATCAAGATGCCTTGGCCGCCGAATGGGGCCTTGCGCTTGACGCGGAGCAGGCTCCGCCCGCGCATCCCGACGGTACCGAGGGCACGGACGGCGACGCCGCCGCCCAATGGCAGGCTTTGGTTGACGAGAGCGGCCAGCTCGTTCAGGCCGCCAAAGGCGGCGCCGAGCGCATCCTCAATCAGGATGAGATCGATAGCCTGCTCGGCTTCAACCTGGCGGACCTCTCGCTCAACAATAATTCCGGCATTCGCGCGATCATCGACTCGGCGATGGTCTCCTACGAACGTCTGCCGATGCTGGAGATCGTCTTCGACCGGCTGGTCCGGCTGATGACGACGAGCCTGCGCAATTTCACTTCTGATAACGTCGAAGTTTCGCTCGACCGCATCACTTCGGTTCGATTCGGCGATTATCTGAATTCAATCCCGCTGCCGGCGATCCTTGCGGTGTTCAAGGCGGAAGAATGGGACAACTTCGGGCTTTTCACCGTCAATTCGAGCCTGATCTATTCGATCATCGACGTGTTGCTCGGCGGACGCCGCGGTCAAAGCGCGATCCGCATCGAGGGCAGGCCCTACACCACGATCGAGACCAATCTGGTCAAGCGCATGATCGAAGTGGTGCTCGCCGACGCCGAGCTTGCGTTCAAGCCGTTGTCGCCGGTCAAATTCAACATCGACCGCCTGGAAACCAACCCGCGCTTTGCCGCCATATCCAGGCCGGCGAATGCCGCGATCCTGGTGCGGCTGCGGATCGACATGGAGGACCGCGGCGGCAACATCGAGCTGCTGCTGCCTTACGCGACGATCGAGCCGATCCGCGCGGTCTTGTTGCAGATGTTCATGGGCGAGAAATTCGGCCGCGACCAGATTTGGGAAGGCCATCTCGCCACTGAGATAGGGCAGGCCGAGATCGGAGTCGACGCGGTGCTCTACGAGGCGCGGCTTCCGCTCAAGCAGGTGATGAATCTCGAAGTCGGCGACACGCTCACGCTAGAACTTAAACCCGATGCGCTGGTCACGGTGCGCTGTGGTGACGTTGCCCTCACCGAGGGCCGCATGGGGCGCGTCGGCGATCGCATCGCGGTGCGCGTCACCAAGCAATTGCGAAGGCCGAAGACAACATTCGCCATGTTTGAAAAAGCCGACGAAACCACAGCCCGTCTGGAGGCGCAGTGAGCAATTCTTTTCCCCTCGTGATCGAAAGTCTTGTGGCGCTTCTGCTGTTGTTCACCATCGGATACTGCTTCCTGCTGAACCGGCGGCTGAAGCTATTCAAGGCCGACGAAGCGTCGCTGAAGACGACGATTTCCGAATTGATGACCGCGACCGCCAACGCCGAGCGCGCCATTGCCGGTCTCAAGTCCACCGTGCGCGATTGCGAGCAAGGCCTCGGCGAACGCTTGCGAACCGCCGAGCGCGTCGCGGCGGAGATGGATCGGCAGCTTGGGATGGGAGAAAATATTCTGCGCCGGGCGTCTCGCGGCGCGGAGACCGCGTCCGATCCGAAATCGGTCGCCGCGGCGGCTCAGGCTTTCGCCGAACGCGCCCGCTCACGGCTCAATGGTCTCGCTGCATGATGCGATACGCGCGCGAGTTCCGCCTGCTGCCGGTCGTGCTGTTCGCGACCATCTGCCTTTTCACCCTTAAGCTAATCGGGATCGTCAGCGACGGCGGCTACACACTTGGCGGTGTGTCCACCAGTCCGGCGGCGGATGGCGCGGCGTCCACCGCCGGCGCTGCGAAAATTCCACCGCTCGCTCCCGGCGCCAAGCAGTCCTGGGCGCAGGAAATGTTCAGTTATCCAGATGTCACTGGTTCCATCGACGAGAAAAAGCCGAGCGACAAGGTTGCCGCCGTCGCCGGCAAGATCAACGCTCCAGCGGCGGCGCCCGCGACCACCCCCGAACCAACGGCGAAGGCGGACGGAACGCTGGTGCGGCTCGACGGCACCCGCCCGGCCTCGGCCGCGGAGCGGGCCGTGCTGGAACGGCTACAAGAACGCCGCCAGGAGATTGAAGCCCGCGCCCGTGAGATCGACATCCGCGACGGCCTGCTGAAGGCGGCGGAAAAACGTCTGGAGACGCGGCTGAAGGAGCTGAAGGACCTTGAGGCTCGGGTCAATTCCGCCATGCAGAAGAAGGACGATGCCGAGGCGGTCCGCTTCAAAAGCATCGTGATGATGTACGAGAATATGAAGGCCAAGGACGCCGCCAAGATCTTCGACCGGCTCGATCTCACCATCCTCATTCAGGTTGCGACCCAGCTCAATCCGCGGCGGATGTCGGACATTCTGGGCCAAATGTCACCGGAAGCCGCCGAGCGGCTAACCGTCGAACTCGCCAACCGCGCTTCCTCGGCTGAAAAAATGCCCTCCGCCTCCGACCTGCCGAAGATCAGCGGCAAGCCAAGCGGCACGTAGCCCAGGATTAACGTGACGTTAAACGCCAAATCCTAAACTCGGGTGGACCGGCGTGTTGCCGGAACGCCGGTTTGTGACCGGCGCGGGGCGGCGTATGTTGTGTAGCGTAACCAGTTGGCGAGCCATCATCGCACCCGCGACAGGCCGGCGGCGCCTGTTCCCCTACCTCTGTTGTCTTGCGACACTCCTATTTCCTTTGCCGCTGGCGCAAGCCGCTGCCGCGCCGCCGGTTAAGGGCGACGTGAGCATGGCGGTGCGCGACGGCTTTGCCCGCCTGTCTTTCCGCTTCGCCGAGGAAGTCGCGTCGCAGGTGCGTGTCGCCAACGGCATCATGGTGATTTCCTTCAAGAAACCAGTCGATGTGCTGGTGGAAAAGTTGAGCGTCGGCGCTACGGATTTTATCGGCGCGGCGCGGCGCGATCCCGACGGCATGGGCATCCGCATCGCGCTGGCGCGGCAAGTGAAGGTCAATACCATGACGGCCGGGGAGCGGCTGTTCGTCGATCTCATGCCCGAACCCTGGACCGGCCTGATGCCCGGCTTGCCGCAGGATGTGGTCGACGAACTCGCTAAGCGCGCGCGCGACGCCGAGGCCAAAGCCAAGCAGCAGTTGCAGATGGCGGCGTGGCGCAATCAGCCGCCGATCCGGGTCCGCGTCGGCAAGCAACCGACGTTTACGCGTTATGTCTTTGATCTGCCCGAGAAGGTGGCGGTGTCGAACGCGCGCGCGAAGGATACGCTCACCTTGGCCTTCGACGCTCCGTTGAAATTCGATCTGGCGGACGCTCAGGCGGCGCTGCCCGCCACGCTGGAGTCGATCGAAGCCAAGCCCGACACAGCTTCGGCGTCGGCGTCGGTGCGCTTTGCTCTGGCGGCCAAGGTCGATGTCCGCACCTTCCGCGATGACAATAGCTACGTGGTCGATGTCGTTACGCCCGACGCTAAGAAGGCGCGCGACGAAGTAGAGGCGCAACTGGAATCTGACGAACCGGCAAATGTTGAAGAGGCCGCTGCCGCAAAGAACGCGCCTGCCGCCGCGCCCGACAAGCCGGCTACCAAGCCCGCAGCCAAGTCCGCGGAAGCGCAGCCAGTCTCGCCAAACGCGGATGCCGCGATCGTGCCGCTGCCGCCGCAAAAACCCGCCAAGCCAGTGGAGGCCGCCGCCCCGCCGCCGCCGCGTACGCAGTCCGGCGCGGTCGCCGTCGAGCTTGTGCGCCAGGGCGACAACCTGCGCCTGACTTTTCCCTTCGCCAAGCCGACGCCGGCGGCGGTGTTTCGCCGCGCCGACACGCTCTGGCTGGTGTTCGACGCCGCGAGTGACATCGATCTCGCCGCGCTCAGCGCGGAACCGAGCCGCACGATCCAGAGCGCGAGCCTGACGCGCTCGCCCGACGCCAGCGTCGTGCGCATCAAGCTGCAGCGGCCGCGGCTGACCAGCATCGTCTCCAGCGGCGCCGACTGGACGCTGACCATCGGCGACGCGGTGATGGAGCCGACGCAGCCGCTGACGCTCACCCGCAACATCGTCGGGCCGTCGCGCGCCAGCGCCATCGTTCCGTTCGAGGAGCCGCACCGGCTGCACCGGCTGCTCGATCCGGAAATCGGCGACACGCTTCTTGTTATCACCGCGCTCGGTCCGGCGCGCGGCTTTGTCAAAGGCCAGGACTTCGTCGAATTCCGCGCGCTCGCCTCCACCCACGGCATCGCCATTCAGCCCATCGCCGACGACATCAACGCCGAACTGATGGTGGACAAGATCGTTATCGGGCGGCCCTCGGGCCTCACGTTATCCGCCGTCAGCTTCACGGCGCGGCGCTCCGGCCGCAGCGGACCCATCATCCTCGACGCGCAGCTTTGGGGCTTCGACCGTCAGGCCGACTTCGCCGAACGGCAATCGTTGCTGCTGCGCGCCGCCGGCGAGGCCACGGAAAGCCGGCGTCCGGCGGCGCGGCTCGACCTTGCCCGTTTCTATCTCGCCCGCGGCATGGACGTGGAAGCGAAGGCAGTGCTTGACGTGGCACTCGCGGGCGACCGCGCCACCACCGACGACGTACCGGCGCTGATGCTGCGCGCCATCGCCAACATCCTGTTGAAGCGCAGCGACGAAGCGCTCAAGGATTTGGCCAATCCGATGATCGGCAATCAGCACGACGCGCGGCTGTGGCGCGCGCTGGCGCAGGCGCGCCAGGGCAAATGGGCGGAAGCCAACGACGGGTTCAAAAGCGCCGAAGTTGCAATGGGAACGCTGCCGGCCGAACTGCAGCGCCTCGCTTTGAAGGAAGCCGTGCGCGCCGCGCTTGAAGTCAAGGATTTCGCCGGCGCCGCCAATCTGCTCGGCGAGTTGGAAATGATCGGTGTGCCGCGCGCGCTGGAGCCGCACATCTCCGTGCTCACCGGCCGGCTGGCGGAAGGGCTGGGGCGTTCGGAGGACGCGCTTGTCGCCTATAGCCGCGCCGCGGAATCGGAGGATCGCGCCGCCTCGGCCCAAGGCCGGCTGCGCGAAGTAGCCCTGCGCTACAAGATCAACGATCTCAAGCGCCCCGACGTGATCTCCGAATTGGAGGCGTTGACCGCGATCTGGCGCGGCGACGAAACCGAAATCGAAGCGCTGCAATTGATGGCGCGGCTTTACATCGAAGAGGACCGCTATCGCGACGCCTTCTACGTCATGCGCACGGCGCTGATGGCACATCCGAATGCCGAAATCACGCGCCGCATCCAGGACGAGGCGTCGGCGACTTTCGACTCCGTGTTCCTCGCCGGCAAGGGCGATGCCTTGCCGACCATCGACGCGCTCAGTTTGTTTTATGACTTTCGCGAGCTGACGCCGATCGGCCGCCGCGGCGACGAGATGATCCGGCGCCTCGCCGATCGCCTGGTCACCGTCGACCTGCTCGATCAGGCCGCCGAGTTGTTGCAATACCAGGTCGATCACCGGCTGCAGGGCGCGGCGCGGGCGCAAGTGGCGACGCGGCTTGCCGTGGTCTATTTGATGAACCGCAAGCCGGACCGCGCCCTGGCGACGCTGCGGGCGACGCGCACGGCCGAACTTTCCAACGAGTTGCGCGATCAGCGTTTGCTGATCGAAGCGCGCGCCTTGTCCGACATCGGGCGGAATGAACTGGCGCTCGAAGTGATCGCCAACGTCAATGGCCGCGAGGCGGTCAGGTTGCGCTCCGACGTCTTATGGGCGGCGCGGCGTTGGAACGAGGCGGCGGAGCAAATAGAAATCCTCTACGGCAACCGCTGGCAGGAATGGGAGCCGCTGACGGATATCGAGCGGGTCGACATCCTGCGCGGCGCCATCGGATTTGCATTGGCCGAGGATGCAATCGGACTTGGGCGCTTCCGCGAGAAATATGCGGCAAAGATGGCCGAGGGCCCCGACGGTAACGCGTTCCAAATCGTCAGCTCGCCCGCCGCCGCGTCGGCTCCGCAGTTCCGCGACGTCGCCAAAGCGGTGGCGACGATCGACACGCTGGATGGATTCCTGCGCGACATCCGCGCCCGCTTTCCGCAATCGGGAGCCACCGGGCCCGCGCCGCAGCCCGCCGCCTCCGCACCGGACCGCGCCGCATCAGCGGCCGGCGTGGCGCCGCAAACCGGCCTTCGCCAGGCAGCCGCGCGCTAGAGTAGAATCGTTCTGTTAGGTGGATCGCGCCGCGTGACTATTGTTTATTGCCTGCGCGGGTGACGAGCCAGGGGGATACGAGTAATCCGCTTTCCCGACTCGTCGGTCACGCAAACAGCCCAGTGTTTTATGTCATCGCGTGCGCGGTTGCGCGAAAGTTCCCGTGCCACCTGGTCGGCATGCGCCCGCGCTTCTTTTTCCGTCGCGCAAGGCTGGCCTTGATCGTCCTCGATCATGGTTCCATCCGTCAGGTGGAAGTAGAACCGGGTCATATTGCCTCTGCGAGACAAGGAGATGGCAGCTTCTTCGTTCCTGAGTCGGAGGCTGACCCCCTGTCCCATTCGATGGTGCGATATTTGGGCCGGCGTCGTCTGCATGCATCCCGACACATTGATGGGCCATCGGCGGGCGGCGTTCGCCCCTGGGTGGGCGCGGATTCATCCTTGTGCGGCTACCGGCTTGCCGGTAAGCAGCTAGGTCTCTGAACAAACGCGAGAAGGTTCCATCGTGTCAGTGATCCTTGTCGTCGAGGATGACGAGCAAGTTCGCGTTTTGGCCGAATCCGTATTGCAGGAAGCAGGCCATAAGGTCATTTCCGCCACGGGGGCCGACGGCGCCGCGGCCCTGCTGGCCACGGACCAGCAGGTCGATGTTCTATTCATCGATCTCAAGCTCGGAAGCGATTTGGAGGCCGGGCTAAAGGTGGCGCAGGACGCTAAAATCACGCGGTCCAAGCTCTCGGTTCTGTACACCACCGGCGCGGGCGTTAACGAAGGAATGAAAGCCCTGTTCGTCGAGCCGTTCCTGTTTCTTCCAAAACCCTACACCTTTGAACAACTGACAAAGTCGGTGGCGTTTCTATTGTTGAATGCAAGCCCGCGGCCTCGGCCGCCGCTGCCCAGCGCTCAGCCGCAATCGAATTGACGCGCGCATAAGCGGCGAGCGGCGCTTCCTCTCTGAAGCCGGCCTGCTTGAAGATAAACTTGTAGCATTCCAAGGCGGAGCTAAAAACTAAGGGAAGGTTGCCACCCTTGCATGTCCAAGGCCGGTTTCCGTCAACCACAAAATAGATATGACACCGAATTACAGAGAATTTAGCGACCCTCGTCTGGTCGCCCTCTACGACTCCCTGAATGCATCCGTTGCGGATAGGGAATTCTACTGCCGCCTAGCAGAGAGACTCTCTGCCTCGATAATTATCGACCTCGGTTGTGGCACAGGGCTGCTGACCTATGAGCTCGCTAAGCGTGGCTATCGCATGGTTGGCGTCGAGCCATCGAGTGCAATGCTCGCGGTGGCACGGCGTAAGCCTCATGGTGAGCAAGTGCAGTGGGTTGAAGGTAGTACTAGGCAGCTAGAAGAGCTTCGAGGCGATTTGGTGCTAATGACCAGCCATGTAGCGCAGTTCTTCATTGTTGATGAAGGCTGGAAAGCGCTGCTGGAAGCTGCGCACAAGGCGCTGATCCCTGGCGGTCACATTGTTTTTGATAGCCGCAACCCTTTTGTGAGACCTTGGGAAAAGTGGCATCGAGAGACCTCTAGCCGCAAGGTCAATACCCCAAGCGGGAAAGTGGAGATGTGGTATCAACTGACTGAGGTCAAAGACAGTCGCGTGCTTTACGAGATTCACTATTTGTTTGCTGATACTGGTGAAGAGTTGGTCTCCGTGAATGAGCTTAGATATCGCTCACAAGACGACATAGCCAAGTCGCTAACAAACGCAGGCTTCTCGGTCGAAAATATATATGGCGATTGGGACGGCCGCCCGGCCGATCCCACAACTACAGAAATGATTTTTGTCGCAGCGCGGAAATAGCGAGCAGAAGCTTCGGAGATTCCGATGAAGGTTGCCGCCTATCAGGCTCCCCTTCTACCCGGCGGCTCCATGGAAGCTCTCGAACTCATTCGCGATCGCGTGAAATGGTGTGAGACCGAAGGCGTGGATATCCTGTGTTGTCCCGAGGCTGTGCTCGGAGGGCTTGCGGACGATGCGGAATGCCCTCTCGATTTCGCAATTGACGTCGAAAGCGGTCAGCTGCAAGCGCTACTCGCTCCGCTCGCAAGCAAATCGGTGACCGCGATCGTGGGGTTCACCGAAATTGCCGGCGCCGGAAAGCTATACAATGCCGCCGCCGTGTTTCAGGCCGGAAGGGTCGTCGGCATCTACCGCAAACGCCATCCCGCGATCAGGAGGTCCGTGTATAGCGCAGGGGATCAAAGCCCGATCTTCACCGTCGGGGCTCTTTCGTTCGGGATCATGATTTGTAACGATTCCAATTATCCCGAGCTCGCTACCGACATGGCTGCACGCGGCGCCAAGGCCATCTTCTTGCCGAGTAACAACAGCCTACCTCCGGACCGGGCCGATGTGGTGGGTTCAAGCAGGGCCGTTGATATGGCGAGGGCCACGGACAACGAAGTGATGATCGTTCGAGCAGATGTCGCCGGCCGAACGGCGAACCGAGTCTCGTTCGGTTCGTCCGTCATTGTCGATGCGCGCGGAACGGTCCTGCGAACGGGGGCGGCGTTGAGCGCCGACATCCTCGTTGCGGAGGTGGGCGCCAGAGAACAGGAAGGCGCTAGCGCCTAGTGACTCCCTTCACGACCCATAGCTCTGGATCAGGCTTCCCACCACCAAGCTCCAGCCGTCCACCAGCACGAAGAAAATCAATTTGAACGGCAGTGACACCACCACCGGCGGCAGCATCATCATGCCCATCGACATCAGGATGGAAGCGACAACCAGATCGATGATCAGGAACGGCAGAAACAGCAGGAAGCCGATCTCGAAGGCGCGTTTTAGTTCCGAGATCATGAAAGCCGGCACCAGGATACGCAGCGACATGTCTTCGGCGCGCGCGGCAGGCGTTTCGCCGGACAGGTCGGTGAAAAGCTGAAGGTCCTTGTCGCGCACGTTCTTTTGCATGAAGGCGCGCAGCGGCACGGTGGCGCGCTCGAAGGCCTGCTCCACGCCGATCTCATTGTTGGTCAGCGGCTTTATGCCGAGGTCGTAGGCGCTCTGCAGCGCCGGTCCCATGACGAAGGCGGTGAGGAACAAAGCGAGCGAGACGATCACCGCATTGGGCGGTGCGGTCGCGGTGCCGAGCGCGGTGCGCAGCAGCGACAGCACGACGACGATCCGCGTGAATGAGGTCATCATCACCAGGATCGACGGCGCCAGCGACAGCACCGTGAGCAGCGCGATCAATTGGATGACGCGCTCGGTGAGGCCGGTGCCCTGGCCGAAGTTGATGCTGATGTCTTGAGCGTGCGCGGGCGTGAACAGTAGAAGCGCTATCGCCACCCCCGTCGCGAGACGGACGCAGGCGGCGAACCCGCGTGACTTCAAGTCTTTCCTGGTTTGCTCAAAAGGCTCGCCATTTCTTGCTCGAGATTGCCCGATTGCGTCTTGGCTGGGGCGGGGCCTTTCGGTGTGACGGCTTTGACATCGACGGTGGCGGTGACGCGCTGGGTCTCGGCGACCACCTTCTGCGCCATCGGCCGGCGCAGCGCGGCTTCGAGACGCTGCGCCATTTCGGCGAGGCTCTGGTCCACGGCCGGGCTGGTCTGCGGCGCGAACACCGCGGCGGCCTGGGCCGGCGGCGTCGGGCGATGCGGCTGGACCGCGTTGTTGCGGGGGGCCGCCGGCTCGGACGGCGGGCGCCCGAGTTCGTCGGCGAGGCCCGCGAGCGTGTCGGCGGGGCGGACCGGGCGAACCTCGGGGACGGGCGGTGCGGCGGCCGGGTGGCCGTTCGCTTCGGCTCGCCTGCTCGGCATTTCAGTTCCTCCCGGGGTTGAGAAGAGCCTGCAGCCGCAGCGACGATGC
>JAXDOR010000038.1:0-13140 GCA_034668825.1 Alphaproteobacteria bacterium | reverse complement strand
GGCCCGCGCTTTTCCCAATACGCCGAAGCCCTGGCGGGCGACGGGAGACGCTCCCCTCACCCAGCTCGAATGGGCGCGCGAAGGCGTCATCACCAAGGAAATGATCTTCGTCGCCGAGCGCGAGAATCTCGGCCGCAAGAAGCAGCTCGACCGCGCGGAATGGGCGCGCGCCGACGGCGAGAGTTTTGGCGCGGAAGTCCCGCTCTTCATCACGCCGGAATTCGTGCGCAGCGAAATCGCGCGCGGCCGCGCCATCATCCCGTGCAACATCAACCACGCCGAACTCGAGCCGATGATCATCGGCCGCAACTTCCTGGTGAAGATCAACGCCAATATCGGCAACAGCGCCGTCACCTCCTCCGTCGAGGAAGAAGTCGAAAAAATGGTGTGGGCGATCCGCTGGGGCGCCGACACGGTGATGGACCTCTCCACCGGCCGCAACATCCACAACACCCGCGAATGGATCCTGCGCAACTCGCCGGTGCCGATCGGCACCGTTCCGATCTATCAGGCGCTGGAGAAGGTCGACGGCGATCCCGTCAAGCTCGACTGGGAATGCTACAAGGACACGCTGATCGAGCAATGCGAACAGGGCGTGGATTATTTCACCATCCACGCCGGCGTCCGCCTCGCTTATGTGCCGCTGACCGCAACCCGAGTCACCGGCATCGTCTCGCGCGGCGGCTCGATCATGGCGAAGTGGTGCCTGTCGCGGCACAAGGAGTCGTTCCTCTACGAGCGCTTCGACGAAATCTGCGACATCATGCGCAAATACGACGTGTCGTTCTCGCTCGGCGACGTAGATCATTTCCTTGGTGATGACGCCGGCGCGAGAATCTCGGCCGCAAGAAGCAGCTCGACCGCGCGGAATGGGCGCGCGCCGATGGCGAAAGCTTTGGCGCGGAGGTGCCGCTGTTCATCACGCCGGAATTCGTGCGCAGCGAAATCGCGCGCGGCCGCGCGATCATTCCCTCCAACATCAACCACGCCGAACTCGAGCCGATGGCGATCGGCCGCAACTTCCTGACCAAGATCAACGCCAACATCGGCAATTCCGCCGTCACCTCCTCGGTCGAGGAGGAAGTCGAAAAAATGGTGTGGGCGATCCGCTGGGGCGCCGACACGGTGATGGACCTTTCCACCGGCCGCAACATCCACAACACCCGCGAATGGATTTTGCGCAACTCGCCGGTGCCAATCGGCACCGTGCCGATCTATCAGGCGCTGGAGAAGGTCGACGGCGATCCGGTCAAGCTCGACTGGGAATGCTACAAGGACACGCTGATCGAGCAATGCGAACAGGGCGTGGATTATTTCACCATCCATGCCGGCGTGCGCCTCGCCTATGTGCCGCTCACCGCCAACCGCGTCACCGGCATCGTCTCGCGCGGCGGCTCGATCATGGCGAAATGGTGCCTGTCGCGGCACAAGGAGAGCTTTCTCTACGAGCGCTTCGACGAGATCTGCGACATCATGCGCAAATATGACGTGTCCTTCTCGCTCGGCGACGGCCTGCGCCCCGGCTCCATCGCCGACGCCAACGACCGCGCGCAATTCGCCGAACTGGAGACGCTGGGCGAGCTCACCAAGATCGCCTGGGACAAAGGCTGCCAGGTGATGATCGAAGGGCCCGGCCACGTGCCGCTGCACAAGATCAAGATCAACATGGACAAGCAGCTCAAGGAGTGCGGCGAGGCGCCCTTCTATACGCTTGGGCCCCTGACCACAGACATCGCGCCGGGCTACGACCACATCACCTCGGGCATCGGCGCGGCGATGATCGGCTGGTTCGGCTGCGCCATGCTTTGCTACGTGACGCCGAAGGAGCATCTCGGGTTGCCCAACCGCGACGACGTGAAGGTTGGCGTCATCACCTACAAGATCTCCGCGCATGCGTCGGACCTCGCCAAGGGCCACCCGGCGGCGCAGCTGCGCGACGACGCGCTCTCGCGTGCGCGCTTCGATTTCCGCTGGCAGGATCAGTTCAACCTAGGCCTCGATCCCGACACCGCGCGCAGCTACCACGACGAGACGCTGCCGAAGGACGCGCACAAGGTGGCGCATTTCTGCTCCATGTGCGGGCCGAAATTCTGCTCGATGAAGATCACGCAGGACGTAAGAGATTATGCGGCGACGCTGAACGACCCCGCTCTCAATCCTCATCCTGAGGAGCGAAGCGTCTCGAAGGATGAGGCCGAGCGGGGCATGGCGGCGATGAGCGAGAAATTCAAGGCGATGGGGAATGAGGTTTATTTGAATGCGGAAAAGGTGAAGGAAAGTAATAGGACGTTGTAAGGCGCAACGAACCCTGTCGCGCTCAGAAATTGCTGCTCGCTGCCCAAAGAAGGTTTGCCGCCGCTGACCCGCGGCTATGGACTTGTGCCAGCTGAGTGTTTCATGCAAGGGTTGCAATCGCTCCCGTGCGAAGCGGGATCGGATTCTGGAGCTCGCAATCACGAGGGGGTGATCATGAGCATCAATGCGTTAGCCAATGCGGCCGCCGCGCGCCGGTCCGACGTCGGTGAGATCAACTCCGTTCCACATGGATTTTCCGAAATCGCCGCGGCCGCAACAACGCCGCCCGACAAGGCGCCATCGCAAAAAGAAAAGGCGAACGACGTTAATACCGCGCTGCACGTATTGTTCGGATACATTCCGACGGAGATCGTCACTCTCTACGTCGCCGTCGCCGCTGCGCTTCAACCTCCGACGACATCGAACGCCGGTGCAGCCGCGTCGGCGGGAAGTGCGCTAGCCGCGTCGTCACAGGCACAGTGGATCGCCTTTTGGTGCTTCTTTGTCGCCACGCCGCTTGTTGTCTGGGTGGTTTATGCCACCAAGCTGAAGACCGCCGGGAAACCGTTGCCTTCCACCTACGATACCTGGCCGGTCTGGGAGATGTTTGCGGCTCTGTTAGCCTACTGCGCGTGGGCCTTTGCCCTCCCCAATACTCCATTCCGAGAGTTCCCCAACTGGTATTCTCCAGCACTTGCAAGCCTTGCGGTGCTTCTCGCTTCTACGATACTCGGTCTTCTGGCACCCTTGTTCCAGCGGCCACTCGGTACCGGACTGCCGGCAAAGGGGGCCCCCGCGCAGCTGAGAACGCCCTAATTTTATTGCATTACAACGTGTATGCTAAGATTTAGGCTAAGCGCGGGTGCATGAGTACAAGTTACGCTCTTAGAAAAGGATCGAGCATGAAGACGGCCGCGCTAGCTCTATTTGTGCTTGCTGGATCAATCCCCGTTGCTTCCGCTCAGGAGATTATACTGGACCCCGGCGACGGCAACGGCAGCACCCAGGAATTTGTAACTGACCCGGGCGACGGCAGCGGCGCCTCGGAACATCAACGTCCGTCCGTCCCGTTTCCGAAAGAGCTTCTTCCGAAGACTCCGCCTCCGCGCATCGAACTGTATACTCGCGATGAGCGGGTGCGCGAGCAGCGGACCACCAGACCAGGCCGCGGCACGGGACAATAACGAGTCGCCCGGCTCGTGCGAGCAACCGTAGGATGGACTGAGGCGCGCCCGGATCGGGGCTCGCGCCATCTGGGCACAGGCTCCGCGCCGAGCAACGTTTAGAATCCTGAGATGAAACCCGCGTCGGCTTCGCATCGAACGCTTTCCTACACGTCACGCTCGGCCTGTGCCGGCATCCACCCTTTTTCTTGCATCCAAAGATGCGGATCGCCGGGACAAACCCCGCGAAGACGCCATAATCAAAGGAATTTTTTGTCGTTCCCCTCAAGCAAATCGCGCATATTATTTGTCACAGGGAAGCCATAGCCGCCGCCGCGCTCAAGCCAAGTAAGTTGGCCGGCTTTGTGATAGGCGCTGGTGTAGACTTGAGCGGCAATCATCTGCATTGCAATCAGCATCGCCTGAATCGCATCGATGCCAAGGCCCCACCGTTCAATTACCCCCTCGGGCCAGCCGATTTCGAACCGGCAAATCCAATCACCTTTTGCTTTTTCCGGCGCGTACAGCCGAATGGGAATCTCAATCTTTTGCCCATTCGCATTCGAGATAAGAGTGCGCGTTGCAACGATCATGGCATCCTCAATACGGAAGGGGTGGAAGCGGCTTCCCGCGAAGGCAGGCTGCGTAGCGTTCCATCGCTTGTGAGCGGCACGGCATTATACGTGAGACTGATCGCAACGAATCGCAAAGAAGAAAGTCGATCTGCATCTGATTCCAACAAAACGATTCCGACGGCGCCATGGCCACTTTAATGTCATCCACCGAAGCCGTTCCGGACGCCGTTGTTTCCGGTGCGGATGCTGTCGGTGCGATTGTTGCCGGTACAGTTGTTCCGCCATCGTTCCTCCATTGTCCGCCGCCGGGACCGCCGGCTGGAACACGGGGCTGACTTGGATCGAATTTGCGCGCATAGAATTCGCGTTTCACAACCTCCCATTCCCTCACCAGCGCGTCATGCGCTCGCTTAAGGATGAGGAAGTCACTGTCTTTGAATGAATAGCGCATAGTGCAATCTCATGAATGGTGCGCCTCGCATGAATTCGTCCGGGACGCCCCGGGTAGCCGTCCGCTCCAACTAGGTGGGGCTGCCTTCAATGGCTGGACGGGCACGGACGAAAGGCGGCGAAAGCTGCCTTGCGGGAGGGCGAAGAGTCCTCCGTCCAGTGGCCGGAAGCACGGCCCCGGGGTGCAAAGTCGCCGCAAATAGCGCACGCAGGCGCAAGCTTGTGTGCGTGTGGAGCGCCGCAAGGCGTGTGCGTCTCGCCAGACGCACGCCGCGCCTCAAAAGCGCGGATATGTTGGTGCGCCTCGCGGCGCTCCACTTCCCTCGGGCATTTCCCGGGGGTCGACTCCCCCGGCCCCCTGGTCCGAGGGAAAGGAAAAAGGGAGACGGCGCGCCCGCGCCGCAAATAACAGGGCGGATGGCGCGTGCCTTGCGCGAACCGGGCAAGCCCGGCGCGCGCTGCGCCGGCTTGCTCACCTGAGGAGAAAAGTGGCTGTTTGAAAACCAATCGGAGGATGCGCGCAGCGGGCAAAGAAAAAGCCCGGACGCGCCAAGCGCATCCGGGCTTGTAAGATTTGCGTGCGCCTATCGTTGCAGCGAGATTGCCAATCCGCTCAGATCGGCATTGACCATCAATCCGGTCTGTCGGCCTTGCAACTGCAAGAGCGCGCCCTTCTCGTTGCGCAGCGTAATCGCCCGCGCTCCTGTGCCGATCGCAGCGCCGGCGCCGACAGCTCCATAGACGCCGGCGACGTCCGACGGGCTACGAATGTTGCTCACCCGCCCGGAAAGAGAGGTCTGCGACGCGCCGAATACGAGGCCGGCGTCCAGGCCGCCGATCGACAGCGGGTATTGCCGTCCGTGAAAGATCAGCTTGCCGTTGCCGCCGGACGCGCCGATGAACCAGCCGCCCTTGACCACGGAAATCTGGATGGTGCCAGTGTCGGCGGAAGCTGCGGACGCAAGACTGGCGCCCGCCACGGCGAGCAAAGCGATGCAAGCGGTACGAAATCTCGATGAAGACTGCATGGTAATGTCCTGGGTTTGAATTGCGTTAATTGCATAACAACAATTCGCCGCGGGGCTTTGCGTTCCCTGCGACCGCCCGGCGATTGCCGGTTTCTCTGCAAAAAGCCCATCATGTATGGTCCCGCCGAAACGAGGATACCAACCATGTCCCCTGACGAACGCGCCATTCGCGATCTGGTCGACACCTGGATGGCGGCGAGCCGGGCCGGCGACACGCAAACCGTACTCAGCCTGATGACCGACGACGTGGTCTTCATGGTTCCAGGGCGTGAACCGTTCGGGAAGGCAGCCTTCGCCGCCATGTCGCAGGGCATGAAGGGGATGCGCATGGAAGGCACGAGCGATATCCGTGAGATCGAGGTGCTCGGCGATTGGGCTTACCTGCGCAATTACATCACGGTGACACTGACGCCGCCGGATGGCGCGCCGGTGCAGCATGCGGGCTATACGCTCACGATTTTCCGCAAGCAGCGGAACGGACGCTGGCTGCTGGCGCGTGACGCCAATCTGGTGATGGCGCAGGGCTAGCTTGACGGAAATCCCGTGCTTGACCGCGCCTGTCGTTTGGGGCGTCATGGTCTGCCCGGGGGCCAAACACGGGTGAAGCCATGACGCATGTTACCTACAAAGTCGTCCGCCATGAGGACGGCTGGGCTTACACAGTCAAAGGCGCTTATTCGGAGACCTTTCCAACCCACGCCGCGGCGCTTGAGGCGGCGCGGGAAGCCGCCGCTGAGCAGCGCGAACCCGGACATACCGAGGTTATCGAATACGAGGACGAAAACGGCCGGTGGCATACCGAAGTCGCGAGCGGCCGCGACCGTCCGGAAACGGACGTGGAGGATAGCGCGTAGCGCAGAAGGAAGAATTGATGAGTCCGCCCATTTTGCTGACGGCAACCGCGGCTTTCTGTCTGGCAGTCTGCGGCGCCGGTTCCGCGGATGCACAATCCTATCCCAGCAAGCCAATCAAGCTCATCCTGCCCTATACGGCCGGGTCGCCGAATGACGTGGTCGCGCGCATGGTGGCGCCGCCGCTGTCGGCCCGTCTCGGTCAGCCGATCATTGTGGAGAACCGCCCGGGCGGCGGCACCACCATCGGCGTCAACGCGGTGATGACCGCGGAGCCGGACGGCTACACGCTGCTGTTCTCCAACAGCCCCACGCATCAGATCGCACCCGCGGTCACCACGGCGCCCGGCTACGATGCACTCAAGGATACCGTGCTGATCGCGACGGTAGGAGCAAGCTCGAATGTGATCGTGATCGCCAACGACGTACCGGCGAAAACGGTGCAAGAGTTTGTCGCCTACGCCAAGGCCAATCCCGGCAAGATGAACTTCGGCTTCGGACAAGGAACGCTGCCGCAGCTCGTCGGCGAAATGTTCAAGTCGGCTGCCGGCATCGACATCACCAACGTGCCCTACAAGGGCGGCGCTCAGGCCATCCCGGACCTTCTCGCCGGGCGCATCCACATGAACATCGGCAACGCCTCGACGCTACTGCCGCTGCACCGCGCCGGGCAGGTGCGGATGATCGCCTATACCGGATCGGCGCGCAGCCCGGAAATGCCCGACATCCCGACTATGGCGGAAAGCGGCTATCCCAGCATGGTCTCGACCACCTACTACGGCATTTTTGGCCGCGCCGATCTCCCCGCCGCGATCGTCAACAGGCTCAACACGGAAGTAAGCGAAGTCCTCAAGTCGGCGGAAGTCAGCGAGAATATTGCCAAAATCGGCTTCGAGCCGAAAGCGCTGTCACCGAAAGAGCTGGCAACGTTGCTCGCTGAGGAGACGAAGAAATGGTCGGTTATCGTGAAAGCGACCGGCTTCCAATTATAGTCGCTACCGCGCCGCACTCACGCGCGTTGCCCGCGCGCCCACAGCATGCCTGCGCAAATGGTGATGGCGATCAGTGTCGCCATCAACCCGAAGAGCGCGGCTACCGCGAGCCCTCCTGCTGCAGCGGACTGATAGGCGTGGAAGATATATTGCGGAGGCTGTTCCGAGAACGGACTGAAGTGTCCGAGCCCGCCGACCGTGACGCTGAGCGCGCCGAATATGGTCCAGAAACGGGCGCCAAGCCGGCCGCGCCGGTAGAGCGCGAGTGCGCCCAGGACAATCGCGAGGACCGCCAGAGTGGTGGCGAGAAACGGGATCGCTTCCGGCGTCAGCGGCCAGCGCAAGTCACGCGCGACATGATTGATGGTATGCGCGACGAAGAACAGCGCGGCCAGGGAGATCAGAACTTCGAGTTTCTTGTCGCGCATCGAGGCCTCCGGGAGCTACGCCGCCGTTTCCATCAGTGAAAGATCAGGCAAACCGCTCGCGCGAACGGGCGCGGGCCTTTTCCGCCTCGGCCTCCCGGTCTCGTGGTGGCGCCGCCGTGTGCAAAGACTGCAGCAGCCGCAGCGCTGCTCCGGACACCTCCTCCACGGCGCTATCGAAAGCCGGCGCATTCGCCTGCGACGGCGCGTTGAAGCCGGAGAGCTTGCGCACGAACTGCAGGGCGGAAGCGCGGATTTCGTCTTCGGTCGCCGGCGGCTCGAAATTGAACAAGGTGCGGATATTGCGGCACATCCTGATTACTCCGGCATAGGTTCGCGAACAGTCGCATGTATTATACAGAGCGACCCGCCCGGTTACAGCCAGAGGCTCGCCGATGAACCCCTTCGATGCCGCGGTCTATATCTGCCTGCTGGTCGCAGCTGTAATGGGCTTTAATTCCGGCTTGCTGCGCAGTCTGGCGACGATCTTGGGCTATGTGGCGGCGATGCCTATCGCGGTGGGCACGGCGCCGGCGGTCTCCCTGCTTCTGGCCGAGCGCTTCAAGATGCCGCCTACGCTGAATGGGCTGGTGTTGTTCGGCATCTTGTTTGTCGCCGGCATAATATTCAGCGCGTTGTTCCGGCGGGCGGTCGGCGATCTCGTCGGACCCGAAGTCGGCATCTTGGATCGCTTTGGCGGGGCGCTCCTCGGCGCGGTTCGCGTCGGTCTTTTGGCCGTGCTGATGGTCGTCATTTTCGACCGGATCATCCCCGCCGACCGGCAGCCGCCGTTCCTGGCAAATTCCCGGCTGCGGCCGATCCTGTCGCTGGCCGGACAGCAGGGCTTGAGATCCCTGCCGCCGGACGTCACGGCCTACATCGACCGCTTGAAGCGAGAACGCGGCATCTGAGCGCGCAACTGTAGATCAAAGCAGATGTGGACTCTTCCGGGACAGGCGTCCTCAGGAGCTTGGCGTGGTGCACACGTCCGTTCCGGCTCGGAGCGTCTCCGCAAGGTCTTTTGCCTCTTCCAGATTGTTGACGGAAATCTGGAAACACGGCTGCGTGCAGAGCGGCTCGCGTACGACAGGTTTCGAGACAAGCCTGCATCCCACGCGAATTTCCACTGCTTCTTCCTCGATAAATCTGCGCGTCAGCCGGCAAATCTCCTGATGAATCGCCGTGGTAAAACAAACCTCGACATTGGGAGGCGAGAATTCCCGCTGCTCCTGAGTTTCGCGGTTGGACTCGTGAGTCGAAGCATGCGGCTCGATCCGGCGGATCGCGTTCACTGGAACGTCAACGCGTCCGTGCTCGTGAATGAGCGAAAGCGCAATCTCGTCGGCGTCGGCTGGCACGGACACATTGCCAATAGCGACAGCCGCGATGAACGAGAAGAAAAGCCTGCGGGTCTTGATGGCCATCTTCACTCAATGTGCGGACAAGTTAAAACTTAGACAAGCATAATCGAAGGATTACGGATGCGGCGCCTCTTTGCGTACGCTGGAGAAATGCATGGCGAGCCATAATGCCGTTAGCAAGGCTCCGGCAAAGCCCGCCACGCAGCCGGTTAGCGGTGGCGGCAGCACGGGCGGCCAGAAATAGTGCAAAAGCCAACCGCCCACTGCGATGTTAAAGAAAGCCCACAACACGTTGATGACCGGTGATGACTCACCAACCGCCGGCGGTGAAGCTAGTGGGGTTTGGAATTTGTTGCCGCAGATGCCTTGCACGACATGCGGAATGCTGTTGGCCAAAAAGGCCCCGGCAAAGAAGTAGGCGACGTAGTAAGACCAAGTCATAATGGTACCTCCTTTTGGAACAATTCGCGAGGAAGTAGTTTGTTCGTCTGTCGAGAACTGGACCACACCAACGGCAGCAAACATATCGTGGATTCGGGGCAGCGAAAGCCGGGATCGGCGTGCGGGCTGCTTATCCCCGCATCGATGAGTTTGCCAAGTACGTATTCGGCACGGCTGGAGAATTATGCGGCAATGTCGCCGTTCTGACGGCGATCAGTATCACGGCTGATACCTCCGCATGCGTAGGTGCCCTCTCACCGTCCCGTGCCGCCTCCCCATATACGTTGGGAGCTTGCTCCAGGGAGTCATTTGCCCCATGTCCATCCGCCCGGTCAAACGCATTGTGCAATCAACGCCGACCATGGAAGGGGCAGGCGTGAAGCTGCGCCGCGCCTTCGGCTTCGGCGAGACCAGCGAGTTCGACCCCTTCCTGTTGCTGGATGACTTCCGCAACGAGCGGCCCGAGGATTATCGCGCCGGCTTCCCCTGGCATCCGCATCGCGGCATCGAGACAATTACTTATGTGCTCGCTGGCAGCGTCGAGCACGGCGACAGCCTCGGCAACAAAGGCAAGATGGGCGCGGGCGACGTGCAATGGATGACGGCCGGCCGCGGCATCATGCATCAGGAAATGCCGCATGGCGACGCGCAGGGGCGCATGCATGGATTCCAGCTTTGGGCCAATTTGCCGTCATCGCTGAAGATGACTGCGCCGCGCTATCAGGACATTCCGTCCGCCGCCATTCCGGAAGTCGTCGACGACGACGGTACGCGCGTGCGCATCATCTGCGGCGATTTCTGGGGCAAGAAAGGTCCGGTGGATGGCGTCGCGGCGGAGCCGCGCTATCTCGACATTTTCGTTCCGCCCGGAAAGCGCAAGACGCTGCCGGTGGAAACCTATCGCCACGCTTTTGCTTACGTGTTCGACGGCTCCGGCGGCTTCGGCGGCGCATCGCAGCCGTTCGGCGTGTTGACGGAGAAAGACAATGGTGCCGGCCAGGACATCCTGCTGCGCGAGCGCACCGGCAACCGCTCGCTGGTCGTGTTCGATTCCGGCGACGAGGTAACGGTGCAAGCAGGCGAGCAAGGTATCCGCTTCCTACTGGTCTCGGGCAAGCCGATCGAGGAGCCGGTCGCCTGGTACGGGCCGATCGTGATGAACACGCAGGCCGAATTGCAGCAGGCAGTCAGCGAGCTCCGCGAAGGCACCTTCATTACTCGGTGAGTGGCTATATAGCAGTTAGACGGCGGGCCAAGATTAAAGATGGCGAGATTCTGGCGCCGTCATTCAGCCATTGTTCACCACTCTTGATGCAACCTTTCCCACAATGAAGCGTTAAACCTTCAGCACGGACCCTGAATACGTGAAAGGTCCTGTATCTAGACACTGAGTGAAAGGGGACATCATGACGAAGACTCTTACCGCTCTTGCCGCTTCTGCCGCGATCGCAGTTGCGGCTATCGCCGCCCCGACGACGGCCGAAGCACGCGGCGGCGCGGTTGCCGCTGGTGTCATCGGCGGATTGGCTGCGGGTGCGATCATCGGATCGGCGGCTGCCAATAACGGCTACTATGCTTATGGTCCGGGACCGGTCTATGCGGCGCCTGGTCCATACTATGGCGGCGGCTGCTATATTACCCGTCAGCGAGTGTGGACAAACTATGGTCCGCGTTGGCAGCGGGTTAGGGTCTGCGACTGATCTCGCGACCTAACGTAAGTAAGTTAAGAGAACGCCCCCTCCGGGGCGTTCTTTTTTATTGCCGATTGTTGAGACTTAGCTATTTCCGGCGCGCGGCGTGAGTGAGAACGTCCAGCGTCGGCCAGCAGTCGACCTTCAGACCATTGGCCTTTTGATAGGCGCCAAGCGCCGCGCGGGTTTTCATCCCCGCCTTACCATCGATCTTGTCCTGATAAAGGCCGCGCGCGGTCAGCATATGCTGCATCTGCTCGACCTGCGCCGTGCGCAACTGCTCGCTTTTGCTCCACGGGGTCTCGAACGGGCGCGCGTCGGCGATGCGGTCGCTCAAATGTCCGACGAAAAGAACATAGAGATCCGAGAAATTATACTCCTTGAGGACGAAGTAATTCTTCGGCGTCAGGAAGGCCGGGCCGTAAATTCCCTCCGGCTGCAGCAGCGACGCTTCCTGCGTCAGCTCCGCCGCAGTGAGCTTGCGCCTATAAGCCGGCACGAATCCCCGCTTGAGCCATTCTCCAATCGCCAGCGTGTGTTCGGGAACGCCCAGGGTGCAGTCGACGTCCTTCGGCACGCTCACTTCGTAGGCCCAGCGCCGACCGGCTTGCCAACCTTTGCCCGCGAGTTGCGCCGCGGCCGAGGCGAGCGCATCCGGCACTGAATTCCAGATATCGGCGCGGCCGTCACCGTCGAAATCACTCCCGTATTTGTAGAATTCCGTAGGCAGGAACTGGGTGAGGCCCATGGCGCCGCCCCAGGAGCTGCGCATCTGCGCGCGCGGTACGCCATCTTGCAGCATTTTCAATGCCGCCAAAAATTCCTGGCGAAAGAAATCCTTACGCCGGCCGACATAGGCCTGCGTTGCCAGCACGCGAATAGCGTCATGCGGCAGCTTGTAGCCGCCATAGGCAGTCTCGCGGCCCCAGATCGCGAGCACGATATTGCCCGGTACGCCGAAACGCTGCTCGATCTGTCTGAGCGTCGCGCCATGCTCGGCGGCGAGCTTGCGGCCCTGAGCGGCGAGGCGGTCGAAAGTCGACTCTTTGAGATACTGACTCGGGGTCTGGACGAATTCCGGCTGGCCAGGAGGCTTCCCTGCTCCGCCGGGCAGAACCAGGTCCGGCAGTGTGAGATCGGGCTCGAGCCCGCGCGCCGCCGTGTCGAAGGTGGCGCGCGAGATGCCAAGGCTTTGCGCCTCGGGCCAGAGGGATTGCAGCCATTGTTGAAAGGGCGGATCGGCGGCGTCAGCCGGTGCGGACACGCCAAGCACCGCCAATATCAAAATTCCGAAAACGACTGGCATCCACTGCGTTCTCATCATGTGCCGAACATCCACGTCTTCGAATCATCCACAGCGTAAAGACGTGGATGGCAGGACAAACCCGGCCATGACGCTCGTTATATGTCTAGGCGTTACCGCGAGCTACCGAGAAAACTTCTTGTACTTGATCCGGTGCGGGATGATTGAATCAAGCCCAAGGCGGCGCTTCTTGTCTTCCTCGTAGTCCTGGAAATTGCCTTCGAACCACTCGACGTGGCTGTCGCCCTCGAAAGCGAGGATATGCGTGGCGATGCGGTCGAGGAACCAGCGGTCATGGCTGATGATCACGGCGCAGCCGGCGAAATCTTCCAGCGCCTCTTCCAAAGCGCGCAACGTATCAACGTCGAGATCATTGGTCGGCTCGTCGAGCAGCAGCACGTTGGCGCCCGACTTCAGCATCTTGGCCAGATGCACGCGGTTGCGCTCGCCGCCGGACAGCGAGCCCACCTTCTTCTGCTGATCGGCGCCCTTGAAATTGAACGACGAGACATATCCGCGCGAGTTCACCTCGCGCTTGCCGAGCAGGATCAGTTCGTTGCCGCCG
>JAXDOR010000037.1:0-22550 GCA_034668825.1 Alphaproteobacteria bacterium | reverse complement strand
GCTCGACCCCTTCGCCCTACCTGTTCGTTTCGGAGCCGGCGACGCCGGAGCCGACGAGCGGGTACGGCTCGTAGAACTCCATCGTGAACGTGTGGTGCTGTGCCGGCATGTGGATGGAATGCCGACGGCGATCAATTTGCCGGTCACGGCGTTTCTCGGCGTCTCGGTCGGCATGATGACTCCGGACACGGATTGCGCCGGCGCCGTTCGCATTGCGCTTGAACATTCCGACCCGGCGCTGTCGATTCCGCTGTTCGTCGCGGCCGACGGCGAGGACATCGTCGCGGAATGGCAGTCCTGGGCTCAGGTGCTGCAACTGCCGCTGCTGATCGCGGAACTCGATGGCAGCATCCGCCAGCCATTTTCCTATCTCGGTCAGGTTCGCATCAACGCCCCCGCAATTCGGCGCCGGCGCCACACTGCGGTGAAAGGCCGCCGGCCTTCGATTTTATCGCGGCGCCGGCCGGGCGTGCTCACGCCAACTCCGGCCAGTTACCGGGGCGAACGCGAAATCATCGCGCGTAATTAAAACCGTTCAGATAAAACGGCGAAGCGCGGCGTCGAGCAGGAGTCCGCCGAACAAGATCAATCCGGCGTCGCGGTTTGACCTAAACAATCCGAGGCAAAGGTCCGGGTTGTTGATGTCGAGCCGCCAAACCTGCCACGCCAGATGCGCCGCGAACAGGCAAAGCCCCAGAGCAAATACAAAGCCGGCGCCGGCACTCCAGCCAGCAAGCCCGATCAACACCACCGCTGCGGAATAGAAGAGGGCAAGGGCAAGCTTGGTGCGCGGGCCAAATAGCAGCGCCGTCGATTTTAATCCGGCCAGCGCGTCGTCCTCGCGGTCCTGATGGGCATAGATGGTATCGTAGCCGATCACCCAGGCGATCGATCCGGCGTAGAGCAGCACTGCCGGCGGGTCGAGCCGGCCGAAAGCCGCGGCCCAGCCCATCAGCGCACCCCAGGAGAATGCGAGGCCAAGCACGATCTGCGGCCAATAGGTGATCCGCTTCATGAAGGGATACACCGCGACAATAACCAGCGAGGCGACGCCAGTAGCAATGGCGAACGTATTGAATTGCAGCAACACAACGAGTCCGACGGCCGCCTGAAGCAGAAGAAAGACTACCGCAGCGGTTACGCTCACCCGACCTGACGGAATCGGCCGTGAGCGCGTGCGCGCGACTTGGGCATCAATGTCGCGGTCGACAATGTCGTTCCAGGTACATCCGGCTCCGCGCATGGCGAAGGCGCCGAGGAAGAACAGCAGCAGGTACATCGGATTGGGAAGAACGAAGCTGAAGAAAAATCTCGAGATCGTTGTGGAAGATGAACCCGTACTCTTTGCCGCGATAGTGGCGAGCGCCAACGACCACCAACATGGCAGCAGCAGCAGCCACGAGCCGATGGGCCGATCCAGGCGGGCAAGGCGCAGGTAGGGGCGCGACCATGCGGGAGCAAGGCGGTCGACCCAATTGCCGGTCGCGTCGGCAACTCGGCCGGCCATCTCGCTCATCGGGCGAGCGGACTGCCGGTGAGCGTGTCGAAAGTGCCGCGTCCAGGTTTTGTCGTATTCGCGTCGGGTATGGGGGGGCTCAGCGCGCCGCTAAGGCTCGGCGCCGCTTGCCGGGGCGCGCCGCCCGCCGCCGCCCCACTGCAGGTCTGTTTGCGATATTCGAGCGACTTGGCGTGACCCGCCTTCATACTCGGCAAGGCTTCGGGCGGAAAGCCGCACCACATGCCTTGCTCCTCGACATATTTGATCATCTTGGTTTCAGCTGCGGCAACTTCGGTGAACAGACGGCAGAGCTCGGGAAACTCGGCCTTGCGTTTGATCGCATTCTGGGTGGTGGCGAGTCGCTTATCGTAATCTTGTCGCAACGGTATGAATTTCTGAATGCAGGGGGACGCCTCCGCGGCTGGCCCGGTTTGCGCTTGGGCGTCGGCAACGCCTGCCAGGAGCAGTGCCAGGGCAAAGGGAAGCGCGCGGCGAAGCGGCATGGTGGTTTCCTCTCGGGCCTGCGGCCAAGTTCTGTGCCGCAGCGACATTTGTCGATACCCAACAGCCCTTAGAATTCGGCGATAAGGCGGCAAAATGTCCAATTCCGCACCTGGGCTGCTGGAATACTGCCGCTTCGGCAGTTAAAGCCAAGTTTCTCACGAATCGGGGAAACCATGACCCGCTACGATATTCGCACGCCGCGGCTCTATGTCGACGCGCCGCTTGTCGCGGGGGCGACTGTTAAGCTCGAAGCGCCGCAGGCGCATTATCTCGTCCATGTATTGCGACTCAAGGCCGGCGACCTGGTCCTGATATTCAATACGCGGGAGGGGGAATGGCGTGCCAGCCTTGCCGACGTCAGCAAACGAAGCGTTTCGCTGGCCGTCGAGGAGCGAACACGCGACCAGCTCCGGCCGGCGGACCTACATTATTGGTTTGCTCCGCTGAAGCATTCCCGACTGGATTATCTGGTGCAGAAAGCAGTGGAGATGGGCGTCTCGCGGCTGCAGCCGGTACTGACACGCCACACCCAAGTCGCGCGCGTCAATCTCGAACGGATGCGGGCCAATACGATCGAGGCCGCAGAGCAGTGCGGCGTTCTGACGCTGCCGGAGATTGCGGCTCCGATGCCTTTGGAGCGGGTGCTCGCGCAGCGTGAGCCGTCCCGGCTGCTGGTGTTCTGCGACGAGGATGCGGAAGTGAGGGATCCAATCGAGGCGCTTAAAGCCGCGGCGCAAGGCGCGGTGCGCCCACCGCTCGCTGTGCTGATCGGACCGGAAGGCGGCTTCGCCGAAGACGAACGCGCGGCATTATTGCACGCGCCTCATGTGGTACGCCTGGCGCTCGGCCCACGAATTTTGCGCGGCGATACCGCGGCGGTGGCGGCCCTGGCGCTGGTGCAGGCCGTGCTCGGCGACTGGCGCTAACCGCGGCTGCGTAAAATGATCTGCTTGTCGCGCTGGATCGGAACGCGGCCGAAGACGCAGGCGAAGGCGATGTAATTGCCCGGCTGTGCATAGACGCTGGTGATGCGGGCATGTTTCCCGTAGCGGGCACAATGCTGCTCGGCCCAATCTGGCGCTATTCGCTGATTGTCCGGCGACCAAGAAATGATCCCGCCGACATCGTTGCCCGTCAAACCGGGGCCCGGTCCGGCACATCCAGCGGACAGGGCGGCCAGGAAGCCGATCAACGCCAACGTCTTTGACTTCATCGCGCGAGCCTCATACGGACGGCGCGACCTTAAACGCGCTTCCGGGTAATTGGAAGCTGAGCGAGTCGCTACAGCATGGCGTAGGCGCTCGAGACCATTCCTACCGCGCGGTGATCGGAGGCGCCGTAAAGCGATACATGGCCGAAGCTCGTGTCGCGGCCGATGC
The DNA here is from genome assembly GCA_034668825.1 of Alphaproteobacteria bacterium. GTDB lineage: Bacteria > Pseudomonadota > Alphaproteobacteria > Rhizobiales > Xanthobacteraceae > CANKHA01. The sequence continues at coordinate 19,169 of JAXDOR010000037.1, read as the reverse complement.
GCACCACGCGCGCGTCGGCGATCACGTCGAAATTGACCGGCCGTAGAAAATGCGTGGTCTGGTCGATGGTGCTCATCGGCCGATAGCTGTTCCAGGCTGCGGAACAGGCGAATACCATCGCGGTTTCGGCCAGGGCCATCAACGCCTGCCCGCAGACCACACCGCCGTCGCGGCAAATCTTGTCGGAAAACGGCAGGCGCACCGTGGCGCCGGGTTGCCAGTCACTCGGCGCGCCGGGCGGCCGAGCCGCTTCCACGCTTTCGATCAGCAGGCCGAGATCCTGGACCCAGGATGCGATAATTTCGGTCATGAGCCGCCCCGCGGCCTCCACTCCAAAAAAAGATTCCGCTGATTTGAGCCGAGCTATCTGTGCCATTTTCCCCCTCTTTCCTCGTGCCGCTTTCTCCGGCGAGTTCACGAGTCTCGATGAATCTTAAGAAGCCCAACGATGGGCGGTACACGCAACGAATCCGGCTGAGGAGAGTGTGATCAACTCACGTTCCGCTACAAACTGTAGCCACTGGGCGCGGCATTAGCCGGCACGCGAACGCGACGATGACCGCAGAGCATTCGCATGATTCGCCTGCTCGCCGCTATGCTCTTGACCGCCGCTCAGAGGCGCGGCACCGTCAAGGAAATCGGGAGGTAGTAATGTCAGGTGGCATTCGCAGAGCGGGGCTCGCCCTGGCGGCAGTGGTGGTGGCATTGACGTGGTCGAAGCCGGCCGCTGCCGCGAACTGGCTGGAAATGAATTTTGGACTCTCCGGCCCCCGTTACGAGGGAGTGCTGCCGCCGTGCGAAGCCGGGCTGGATACGATCGCCTCGGCCTTCGCGCAAAAGGAAAGCCGGTTCTGGAATTCCAACCTGGAAATTCTCGGTTTCGCAGACATCCGCGAAACCGCCTTCCGGCCATGGGCCGAGCAATCCATCCCCCGGCGTTTCTGTAGCGCGCGGGCGCAGGTCTCCGATGGCCGGTGGCATCAGGTCCATTACTTTATTGGCGAAGACACCGGCGAGATTGGCGCCACCTGGGGGGTGCAATGGTGCGTCGTCGGATTCGACCGGAATTGGGCCTACAACCCAGCCTGTAAAATGGCACGCCCTTAAGCTCGTTTTACTCCCTTTTTGTTCTGATGTGTTCTAACGCCTGAGATAAGTTCCGCCATCTGCAACGTATGGTTGGGGCGTGTCATGCATCGGATAATCATTCGCGCGGCGGCTTTTGCCGCTTTTGTCTTTTCTATTCTGCTTTCGACCGGCGCGGCGCCGGCACAGGATCGGCGGCAGAATCAAGCCGGCGAATTCGACTTTTACGTCCTTGCTTTGTCATGGTCGCCGTCCTTCTGCGACGCGGCGCAGGAGCGTTCGCCCACTCGCCAGCCGGACCAACAGTGCGGCGACCGGCCTTTTTCCTTCGTTGTCCACGGGTTGTGGCCGCAATACGAGAAAGGCTTCCCGGAATTCTGCCAGGTACCGGCGCCGCGGCTCGACCGCGGAATTGTCTCCTCCATGCTCGACCTGATGCCGAGCCCGCGACTGATTTTCCAGGAATGGGATCGCCACGGCACGTGCGCCGGCCTCGCCGCGCGGGCCTATTTCGACAATGTGCGCAAGGCGCGCGCGGTGGTGAAGATTCCACCCGAGTATCTGGAGCCGGCCTCGGCCCGCGAGGTGAATGCCGAGGAAGTGGAGCAGGCTTTCATCAAAGCCAATCCTGGTCTTCCGCGTGGTGCGATCTCGATCGCCTGCGACAGCAAACGCATGAGCGAGGTCAGGATCTGCTTGAGCAAGGACTTTCACTTTCGTGAATGCTCCGAGCTTAAACGCCGCGCCTGCCAGCGCCCACACCTAGTAATGCCGGCGGTGCGTGGCGGAGCGGCGTTGACGGCGCGCTGATCCAGCAAGCGAACGCGCTTACTAGCGGTGCCGTCTTGGCGACAGGCGGTCGACGAATCCTGCTTGTGCTAAAAGCAGGCGATGAACTACCGGCACGAATTCCATGCGGGTAATTTTGCCGATGTCGTCAAGCACGTGACGTTATCGCGCATCATCGCTCATCTTCGCGCCAAGCCAGGCGCATTTCGTGTCATCGATACGCACGCCGGCGCCGGCCTCTACGATCTTGCCGGACCGCAGGCAAGCCGGACCAACGAGTGGCGCGACGGCATCGCGCGTTTGCTCGGTGCCGACCTCACAACGGAGGTAAGGGAGCTGCTCTCGCCCTATCTCGATGCCGTTGCCGCGTACAATCCTGCAGGCACTCTCACTCTGACGCGCTATCCCGGCTCGCCGATGCTGGTGCGAGCATGGCTGCGGCCTGCCGACCGTCTCATCGCTTGCGAGCTTGAACCGGCCGCCGCCGCGGCGCTCGCCGCGAATTTGACCGGCCGGCGCGCCAAGGCGCTGACTATCGACGGGTGGACAGCAGCGTCGGCCTACGTGCCACCGAAGGAGCGCCGCGGGTTGGTACTCATCGATCCGCCGTTCGAAGCCGCGGACGATTTCACCCAGCTTGCCGCCGCTTTAAATGAAGCTTGGCGCAAATGGGCTACCGGCATTTACCTGCTTTGGTATCCGATCAAGGATCGCCTCGGTCCCGATGCCCTGGCCAAGCGACTGGCAAAGCTGCGGATTGGCAAAATTTTACGCGCCGAAGTCTTGGTCACGCGACCAACCGATCCCAGCCGGTTGAATGGCTGCGGCCTGATCATCGTCAATCCTCCCTGGAAGCTTGAGGCCGAGCTGGCGGTGCTGCTTCCTGCGCTCGTTGCTTGCCTACAGCAGGGCAGTGGAAGCTTTCGTCTCGAGTGGCTCGCGCGCGAAAGTTAGCCGCAGCGGCGGGTGGCTCTTTCCAGCAAGGCTGCATTGGTTTAGTTGCTATCAGACTGGCTTTGACGTTCCGCCTCCTGAGGGGGGCCGGCGGAAACGAAGGCCTGCGGGCTGACGCTTCTCCGATGTTGAATCTGGTCAAGCCGCCTGCCGGGGGGCCGGCGCGGCGAGGAACCGCGGGGGGGAGCGTCCCAATGGCGCAAACGGGTACAATCAAATTTTTCAATAGTGAGCGTGGCTACGGCTTCGTCAAACCGGACGACGGGGGGCGCGATGTGTTCGTGCACATCACTGCCCTGGAGAGTGCCGGACTGAAGTCTCTGAACGAGGGGCAGCGCATTAGCTTTGATGTGGAGCCCGACAAAAAAGGCAAAGGGCCGAAGGCGGTCAATCTGGTGGTCACCGGCTGATCAGGTGATTGCCTGATCAAAACAAAGGCCCCGGAGCAAGCTCCGGGGCCTTCAACAATCGCAAGCGCGACTAGAACAGAGTTTAGAAGCGATAGTTCAAGCCTGCGCGCACTATGTTTGTCTTGAAGCTCGCATCGGTTCCGGCAATGCCGCCACCGCGGCCAAGATCGACGTACAGATATTCGAGCTTCGCGGTCCAGGGACCCGCCAAGGCGAACTCCACGCCGCCGCCCAGCGTCCAACCGGATTTCGTCGACGTGCCGCCGCCGACACCGGTAAGGTTTGTCCGGATGTCGCCGAAGGCGACGCCGCCGGTGACGTAGGGCATCACGCGATCCCAGGCGAGACCGAGGCGGCCCCGTACGGTGCCGAGCCAGGAGTTGCGCACGTCGCAAGCGGTGACTGAGCAAAATGCACTGCCGCGTATGTTGCTCCAATCGAGATCGCCTTCGAGGCCGAAGACCACCTGATTGACCTGCCAGTTATAGCCGAGCGTACCGCCGATCAGTCCACCCGACACGTTGAACGAGCCTGATGCGAATGGCGGCGCGACGCTTGCACGGCCCCAGCCGCCACCGCCGTTAAGGCCGATATAAGGGCCGGTCCAGTTGTAGAACGCCACCGCAGCCGGAGCTTTGGTGATCTGCTCGGCCCGCCGTGGCAGGTCGGCCGCAGCCGCAGAGCCGATAAGAGAACCCATCAGCGCAGCCGCCGCTACGCTGGAGAGAAGAACACGTTTCATGGCAAAATCTCCCCTGTTGTAAGTGCCCCGGGCTGCGCCGATGACACGGGGGCTCAACGTGACCGTGGGGGGGAAGTTCCTGGTTCCTCGGAAGGTAGGATACGATCCTGGATGTGCGTGTCTTCCCCGCAACACCCAGCAAGGTTCAAAAAGGCGAAGCCCCGGACCAGGGTCCGGGGCTTCGATCGCATTCCATCGTAAGCAGGGCAATTAGAACCGGTAGTTCAAGCCTGCGCGCAGGATGTTGGCATTGAACTTGACCGGGTCCGGAGCGGCGGTGCCGCACAACGCGCCACAATCCATCTTGCCGAGATCGACATAGAGGTATTCAGCCTTTGCCGTCCAATTGCTGGCAAGTGCGAATTCCAGGCCGGCACCTACCGTCCAGCCAGCCTTGGTGCTGCTGGCGCCGGCAAATCCCGGGACGCTGGCTTTGATATCACCGTAGGCCACGCCGCCCGTCAGGTAGGGCAAGAACCCGTTACCGGCAGCGAAACCAAGCCGGGCGCGGGTGGTGCCGAGCCAGGTATTTTTGGTTTGGCAGCCGGTCGGGCAGTTAACGGTGGAACTGCCCTTGATATTGGTCCAGTCGAGATCGGTTTCGAGACCGAAGACGGCCTGATTAACCTGCCAGTTATAACCGAGGGTGCCACCGACAAGACCACCGGACACGTTGAAGCTGCCGGTCGGCGCCGCGACGCTCTCGAAGCCGGACCGGCCCCAAGCTCCGCCGCCGTTGATACCGAGGTAAAGACCCGTCCAATTATAGACGGTAGCCAAATAAGCCGGCGCCTTGGTCGGAATTTCGGTCCGCCGCGGAAGATCGGCGGCGCCAGCCGTCGTCGCCCAGGCGATCGCCAGAACACCAGCACTTGCAAGTAACACGCGTTTCATAAGTACCCTCCTGTGAAGCTGCGCGGATAGTATTCGCCTATTCCATCGTGTCTAGTGCACAAAAGGCACAGTGTTTATCTAATTTATCATCTCATTACCGGCGTAGTTTTGACGAAAAGATGCCTTATTCAAGATTACTCAAAGTCATTTCTAGTAACTGGCGCTTTAATACCCTTGAGATATGCTTTCAGTTATTTGGCGTCTACAGCGCCGGCATGAGGTTAGGCACTTTAAGCGGCGCTTAAAAATGATAGTTTACCCCAAAACGGAGGATATTTGCGCTTAGGCCATGAGTAGTTCCAGTGACGGCATAGGCCCGCGCGGCGAGATTGAGATAGAGATATTCAACTTTCGCCGACCAATTGGGGGTGAAGCCAACTTCCATGCCGCCGCCAAACGTCCACCCGGTGCTGGTTTTCGACTCCGACAATCCCGCCATTTCCGCCCGAAGACCGCCGTAGGCCAAACCGCCGGTTCCATAGAAAAGGATGTTGTTCGCCGCCAAGCCGGCGCGGGCGCGCAGGGTTCCGAACCAAGGATTTGCAAATTTCCACGGCGCTAGCACATCGTCGGCGCCCGAAATCTGTAAGTCGGTTTCGGCACCGACTACGAGTTGTCCGCTCTGCCAATTATAACCCGCCTGCAGACCGCCCATCAGACCGGAAGGTTTCGTCGGATTGTTGCTGAGCGAGCCCCACTCGTAACCGATATCGGCGCCGACATATGGGCCCATCCAGCTATAAGCCGCGTAGGCTGGAGAGTAGGAACCTAGGCTCCGGGAAATGTCGGCTGCTTTGGCTGTACTCGTTGCGGACAATGTAACCGCTGCCAGGACGAGAATGGTTCTGTTCTTCATGGTGACCTCCAGCGCGCCGGCCGGCGAACTGTCATTTCCAATTCCAGCGCGAAGTTTGCCGATTGGCGAACGACAACAGATTGATTGAATGGTTTATCGCGGTGTTTAGGTTAAGCGTTTCTCACCTTGAAATACTCATCGGAGGACATGCCTAAGGAAGCGTATAAGCTGAGGCTTTCGGTAGAGACTATATTTACTATAAGCCTCAGCGCAGCCCGCGGCCGGCTGGTTATGAAAACAGTAGGATCGAGCGCGGCCGTAAATCTTGGCGAGCGGAAAACATTGCGTAGCGAAAGCGAATGAACGGGAACAACACAAAGAATTTCCAGCGGGTGGCGCTGGTCACCGGCGGAGCCAAGCGCATCGGCCGTGCCATCACGCTCGCGCTGGTGAAGGCCGGTTATGCGGTGGCGGTGCACATGAAGTCGTCGACGCCGGAGGCGGAAGCTCTCTGCGCGGAAATCGCAGCCAATGGCGGACGCGCCGTGACTGTCACCGGCGACCTTGCGGATCACGATCGGGTTCTGCGTCTTGTGCCTGAAGCAGCGGCGGCTCTCGGCCCGCTCACGTTGCTCGTCAACAATGCCAGCGTGTTCGGAGCTGACGAAGTGGGAAAGCTCGACCGCGCGGGCTTCGACCGGCATATGGCGATCAACCTTCGCGCACCCCTGTTTCTTGCCGAAGCTTTTGCCGCCCAGGTGCCCAAGGATGCCGATGCCTGCATTGTCAATATCGTAGATCAGCGCGTGCTGAAGCCGACGCCTCTGTTCTTCTCTTACGCGCTCAGCAAGAATGGGCTTTACGCCGCGACGACGATGCTGGCGCAGGCTTTGGCGCCGAAAGTGCGCGTCAACGCCGTAGGACCCGGGCCGACCTTACCCAGTCCGCGTCAGTCACCGGAGGATTTCGCCCGCCAAACGGCGACGCTTCCGCTCGGTCACGGGTCGAAGCCGGAACAGATCGCGGAGGCGGTCGTGTTCCTTGCGGGTGCGGTTTCCGTCACCGGCCAGACGATCATGGTCGACGGCGGTCAGCATTTGGCTTGGCAAACGCCCGATGTCTCTGGAATTGGCGAATAGCTCGCACTGCTCCCTCGCGTCTGCGCCGCCGAAACCTTACCTTTAGCGCATGAACGGCTCCAAGAAAGACATCGATCCGGCAAGCGTGCTCATCGAGGAGGACGAGGAGGCAAGCTTGCCCGAAGCGGAGCAGGGCACAACGCTCGACCTCGGCGACATCGGGTCGGGAACGTTAGCGGCGGCGCGCGCGGCGATCCTTCACTACGCCAAGACCGCGCCTTCGGCACCGGGCGTCTATCGCATGATCGATGCCGCCGGCGAGGTGCTCTATGTCGGCAAGGCGAAGAACATCAAGAAGCGCGTTCTCGCCTATGCGCGTCCAGCGGGCCACGACAGCCGGATCGAGCGGATGATCGCGGCGACCAGCTCGCTCGAATTCGTCACCACGCGCAGCGAGACCGAAGCACTGCTGCTGGAAGCCAACCTGATCAAGCGGCTGCGGCCGCGGTTCAACGTGCTGCTGCGTGACGACAAGTCGTTTCCCTATATTCTCATCACGTCGGATCATTGGGCGCCGCAGATTCTGAAGCATCGCGGTGCGCGCAGCCGCCCGGGAAAATATTATGGGCCCTTTGCTTCGGTTTGGGCCGTCAACCGCACCATCACGGCCCTGCAGCGTGCCTTTCTGCTGCGCTCCTGTTCCGATGGTTTTTTCGAGAGCCGCACCCGGCCCTGTTTGCTGCACCAGATCAAGCGATGTTCCGGCCCTTGTACTGGCGAGATCGCCTTTCCCGATTATGCAGAGTTGGTGCGTGAGGCGAACGCGTTTCTCTCCGGCAAAAGCCGCGCTGTGAAAGAGGAACTTGCGGCCGAGATGGAGCAAGCCTCGGCTGCGCTCGAGTTCGAACGAGCGGGTCGATACCGCGATCGTCTGGCGGCGCTGTCGGCGATCCAATCGCAGCAAGGCATCAATCCGAGAACGGTCGAGGAGGCCGACGTCTTCGCCGTGCATCAGGCCGGCGGCTTCAATTGCGTTCAGGTATTCTTTTTCCGTACCGGCCAGAACTGGGGCAATCGCGCGTATTTCCCGAAGGCGGACCGTTCGCTTTCGGCTTCCGAAGTGCTCGGCGCCTTCCTCGCGCAATTCTACGATGACAAGCCGTGCCCCCGGCTGGTGTTGATCTCCCAGGATATCGAGGATCGGGAGCTGCTGGCGGAAGCGCTCACGGCCAAGAGCGGCCACAACGTCGAGGTGACGCTGCCTCAGCGCGGCGAGAAGAAGGAACTGGTCGAGCACGCGCTCACCAATGCGCGCGAGGCGCTCAGCCGGCAGCTCGCCGACAGCCAGGCGCAGGGCAAGCTGCTCGCGGCACTTGCTGAGGCCTTTGCGCTGCCGAGGGTACCGAGACGGATCGAGGTCTATGACAACAGCCATATCCAGGGATCGAATGCGGTCGGCGCGATGATCGTTGCCGGACCGGAAGGTTTCGTCAAAGGCCAATATCGCAAGTTCAACATTCGCTCGGCCGATCTCAGCCCTGGTGACGACTACGGCATGATGCGGGAGGTGCTGCGGCGCCGGTTCAAACGGTTGCTTACGGAAGCGCCGCGCGCCGCTTCCGTGCCGCCGTCCCCCGACATCGACAGCGAAATCGAGAAAAACGCGTTGGCGCATGAAATATTGCCTTCACTCGACGTGCCTCCATCGCTCACGCTTGGCGAAATGACGATGATGCTATCGGACGGCAATGCCTCTCCGTGGCCCGATCTGGTATTGATCGATGGCGGCCAAGGGCAGCTCAATGCCGCACGCGAGACATTGGCGGAACTCGGCATCGTCGATCTACCGCTTGCGGCCATTGCCAAGGGAGTAGATCGGGATGCCGGTCAGGAAACTTTTTTCCTTCTCGGACGGCCACCGCTGAAGCTGCGGCCGCGCGACCCGTTGCTCTATTTTGTCCAGCGGCTACGCGACGAGGCACATCGTTTCGCCATCGGATCGCACCGGCAGCGGCGCAAGCGTGACATCCGCGAAGCCGGCCTGCAGGAAATCGCAGGCATAGGCCCGACTCGTAAGCGAGCCTTGCTGCGGCATTTCGGCACCTTGAAGGCGATCGAGCGCGCCACCGTCGCCGATCTCGCGCGGGCGCCAGGCATCAACGCCGAGACAGCGCGCAAGATACATGATTTCTTCCACGGCACGCCTGCCTAGCGCGGTTCCATTTTTTGCGAAAAATTGGCTAAACAGAATGTCTGATGCGCCGCCTGTTGACGCCCGCGCCGGGCAGGTATTTTGTCGAAGCATGAAACCCGTTTCCACCACAATGCCGACGCGCCCATTTGCGCTGCCGAATCTCCTGACCTATGGCCGCATCGTCGCGGTTCCGCTGGTCGTTGCTTGCATGTATTGGCAGGACATCCTGCAAGGCGGATTGTGGCTGCGCTGGGTTGGGCTGGCGATTTTCATCGTAGCGGGCGTGACTGACATCCTGGATGGCTACTTCGCCCGCAGCCTCGGGCAGCAGTCCAGTTTCGGGCGAATGCTTGACCCCATCGCCGACAAGCTTTTGGTATCCTCCTGTCTGCTGATGCTCGCGGCGGACGGAACTATCCGCGGCTGGTCGCTATGGGCAGCCATCGTCATCCTCTGCCGCGAAATCCTAGTCTCCGGTCTGCGCGAATATTTAGCGGAACTGCGCGTCAGCGTTCCGGTGACTCAACTCGCCAAGTGGAAGACAACGCTGCAACTCGTCGCTATCGGTTTCCTACTAGCCGGCGACGCCGGCGACGAAATCATTCCAATCGTGTCGCTGACGGGACTTACCTTGCTCTGGCTGTCGGCCTTGCTGACATTGTACACTGGCTGGGATTATTTCCGCGCCGGAGTTCAGCATCTGAAATGACCGTGAAGATTTTGTATTTTGCTTGGGTGCGCGAGCGTCTCGGCAAAGCGGACGAGGAGATCGACCCGCCGGTTGGAATTGCCACTGTCGGAGATTTGATGACTTGGCTGGCGAAACGGGGCGACGAATACGCTCATGCTTTCGATAACCCGAAAGTGATCCGCGCCGCTATCGACCGCAACCATGTCAGACCGGACACGGCGATTGCCGGCGCCAAGGAAATCGCCTTCTTCCCGCCGATGACCGGCGGCTGACTGTTCCAATGGCCATCCGCTTACAGAGCGAGGATTTTGACGCCGTCACCGAGGTGGCGGCGCTGACAGGCGGCCGCACCGATATCGGCGCCATCGTCACCTTCACTGGCATCTGCCGCGGCGACGAGGCTGGGGATCCGATCGCGGCGCTCACGCTTGAGCATTATCCCGATATGGCTGAGGCGGAAATCGCGCGGCACGTCGAAGAGGCGCAAGGCCGCTGGAAACTGCTCGGTGTCACGGTTATCCATCGCTTCGGACGCATGATGCCGGGCGATAACATCGTCCTCGTCGTCACCGCGTCGTCGCACCGCCCGGACGCCTTTGCGGCTGCGGAATTCCTGATGGATTATTTGAAGACCCGCGCGCCATTCTGGAAACAGGTGGAGCGCGCCGACGGTAAAAACTGGGTGGAAGCGACGCAGGAGGACGACGCTGCGGCAAAGCGTTGGACTACGTCTTAGCGCAGGAAAGATACGGCGGAATAATTATGCCGCCGCGGCTTTTCCCTTTGGCTGCACCTCAGCCGTATAGTCCTCCATCAACTGCTTAGTGATGGCGCCCGGCGTGAACTTCCACTGCGCGATCTCCGACACCGGCGTCACTTCCGCCGCGCTGCCGGTGATGAAGCACTCGGAGAATCCCGTCATCTCGTCCGGCATGATCCGCCGTTCGGCGACTTGGACGCCGCGCTTTTTCGCCAGCGCGATGACAGTGCGCCGGGTGATGCCATCGAGGAAACAGTCGGCAATAGGTGTGTGGATCTTGCCATTCTCGATGAAGAAGACGTTGGCGCCCGTGCATTCGGCGACGCGGCCCTGCCAGTCCAGCATCAGCGCATCGGCATAGCCTTTGCGCTCAGCCTTATGCTTGGAGATGGTGCAGATCATGTAGAGACCCGCGGCCTTTGAGCCCGCGGGCGCGGTCTTGGGGTCCGGACGCCGATACTCCGCAAGATCGAGCCGGATGCCCTTCAGGCGTTCCGCCGGATCGAAGTAGCTCGGCCATTCCCAGGTGGCGATGGCGAGATGGATTTTGTTTTCCTGGGCGGCGACGCCCATCATCTCGGAGCCGCGCCAGGCGACCGGGCGCAGGTAAGCATCCTTCTGTCCGTTCTTCTCCAGGACGAGGCGCTTGGCGGCATCGATCTCCGCGACGGAATAGGGAATTTCGAAATCGAGCGACTGCGCCGATCGCTTCAGGCGTTCCGAATGTTCGGTGATCTTGAATATCTCGCCGCCATAGGCGCGTTCGCCCTCGAACACGGAACTGGCGTAATGTAGACCATGGGAGAGCACGTGCAGCTTGGCGTCCGCCCAGGGCACAAGCTTGCCATCATACCAAATGACACCGTCGCGCTGGTCAAAGGGTTTAGCCATGGCATTGTCTCCTTGGGACTTACTTTAACAAACCGGGCGCCTTCAGGTCCAAGCGTCTATCGGTTTTGCGTCACGGGCGAACACCCAGTATGTTTCCGTGGCGCATGCGAGCACGCTCCGCACGAGCCGCCACAGATCGCCGACTAGGCCGTTGGGCACGATCCTTTCGTGCTGGCGCATCTTTAGGTAACAAATAATCCGAGATATGTCAACATGGCTGACATAAATTTCCCTCGTTCCCAATTGGAGGGTGCCGGCAGCACCGATATGGCTGTCGAGCCGACATGGGACATTATCGAGCTTTTGTTCTTCGCCTACCGCGACTTCGTCACCGAGCCAGACAGTGTACTGGGCAAATTGGGCTTCGGCCGGGCGCATCATCGCGTCTTGCACTTCGTCAACCGCAATCCCGGCATCAAGGTTGCAGACCTCCTCAGCATCCTGAAGATCACCAAACAATCGCTCGGTCGGGTGCTGAAGCAGCTCATTGACGAGGGATATGTCCTGCAGAAAGAGGGCGCCGAGGACCGCCGCCAGCGCCTGCTCTATGTCAGCCCAAAGGGTGAGGCGCTCGCCCTGAAACTCGCCGACTTACAGACACGGCGCGTCGCCCGCGCGTTGGGTGCGCTCGGTCCCGGCGCGCACGAAGCGGCGCGTCGTTTTCTGATTGCAATGCTCGATTCAGAGGGACGCGATGACGTGTTGCGTCTCATCACGCGCGCCGGCAACGCGTCCACCTAAGAGCGGATACGACGATGAATCCTGCTCCCGCCACGCCCGCCGACGACGCGCCGCATCTTCTTGTCGTCGACGACGACCGCCGTATCCGCGACCTGCTGTCACGTTTTTTGGCAACGGAAGGCTACCGCGTCACCACCGCCGAGACGGCGGCGGACGCGCGCGCCAAGCTTGATGGCCTGCGGTTCGATTTATTGATCCTGGATGTGATGATGCCCGGCGAAACCGGCTTCGAACTGGCGCGCGCCATCCGCCAAAGTTCGGCGGTGCCGATCCTGATGCTCACGGCGCGGGATGAGAAGGAAAGCCGGATCGAAGGCTTGGAACTCGGCGCCGATGACTACGTCTCCAAACCCTTCGAGCCGCGCGAGCTATCGCTGCGTATCGCCAATATCCTCAAACGCGCGACGCCGATCACGCTGACGCCGATGGAATCCCTGCGGTTCGGCCCGTTCGTTTTTCATATCGCGCGCGGAGAATTGCGGCGCGGCGACGAGATCATCCGGCTGACCGATCGTGAGCGCGAGATGCTGCGGGTGCTGTCGGCCTGTCCGGGCGAGACCGTGCCGCGCCTTGCCTTGGCCGGAAACGGGAGTTCGCTGAACGAGCGGGCCGTTGACGTTCAGGTTAATCGGCTGCGACGCAAGATCGAGCGCGATCCTACCAATCCGTTGATCGTGCAGACCGTGCGCGGGATCGGCTATCGTCTGGTAATAACCGCATGACCAGCCTCGATACCGGCATCGCCACCCTGCGTTCGGCGGCCGGCCGCGTGACCGGCGCTTGGGACCGGTTTGGGCGCTGGGTCAACAGCTTCATGCCGAAAGGGCTTTATGCCCGCTCCTTGCTCATCATCATCGCGCCGATGGTCATCCTGCAATCCGTCGTCGCCTTTGTGTTTATGGAGCGGCATTGGAACCTGGTGACGCAAAGGCTTTCCGCCGGCGTGGTCCAGGACATCGCGGCGCTGATCGATGTCGACAAGAATTATCCGCAGGATCCGGACCATACGCTGATCCGCAAGATCGCGCAGGATCGACTCGGATTGTCGGTCGACTTCCTTCCGGTCAGCGAAATGCCGCCACCCGGTCCCAAGCCTTTCTTCTCACTGCTTGATCAGACACTTTCCGAGGAACTGCGCAAGCAGATCGCCCGGCCATTCTGGATCGATACCGTCGGACGTTCGGCATTGGTGGAAATTCGCATTCAGCTCGACAACACGGTCCTGCGTGTATTCGCGCCGCGCAGCGCCGCCTATGCTTCGAATTCCGAAATCTTCCTGCTGTGGATGGTCGGGACCTCCACCTTGCTGCTCGGTGTCGCCATCTTGTTTCTGCGCAACCAGATCCGGCCGATCTTAAGACTAGCTGACGCCGCCGAAGCCTTCGGTAAGGGACGTGATGTGCCGAATTTTCGGCCCCGCGGTGCGCGCGAGGTCCGGCGCGCTGCTCATGCCTTTATGGAAATGAAGCAGCGCGTCGAGCGCACCATGGAACAACGCACCACGATGCTCGCCGGCGTATCGCACGACCTGCGCACCATCCTCACCCGTTTCAAGCTGGAGATGGAACTGATCGGGGCTAGCCCGGAAACCGAAGGGATGAAGAAGGATATCGACGAGATGGCGCGGATGCTCGAAGCCTATCTCGCATTTGCGCGCGGCGATTCCGGCGAGCAGTCAGCACCCACGGACATGGCGGCATTCCTGCATGAACTGAAGATCGACGCCGAGCGCCAAGGTCACAAGGCAAGCGTCGTTTTCCACGGCGTTCCGATCGTCACGGTGCGTCCTGCCGCGTTCGATACTAGGTTGGCGAGGCAACGTTTGAACGCGGCGCGTCACGCCAAGTCGATCTCGATCACCGGCCACCGCGATCACCGCTGGCTCAACGTCACGATTGACGACGACGGCCCGGGCATTCCGGCGCATCTGCGCGAGGAGGTGTTCAAGCCTTTCATGCGTCTCGACGATGCGCGCAACCAGGATGAAGGCGGCACAGGGCTGGGCTTAGCCATTGCCCGCGACATCGCCCGCTCCCATGGCGGTGACATTTCGCTTGGTGACAGCCCGCTGGGAGGGCTGCGGGCCACCGTCAGGATTCCGGTGTAATGCCGGACAAAGCCGCTACCACCACTAGTTGGAAGAAATTGATTGCTGCCGGCTATGACAGGGTAGGCGAACGCTATCTGAAATGGACAATCAAGTCGCAGCCGCGTCTCGTCTATCTTCGAAAACTTGTCGATTTATTGCCAGCCGAAGGTGGCGAGGTGCTGGAGTTGGGCTGTGGTGCCGGTTTGCCTGTAACCCGCGCGTTGGCTGAGCGCTGCAACGTAACGGGTATAGATATTTCGGCTGAGCAGATCGGCAAAGCACGGCGTGCCGTTCCGGATGGCAACTTCCTCTGCGCGGATATGATGGCGATTACCTATCCGCCGGAAAGCTTCGATGCTGTTGTTGCATTCTATTCCATCACCCACTTACCGCGGAGTGAGCATCTCGTTCTTCTGAGCAGAATTGCAAGCTGGCTGCGGCCTAGTGGCTGGTTCGTGGCGAGCCTTGGCAGTCAAGAGGTGATCGATGTGGTTGTTGACGACTGGTTGGGCGCACCGAATTTCTTTAGCCACTTCGATGCTGCCACCAATCTCCGCCTACTCGGGCAGGCTGGATTGGAAGTGGTCGAGCACGCAATTCTTCCGCAGGACGAAGAAGGAGAAGAAGACGTGGAGTTCCTGTGGGTGATTGCCCGCAAGCAGTGTAAATGAATTCTGCGGACACTAGCGCTTAAGCCGCCGCGGGCTCATCGCGAGCCTCGTTCCGGCGACCGCGCCGCCGGCGCGGCGGACAGCGCGCAGGAACCAGCGCACACAAATCGTCGAATAGTCGCGACCAGCTTTGCCCCCGTGTGAGTGCGCGGTCGAGCGTGGACATGGTTTTGGCAAGGCCGGGATCGTCATCATCGATCCACACCCGCAGCACCTGCATGAACAGCAGCGCCAAACCTTGCGCCCGCACCACGCCCTTAGGACCGGATGCGCCGATGTCGGCGGCGGTCAGCATCCATTGCAGCGAAATCACCGTGAGCCGGTTGAGCGCCAGAGCTAGCCCCGGATTGCATGTCGCCGAGCGCATCAGCGAGCGTACCGCCGGTTTGTACGGCGCCAGTGCTTCCAGCCGGCGCATCAAGATATCGAATAGCCGGTCGCGCGGTGGCTCCTCGGCCATATCGGCGGTGCCGCCATCGAGCACCTGACGGTCGATCTCTTTCACCTGGGCGGCGAAGATAGCAAGTGGCGAGTCGAACTCGCCGCGCAATTGCGACAGTGATACCCCCGCGCTCCGGGCGATCTCGGCTAGGCCGATGTTCTCGATAGACTTCTCAGCCAGCAAATTCATGAAAGCACGAATGATGCGCTCGCGATCCGTGCCGGGTTTTGGCGCTGTGCGATTGCCGGACGGTTTTGCAGGCTTGGAAGGCGGCTTGCGAGCCATGACGGGTACTCCTGATCGCCGGTGTAACCGGAATCTAGGCTCGCCGCACTGATGTTCCAAGTGGGGAAGCGGCGCTAGCCCGCTAATTCACGTGAGCGCTTTGCCGCCGCGGCGATTGCCTTTTTGAGCAGGGGATCAAGGCCGTCCGCGGCCATCAAGATTTCGAGAGCGGCGGCAGTAGTGCCGCCGGGCGAGGTGACATTCTGCCGCAAAGTTGCGGCATCGGCAGAGGAGCGATGCAGCAACTCGCCCGAACCTGTCACTGTCTCCCGCGCCAGCTTTGCGGCGAGCTCTGGCGGCAGCCCCGCGGCTATCGCTGCCCGCGTCAGGCTCTCCACCAGCAGAAACACATAAGCTGGTCCCGAACCGGACACAGCCGTCACCGCGTCCATCAGCGATTCATCAGCCACCCACTCGACGGCTCCGGTAGCGGCCAAGAGCTGATGCGCCAGATCCCGCTGCGTGGGCGTCACGCGTCCGTTGGGGACAGCCACGGTAATGCCACGCCCAATCGCTGCCGGCGTGTTCGGCATGGCGCGCACGATCGCGGCGTTGGGCAGCGCGCGCTCCAGGAAGCCGAGCGTCTTGCCGGCCATGATCGAGACGACGAGGGTCGAAGGTCCAAGCATCGCGGTGAGCTTCGGCGCCGCTTCGGCGGCGACCTGCGGCTTCAGCGCGATAACCATCGCGCCGGCAGTGCCTATTTCATTTCTGGATGGATTGAGGCGAAGCCCGCGCGCAGCCATTGCTTTGATGTCATTGGATGGATGCGGCTCGATCACCGCGACGTTTTTCGGATCGAGGCCAAGCCCGAGCCAGCTTTCCAGCAGGGCGCCACCCATCTTGCCGGCGCCGACCAGGAGTATCTGGCCAGAAAACTTGAACGTTCTTTGGCTTAGCGAGGGCTGTTTCATACGTTGATGATAGCGGCAATTTCGGCGTCATGCCCGGCCTTGTGCCGGGCATCCACGTCTTTCGATCTATCCAAATGAAGACGTGGATGGCCGGGACGAGCCCGGCCATGACGAAATGACTGGCCTATGCCTCGCCCGAGGTCTCGAACATGGCGGCGTCGAGCGCCTCGCGCGCGGGCTTGCCGGCCCAGACCACGAATTGATAGGCCGGGAAATAGCGCTCGCAGGTGTCCAGCGCGGTGCCGAGCAGCGCCTCGCATTGCTGCCCCGAAGCGGCGATGCCGCCGGTTAGCACCAAGGCGTGGCGGTACATAACGATGCCGTCCTGTATCCATAGATCAAAGTGGCCGACCCATAGCTGCTCGTTGATGAGTGAGATCAGTTGCTGCACCTCCGCGCGCCGCCGCTCCGGCACCTTGAGATCGAAAGCGCAGGCGAGGTGCAAAGCCTCGATATCGGTCATCCAACTGAACGACACCTGATAATCGGTCCAGCGGCCGGCGACGAGAAGCGTGATCTCGTCCTCGCTGGCGCGCTCGAAGGACCAATCGTTCGTGCCGGCGAGATGCTCGACCACATCGAGGGGGTTGAGCCGATGGTGCTCGGAATAGCTGATGAGGGACATGCCGTCTCCGTCTTGGCGCTGGAAGGTAAAGGCGCACACCACCGCACACGCACTGCACAGCTACAGCACGTCCCCGAGGGGCAACAATTTGACGCAGGTTCTACTGGTGCGGGCGGATTGCGGCGAACAAGCGAATCACCTAGCGACTCGAATATAAACGCAGGACTCCGGCCCGCCAAAGCCCGTTTGGTGTTGGCTTACATCGAAGATTCGAGGCGTGTGTGCAACGCGCCACGGCCCGGTCGTCCACAACTCAGGCTGCGACAAGTTGACTCGGGGGCAAAGCGCCCGCGCGGACGCCTGTTCAATCAAAGAGGCTCGATACCGACTCTTCCGACGCGGTGCGGCCGATCGCTTCGCCGATCAGGGTTGCGATCGAGAGCACGCGGATGTTCTTCGCCGTGCGCATGGCCTCGGTCGGCTGGATCGAGTCGGTGATCACCAGTTCCTTCAAGCGCGAGGAAGTAATCCGGGTGACCGCGCCGCCCGAGAGCACGCCATGGGTGATATAGGCGTAGACCGCGGTCGCACCCTTTTCCAGCAAGGCGTCGGCGGCATTGACCAGCGTGCCGCCGGAATCGACGATGTCGTCGATCAATATGCAGGTGCGGCCCTCCACCTCGCCGATCACGTTCATGACTTCGGATTCGCCGGCGCGCTCCCGCCGCTTGTCGACGATGGCAAGCGGCGCATTGATGCGCTTGGCGATGCCGCGCGCGCGCGCCACGCCACTGACGTCGGGAGATACGATCATCAGGTCGCCGAGGTCGGGGCGGTCCTTGATGTCGCGCACCATCATCGGCGAGGCGTAGAGGTTGTCGGTGGGGATATCGAAGAAGCCCTGAATCTGGCCGGCATGCAGATCGAGCGTCATCACCCGGTCGGCGCCCGCGTGGGTGATCAGGTTGGCGACCAGCTTGGCGGAAATAGGGGTGCGGGGCCCGGGTTTACGGTCCTGCCGGGCGTAGCCGAAATACGGGATTACCGCGGTGATGCGTCGCGCCGAGGCCCGGCGCAGCGCGTCCATGATGATCAGCAATTCCATCAAGTGGTCGTTGGCGGGATACGACGTCGACTGGATGACGAAAACGTCGGCGCCGCGGACGTTTTCGTGGATTTCGACGAAAATCTCCATATCGGCGAAACGCCGCACCACGGCCTTGGTCAGCGGTATCTTCAGATAGCTGCTGATGGCTTCCGCCAGGGCGGGATTGGAATTTCCGGCGACAAGCTTGAGCGCGCCATTCTTGCTCATCGCTATCCCTCGCCGGTCGCGCTGGTCTCTCAGAAGTCCGGAGCCGGTTCCGATGCCGTCCTGATAACAAGGACCCGCCAAGCCTGGCAATAAGGCTAAATCTTTGTCCCGGACACTTTTTCGGGTTTCAGGTCACGGTCCAGGCGCGTTTCTCAGTCGCCAAGCGCAATGGCATTGATATGCCGGCCGTAATCGGCTTCGCCCCGGTGGATCGAGCGGCGATAGCTGAAGAACCGCTCCGGCTCGGCATAGGTGCAGCGGCCCAGATCCTCGATATGTATGATCGCCGCCTGCTTGAGGCGGGCGGCGATATAACCGGCGAGATCGAACAGCATGTGACCTTCCCGCGTGGCGGGCGCAAAGAACCGCGCATTCGCCGGATCGGCCGCGAGAAAACGTTCGAGCAGGTCGCTGCCGACCTCGTAATTCGGCTGACGGATCATCGGACCGATGGCGGTGACGATGCGGCTGCGGTCGGCGCCAAGCTTTTCCATCGCGGTGACGGTGGACTCGATGACGCCGCCGAGCGCGCCACGCCACCCGGCATGAGCGGCGCCGACGATGCCGGCGTGGGGGTCGGCGAACAGTACCGGGCCGCAGTCGGCGGTGGAGATGCCTACCGCCAATCCGGGGATGCGGGTGACGATGGCGTCGGCACGCGGACGCGCGTCCGGCCTCCATGGGACTTCTGCCACGACCGCATCGGGCGAGTGGATTTGATAGGGCGTGAGGAAGTGCTCCGGCGCGACCTTGAGCGCCGCCGCCATGCGGGCCCGGTTCTCGGAAACCATTGCGGGATCGTCGTTGGAGCCGACGCCATCGTCACCCGCATCCCCGGATTGGCGGTAGGCATCTCCACCG
>JAXDOR010000036.1:0-47347 GCA_034668825.1 Alphaproteobacteria bacterium | reverse complement strand
CAATCAGCGCGTCAACTCGCTTCCGCCAACAGTGAAAGCTGGCGCGGCGGGGATTCCTGTGCGGTGCGGTCGGTCAGCGGCGTCGGATAGTCGCCGGTGAAGCAGTGGTCGGTGAATTGCGGCTTGATCGGATTTCTCCGTTCCTCGCCCATGGCACGATAGATGCCGTCCACCGAGAGGAAGGCGAGCGAGTCGGCGCCGATGACGCCGCGAATCCCTTCCACGTCGTGGTTGGCTGCGAGCAGCTTGTCGCGCTCCGGCGTGTCGATTCCGTAGTAATCCGGATACTTGATTGGCGGCGAGGCAATGCGGAAATGCACTTCCTTGGCGCCGGCGTCGCGCATCATTTGCACGATCTTTTTCGACGTCGTGCCGCGAACCAGCGAGTCGTCGATCAGCACGATCCGCTTGCCTTGCACCACCGCCTTGTTTGCCGAATGCTTCAGCCGCACGCCAAGCTCGCGGATCGACTGGGTCGGCTGAATGAAGGTACGGCCGACATAATGGTTTCGGATGATGCCCATTTCGAAGGGAATGCCGGAAGCCTGGGCGAAGCCGATGGCGGCGGGCACGCCGGAATCCGGCACCGGAATGATGACGTCGGCATCTGCCGGGGCCTCGTGCGCAAGCTGCGCGCCCATGGTCTTGCGCACGTCATAAACCGAGCGCCCGCCGACAATCGAATCCGGACGGGAGAAATAGATATATTCGAAGATGCATGGGCGCGGCGTCATGGCCGGGAACGGCTTGATCGAATGCACGCCGTCCTCGTCGAACACCACGACCTCGCCGTTCTCGATGTCGCGGACATATTGCGCGCCAATGATATCCAGCGCGCAGGTTTCCGAGGCGAGGATGGGGCTGCCGTCGAGCTTGCCCAGGACCAGCGGCCGGATGCCGAGCGGATCACGGGTGCCGATCAGCTTTTTGTTGGTCATGCCGACCAGCGAATAGGCGCCTTCGATGGTGCGGACCGCGTCGACGAAACGGTCGACGAAGCGCGGTTTGTGCGACCGGGCGACCAGATGCAGGATTACCTCGGTGTCGGTGGTCGACTGCATCATCGCGCCGTCGCGCACCAGTTGGCGGCGCAGCGTCAGCCCGTTGGTGAGATTACCGTTGTGGCCGATGGCAAACCCGCCGGCATTCAACTCAGCGAACAGCGGCTGCACATTGCGAAGGATGGTCTCGCCGGTCGTTGAATAGCGCACATGGCCGACGGCAGCGGTGCCGGGAAGGCGTTCGATGGCTTTTGTCGCCGCGGAAAAGGCATCGCCGACGAGGCCAAGCCGCCGCTCGGAGTGAAACCTCTTGCCGTCGAAGGTAACGATGCCCGCTGCTTCCTGGCCGCGGTGCTGGAGCGCGTGCAGGCCTAGTGCCGTGATGGCGGCGGCGTCCGGATGATTGAAGATGCCGAAGACGCCGCATTCCTCCCGCAGCCGGTCTCCATCAAGATCGAGGAGGCCGTCGTCGCCGGGAATGTCCATCGTCTCGCTCATCGAGCCTCTCGGCGCGGCTTACCGCGCGGTTGCCTTGCCCTCGATCAATTGCTTCATGTCATCGCGGTCGGATCGTTCATAGCCAGCTGGTTCTCCGCCGCGCGCTGCCGCGCGTTTTGGCGCGCTGAGATCGGAACGCGTGTCCGGCGGCGGTGCGTCTTGCGGCTCTTGTTCGTCGCCCTTCGGCCGGCGCTTAAACCAAGTGGATAGATAGTTATCCATGTCCTGCGGCAACAGGGATTGCAGCCAATCGCCGGTGCTTTGCAGCACCACCACGGATTTAGCGTTGCGCACCCATTCCGGTTGCGCACGCGACGGAACTAGCCAAGCGAAGAATAAGAACGCGACAACGACGATAATAAGGCCACGGCCAAGCCCGAACAGGAAACCGAGCGTGCGGTCGAGCGCGCCGACCCTGCTGTCCAGGACCATGTCGGAAATCCGCACTGTGATGACAGAGACGATGAGGAGCGTCGCCAAGAACACGCCGCCCACGACGACCCCCGTTGTCACGATGTCGGGCCAGGTGCTGAAATATTTCTTTGCCTCTGGCAGCAAGCGCGGAAACGCATAAATCGCGGCGATCGCGGCAATGGCCCAGGCGGCAATCGAGAGGATCTCGCGCATGAAGCCGCGGATCATCGCGAGCAGCCCGGAAACCAGCATGACCACCAAGAGAATAAGGTCTAGCAGCGTGATGGTCATTCCGTGCTCATCGGTTCCGCGTATCCGCGGGCGTGATCGAATCGGGCAACAGGCAAGTCCATACCTGACGTCCGCGGAGGGCCTCCGGCAAGTGCTGCCGAGGATCAAGCCAACAGATTAATTTTGTGCCATTTCCGGCGGTTTTGGCCCGATTTGGTCGACGGCACCTAGGATTTCGCCCCGTATATAGCGGCCTCTGGGACTGCCGTCACCCGCCAAATGAACTCAATTGCGCCCGCTTTTGCGGGAGGGCGAGCCCTGCGCCGCGATATCGGCGACGAGGCTCGACAGCATGCCGGTCATGACCAGCTGCAAGCCGTGTTCGGTGCCGGCTTCGGAACGCGCGGCCTCCGGCAAAATGGCCCGTTTAAAGCCGAGTTTTGCCGCCTCCTTGAGGCGGGCGGCGGTCTGGGCGACGGGCCGAATCGCGCCGGACAAGGAAACTTCACCGAAATACACAGCATCGGCGGGCAGGGGGGCATTCGTCAGCGAGGAAATGAGCGCCGCGGCGGCGGCCATATCGGCAGCCGGTTCCTGGATGCGTAAGCCCCCGGCGACGTTGAGATACACATCATGGCTGGAAAGCCGCACCCCGCAATGCGCCTCTAGCACGGCAAGCACCATGGAGAGGCGATTCTGATCCCAGCCAACGACGGCGCGGCGCGGTGTTCCCAGCGATGTCGGAGCCACCAGCGCCTGAATTTCCACCAGCAGCGGCCGTGTTCCTTCGATCCCGGCGAAAACCGCGGTTCCGGGACTGCCGAGATCGCGCTCGGAGAGGAACAATTCGGAAGGATTGGCGACCTCGCGCAATCCCAGTCCCGTCATTTCGAAGACGCCGATCTCGTCGGTCGGACCGAAGCGGTTCTTCACCGCGCGCAGGATGCGGAATTGATGCGAGCCTTCGCCCTCGAAGGAGAGCACGGCGTCGACCATATGCTCGACGACGCGCGGCCCCGCGATCTGACCCTCCTTGGTGACGTGGCCGACGAGAATGACCGCCGTGCCCGAGCGTTTAGCGAAACGGATCAGCGCCTGCGCCGCGCCGCGCACCTGGGTTACGGTTCCCGGCGCAGACTCCACCGCATCGGTCCACATGGTCTGGATCGAATCGACGACGACGAGACGCGGTGTCTTGCCCTGCGACAGCGTCGCGACGATGTCTTCCACGGATGTTTCAGCAGCGAGTTCGACTGCTGCATGGGCCAGACCAAGACGCTCGGCGCGCAGGCGAACCTGCGCCACCGCCTCCTCGCCGGAAATGTAGATGGCGCGATTGCCGGTTTGCGCCAGCGCCGCGGCCACTTGGATCAGCAGCGTCGACTTGCCGATGCCGGGATCGCCGGCCACAGCAGCACCGAGCCGCGCACGAAGCCGCCGCCGGTGACGCGGTCGAATTCGGCAATCCCCGACGGCAGGCGAGGGGCCTCGTGCGCTTCGCCGGCGAGCGGCTCCAGCGCAAACAGCCGGCCCTTGCGCTTCGCGCGGGTGGATATGGGGCCGCCGGTACTGGTCGCGGCGCCTTCCTCAACCAACGTATTCCACTCGCCACAAGAGTCGCATTTTCCTTGCCAGCGCGGCGAGGTGGCGCCGCAATTCTGGCAGACGAAGGTAAGAGTATTGCGGGCCACGGCTCTCACCCGCCGCGGTAAACGCGATGATAGCGCCGGCCGAGGCTCGTGAGCACTTCGTAACCAATGGTCCGGCCGAAGGCTGCGAGTTCATCGACGCCGATGTCGCCGCCAATCAGCATGACCAGTTCGCCGCGGCGCGCCGCCCCGCCGGCGTCGGTCACGTCGATGGCGAGAAGATCCATTGATATCCGTCCGGCCAACGAACATCGCTTTCCGCCCACGATCGCCTCACCACCTTTAGCGCCGTCAGCGGCGCTTGCCGCGCGCAAATAACCGTCGGCATAGCCAACCGCGACAATGGCAATCCGGCTCGGACGTTTTGCAGTCCAGGCGGCGCCATAGCCGACCGTTGCACCACGCGCGATGGCTCGGACCTGAATGATGCGGGCTTGCAGGCCAACTACGGGGCGCATCGGGTTGGAGCGATACGGGGTTGGGTTGACGCCGTAGAGCGCCGCGCCGGGACGCACCAAATCGCAATGCGCGGAGTCCCCGAGAAAGATGCCGGAGGAATTGGCGAGCGACGAAGGCAACCCACGAAACAGGACCCTGATCTCGCGGAAGAGTCTGATCTGTTTATCGGTAAGCGGATGGTCAAGCGTTTCCGCGCAGGCGAGATGGCTCATCAACAGCGTAAACCCGTGATTCTCCTTCTGCATGCGCGGGGCGAGCGCGGCCACCTCTTCGGCGTCGAGGCCGAGGCGGTTCATGCCGGTATCGACATGGAGCGCCGCGCCTCCGCGCCAATTGGCGGTGGAAATAAAGCGGTCCCATTCGGCCAGTTCCACAAGGCTCCCGATCACCGGCCGCGCATAGGCTTCGGCGAAGGCTGGGCCGGTGCCCGGCGGCACGCCACCGAGAACATAGACGACGGCTTCCGGCGCAATAGCGCGTACGCGCCGTGCCTCTTCCAGATCGGCGACGAAGAAAGTGCGGCACCCGGCGCTGACCAACGCATTGGTGACCGGCTCGATGCCGCAGCCATAACCGTCAGCTTTGACGACAGCCGCGCATTCCACTGGCAAGGCGGTTTGACCGAGCAGGCGCCAATTCGCCTGGATAGCCGCGAGATCGATGGTCAAGGTGGCGCCGGCCTCCGCTTCGGGCGGGCCGCTGGTGACGATCTTTTCAGGTTGGGGGGAGGATGTTTTGCGCGCTGACATGGCTAATCGTGGTTCGATGGCAGGCATCATGGGTCGGTTGCGTGCTGGCCACAAGCCTTCGCTTCACGCGTTACGCCACCGGCGATGGAGTGCGCGCGACCTCGATGTCCTCGCGTTGCACCGCGTAAACAGAGATTCCATCGTCAAATCCCTTCAGGTGCTGGGATCCGACGGCTATGACCGAAGCATCGGCGCTTACGGCTGCGGCGAGAACTGGATCAATTAATATCTGCCCGTCGGTGGCCGCGGCACAGAGACGTGACGCCAGATTAACAACGCTGCCAATCGCCGTGTAATCGAGCCGATTTTCATACCCGATCTGCCCCACGGTCGCCGGTCCTTGGGCTAGCCCCATGCCAAAGCCGATTCGATATCCACGCGCTCGCCAATCAACGACAAGAATCTGCACTGCGTCTTGCATGTCGATAGCCATGTTGACGCCGCGTACCGCCGGATCGGGGCAGGGCAGGGGCGCATTAAGAAGCAACATCATGCCGTCGCCGAGAAAACTTGTTTGCGTCGCCTCGTACTTCATCAGGATCGAGCCGAGCGCCCGGTAATATTCTCCAAGCACGCTCATGATCTCGTCTGGTCCGGCTTTGGAGGAAAAAGCCGTGAAGCCGCGCAGGTCGCAGAAAACAGCCACCACTTCTCGACGCTGAGTGTCGAGCATGGTGCTGTGCTGGCCTTTTCCGAGAAGCTCGGCGACTTGCGGCGCCAGGAAACGGCTCAACCGATTAATTCTGTCCGCCCGCTCCTGCGAAACGGCCAGCTCGCCCGCCATTTTATTGAATTGATCAGCCAGATGCTCAAACTCGTCTCCCGTATTCATCGCAATGCGATGATCGAATTCTCCCGCGCCAATCTTTTCGACGCCCTCCTCCAGCAGGTGTATGGGATCGATCATACGGCCCGCCAACCAATAGGCGAGCAGCACTGCAAGTGCTGCGCCGGCAAGAAGCAGGATGCCCGTGCGCCATAGCGCGGCGTAGATCGGTCCGTAAGCTTCCGTCAAAGGCTCCGTAACGATAACGCTCCAATCGACCCCGGGAATCGAAGCTGTCGCGGCGATGACCGTCTGGCCCGTGGCATCCATTCCCGTGGTTGCGACGCCGCCCCTGGTTAAAATCGCCGAACGCAAGTCCTGCAACGGCTTCAACGTCGCGTCGTTCGCCCCCCGCAACACCATCGTCATTTCCGGGTGAGCGATGAGTTGGCCGCCCTTATCCAGGATGAAGGCATATCCGGTCTCGCCGACGCGGATGGCGGTAACGACGTCCCAGATCAGCTTCAGATTGATTTCGGCAATCACGATGCCGACGGCGGCCCGATTACCTGCCAGCGCGATGGTCATGAAAGGCTCAGACTCGCGGTTAAGGAAAACCGGTCCGTACCAAAGCCGTGACGCCCGAGCCCCGATGACCGCCGGCTCGCCGGAGCGATCGATTCCGCTCGCGATTCGGTTTAGCCCAACCCGCGAGACATGCAGGCGCTCCTTTCCGGCGCCATCGACAAGCGTCACATTCACGATAGCGGGCACTTGGCGAAGAAGACGCGAGGCATCCAAGCGTTCCCGCTCCTCGGTGCCCGGAGCCGCGGGGAACTGCACCATCCAGCCAAGCTGACCCTTTATCTCTTCTAAAAAGCCCGCGATCTTCGATCCGCCGCCGCGCGCTTCCGCGGCTAGAAGTTGAGCCAGCGTGGCGCGCTGGTCGCGATAGCCAAACCAGGCCTCGCTTCCGCCGCTGACGATAAGCGGAACAACGACAGCGGCGAAGAGCACCAAAAAATATTTTCGAAACAGCGAGCGACGGCGTGGTTTGGGTTTGGATGAAATCATTCCGGTACCATTTTGCCCAGTCACATTAGCCCGTTTCCGCGCCTCATTCGATCACTTCGTCGGCGGACAGAAGCAGCGTTTCCGGCACGTCGAGGCCAAGCGCATTCGCGGTCTTAATGTTGATGACCAGTTCGAACTTGGTCGGCGCCTGCACCGGAAGGCCCTCTGGTTTCTCACCTCGAAGGACACGGTCGGCATAGGCCGCTGCCCGCCGAAACAGATCGTCGCGATCGATGCCATAAGAGATCAAGCCGCCGACACGGGGAAAGACAGCTTCCGCATACAGGCACGGCAAGCGATGTCGCGCCGCTAGCGTGATGATCAAGTCGCGATGCACAGTGGCGACGGCGCTTGATAGTGCCATCAATCCGACATTCGCCTCGCGCGCGGCGGTCTCAATGGCCCGCTCGACGTCAGCGGCGTTATGCACGTCGGCGATCGTCAACTCTATCCCAAGCTTTGGCGCAGCGGCCTGTATTGTCGGCAGCAGGGTCAATGACTGCGGATTTTCCGAGTTGAGGACAACCACCCGCGACGTCTCTGACGCGATCTCTTTGAGAAGTTGGAGGCGCTTCGGCCCGATCGTGGTCTCAAAGCCGGTAAATCCCGTCGCGTTGCCGCCGGGACGCCCCAGGCTCGCGACAAATCCCATTCTGACCGGGTCGCCGTCGGTAATGAACACGATCGGCACGGACCGTGTCTCTTTCAACGCCGCTGATGTCGCCGTACCGCCATTCGCCACCACCACGTCCGGCTGCATGCGGAGCAGTTCCCGCGCAAAGTCCTGCGCCAAGGCGGGACTGCCGGCGGTCCAGCGGGTCGTAAGTTCAAGATTGAATCCTTGGCGCCATCCCAGCTGACCAAGCCTCTCCTGGAGTTTCGCGAGGTTGGATTGTCCCACCGGATCGTTCTCGGCCAAATTCAGGAGCACGCCGATTCGCCGCATCCGTTCGCTCGGCTGCGCCCGCGCGGCGAGCGGCCAAGCGGCAGCGGCACCGCCGAGAAGGGTAATGAACTCACGCCGTTTCATTCGATCACCTCATGCACAGAAGCGAGCCGCATCGGCCGGATTTCGCGCGGACCATGGAGGCATCATGGGTTGCCTGGTTGCCTACGGCAAGCGTTCCGGTTGAATAAAGCGAGCAGGGGCGAGCGCCGTCTCAGAAACGGTTGGGCAGCCGCTCAGCCTGGGCAAGATTAGAGAACCGCGTCACCTCGGCATCGAACTGCAACTCGACCGTGCCCGTAGGCCCGTGGCGTTGCTTGCCGATGATGATCTCGGATTTTCCGTGAACCTTCTCGCCTTCGGCCAGCCATTCCGCGAATTTATCGGCCTGGGATTCCGAAGGCTTGCGCATTTGGTGGTAATATTCCTCGCGGAACACAAAGAGCACCACGTCGGCGTCCTGCTCGATCGAGCCGGACTCGCGTAAGTCGGACAGTTGCGGACGCTTGTCGTCCCGGCTTTCGACCTGCCGCGAGAGTTGCGACAAGGCCAGGATCGGCACGTTGAGTTCCTTGGCCAGCGCCTTGAGCTTGGTCGTGATCTCGGTGATCTCCTGGACTCGGTTTTCTGAGGATCGTTTGTTCGAGCCCTGCAGAAGTTGAAGATAGTCGATCACGAGCAGATCGAGGCCGCGCTGGCGTTTGAGCCGGCGCGCCCGCGCGGCAAGTTGGGCGATGGAGAGGCCGCCAGTCTCATCGACGAAGAACGGTAGATTCTGCAACTCGATCGATATGTCCTTGATCTTTTCGAAGTCGCCTTCGCTGATCCCGCCGCGCCTGATCTTGCTGGAGGGAATTTCGGTCTGTTCGGCGATAATACGCGTGGCGAGCTGCTCGGCCGACATTTCCAGCGAGAAGAAGCCGACCACGCCGCCATTCGCCGTCACGGTGTGACCGTCGGCCCGCACTTCGCCGCGCCAGGCCCGAGCGATGTTGTAGCCGATGTTGGTAGCGAGCGCGCTTTTGCCCATGCCGGGGCGGCCGGCGAGGATAATCAGGTCGGATGGCTGTAGGCCGCCCATCATGCGGTCGAGATCGTCGAGCCCCGTGGCCATCCCGGATAGTTTGCCGTCGCGCTGAAAGGCGTGCGCGGCCATATCGACAGCAGTCGTAAGTGCCTGCGCGAAACGTTGGAAACCGCCGTCGTAGCGCCCGGTTTCGGCGAGTTCAAAGAGCCTGCGCTCGGCGTCTTCGATTTGGTTACGAGGGGCGGAGTCGACCGGCGCGTCGAAGGCGACATTGACCATGTCCTCGCCAATCACGATTAGCGCCCGCCGGATCGACAGTTCGTAGATCGTGCGCCCGTAATCCTGTGCATTGATGATGGTGGTCGCCTCGGCGGCAAGCCGCGCCAGATATTGGCTCACCGTCATTCCGGCGATGTCGATGTCGCCCGGCAGGAAAGTTTTTAACGTAACGGGCGTGGCAAGTTTGCCGGCGCGAATGAGGCTGCGCGCGAGGTCATAAATTTTCTGATGAATCGGCTCAAAGAAATGCTGGGGCTCGAGGAAGTCGGAAACCCGATAGAATGCCTCGTTATTCACGAGGATAGCGCCGATCAGCGCCTGTTCGGCTTCAATGTTATGCGGAGCCGAGCGGTAGAGCGGCACGACCTCCGGAAGCTGCTTACGAGCGGTGGAATCGATGGGAGCCATGGAACCTGTGTGGGCTAGTCAATGGCGGGCATAGCATAGCGAACGGTGAGTCGACGGTATCGTCAACGCGTAACCCCGCAATTCACATAGCTGAGAGGATAACGAGCTGTGGCGCTTTTCGCTTGACCATCGCTCATTTACGTCGGCAGCCATGCGGAACCCGCCTCCGCCTCTCGTGTTAAATCAAGGCGCCACGACGGGCGCGAGACATCCTAATGGCTCATCCGATGGCCGGCGAAAAACATTACAACTCGATCCCCATACCTAAGGACGTAAGCGAGCGGCCTAGCGAGGACGATCTTGCACGTGAAGCTCTCGGTGGCGTCAAAGGAAGCCCAGATCTTCCTCCGGCTCCCTTACCAAGAAAGAAAAAGAGCAGGAGCCGATCAAAGACCAGCCGGAACACCCGGGCTAAATTCGTAGGTCTGCTCTCAGTCGTGGCAGGTCACTCGCCAGCGAGTCGCAATGGCAGCCGCTGACCGCCCTCGACGCGGCGCAACCGCGCCTCTTCATACATGATATAGTCGCGGCTCATGGGCACGATGCCCTGGCGCTTAGTGATCTGGATTTGGAACACCATCATCGCCTGCTCGCGGAACGCCATTTCCGATGAGGCGAGATAAAACTCCCACATGCGTACAAACTGCGGATCGTAAAGCCGCTCCACGTCCTCACGATGAGCGAGAAACCGCTCGCGCCATGCTCTCAGTGTTTCGGCATAGTGCAGACGCAGGATCTCGATGTCGGTGACCAACAGTCCGGCTCGCTCGATGCACGGCATGACTTCGGAGAGGGCGGGTATATAGCCCCCGGGGAAGATGTATTTAGCGATCCAAGGATTGGTGATGCCGGGGCTTTGCGAACGTCCGATAGCGTGCAGCAGAAACACGCTGTCGTCGGTCATCAAATCGGCACAGCGACGGAAGAACGCCTCATAAAAGTTGACGCCGACATGCTCGAACATGCCGACCGAGACGATGCGATCGAACTTTCCGTTCACGTCCCGATAATCTTCCAGTTGGAATTCTACGGAACGAGAAAGATTTTTTTCCGTCGCCCGTCGTTGTGCCGACGTGTGCTGCTCCTTCGACAGGGTAATGCCGGTCACCTGCGCGCCGGTATATTCAGCAAGATAAAGTGCTAGGCCGCCCCAGCCGCAGCCAATGTCGAGAACCCGCTGACCCGGGCTGACCAGGAGCTTGGCAGCGAGGTGGCGCTTCTTCGCGAGCTGCGCGTCGTCGAGCGATTGGTCCAGAGTCTCGAAATAGGCGCAGCTATATTGGCGATCGGCATCCAGGAACAATGAGTAAAGTCGCCCATCGAGGTCGTAGTGATGGGCGACATTGCGCCGCGCCCGCTGCCGCACATTAAGCTGCTGCCATCGCCGCCTGACGTAGCGCAGCAGCCATAAGATGCGGCTCCAGCGTCCACCGTCATCGGTATTCTGACCGAGCGCCAGAGCGAGGATGTCAGCGATCGTACCCTCCTCGACCACAAGGGTGCCGTCCATATAGGCCTCGCCGAATTTCAGCTCGGGATCCAAAAGGAGTCCCCACTCAGCCGCACGGCTAGTGAATCGCACCGCGACCGGCTTGCCGGTTCCGTCGCCCAAAGTGAAAGTTCGGCCGCCCGAGGTGGTAAGACTGAAATTACCCCGGCGGATATAGGGCCGCAGTACAATGGCGAGTAACCATTCCATCCAAATGGTCCCTGCAAATCGCGCGTGGGTCTGCCGATCCGGCGCAGCACGAGAATACGGCGCGTAATAAACGCTGGATAACGCGCCGCGTAGAAATGCGTTCAGATAAATGTTGATGGGACGGAGATCATGGAAGTTTGATAGATGAACAACGCGCGAAATGTTATCCAGCACGGCGAAAAATAAGGTGCGTCGATCGCGTGCGCGGCCTATTTCCCGCTAATACTACGTCGGGGAGTCGACAGATAGAATCGATAGAAATTATGGAGGTTGCATTGTCGGAAAATAGAAGAGTTGCGCTACTCGCCGCGGTTATCGCGCTGACGTTGTGCAATTTACGCGCGGATGCCCAAGAAAATTTGGATCGAAGCAAAACCCCTGCGCAACTCTACGCGTCGGATTGCGGGGAGTGTCATCGCAATCCGAAAACGGTGATGAAAACGATCTCCCCCGGATCGCTCGCCGGATATTTGCGCGAACATTATACGGCCAGCCGGGAATCCGCAGGCGCGCTTGCCAGCTATTTAATATCTGTAAACGCCGGATCCGGCGCCGCGCCGCCGCGGTCCGCCTCGCCCGGCCGCGTCCAGGGGCGTCCGGCTGCTTCGGGCGCTAAGCCTGCGGCGCCGGAAGCGAGCAAGGAAAAGGCCGCTGGGCCGGCGGCGAAGCCTGACCAAGCCGGTCCTCCTAGACCGTCCGAGCCCGTCAGTGAGTCAATACCACCGGCGCCTGCTGAGGCGCGGCCGCAG
This sequence comes from Alphaproteobacteria bacterium, assembly GCA_034668825.1. Taxonomy (GTDB): domain Bacteria; phylum Pseudomonadota; class Alphaproteobacteria; order Rhizobiales; family Xanthobacteraceae; genus CANKHA01. The sequence continues at coordinate 35,398 of JAXDOR010000036.1, read as the reverse complement.
CCACCAGCCGACGCGCCCGCTTCCAAACCGGAGCCAAAACCGCCGACGGCTGAAGGCTCCAATTAAGCCTTTTCTTTTTCTTCAGCCTCGTCGGGTTTTGCCTCTTGGGCGTGGCGCGCCTCGACCACTTCCGGTTCGAAAAAAGCTTCTTCGGCGACGGCGGGCTCCGCTTCATCCGCTTCGTCGCGGCGAATGGTGACGTCCTCACCGCGAGCAAGACGCGCAGCCTCGTCCGCGCTCCGCGCAACGGTGACTGTGATCGCTACCTCGACTTCCGGATGCAATAGGAGCGGTACCTTATGCATTCCGATCGCCTTGATCGGAGCATTGAGTGCGATCTGCGTGCGGCTCACGGTAAAGCCGTCCTCGCCCAGGAGGACGGCGATGTCACGGGTCGACACCGAGCCGTAGAGCTGTCCGGTTTCCGCCGCTTGGCGTATCACCACGATGCTTTTGCCGTTGACCTTGGCACCGATCTTCTCGGCTTCGCCGCGAAGTTCCACATTGCGCGCTTCTAGCTCGACCTTCATGCCCTGGAAGCGGGTCTTGTTGTCTTCGGTGGCACGTAGTGCCTTACCCTTAGGCAGCAAGTAATTGCGCGCAAAACCGTCTTTAACGCGCACGACCTCGCCCATTTGTCCGAGTTTGGCGACACGTTCGAGCAAAATCACTTCCATTGTCTTTCTCCGTCGGGTTGGTTCTATTTGATCGATTGATCAGCATCATGGGCGAAGTTGCGGTGGACCGCGTTTTCTCGCGGCACGGCCGCGCAAGTCCAAGGCGGTATCGGCAAGACCGAGCACCGACAAAATCAGCGCAGGCCATCCGAATATAAGGACGGCGGCATAGACGCCGCCGAGCACGAAGGGACGGCTCTGTATTCCGCGGGTGGCGGCGTGAAGTACGGCGAATCCCAGAAATGCATAGGCCATCATCAGGCTTGCGGCGAGGACGCCGGAAATGATCGCAACGATGCCCGGCAAGAAAGTGCCCGCGACGGCCGCGGCAAGTAGCACCGAGCTGAAGGGCGGAAAACTGATGGCCGCCAATTCCGGCCATGGCCTTGGCAACCGGCCGGAGATTTTCACGATGCGTGCCGCGAGCCAAAGATTGACCACTTGGATGATTGTGGTCAGCGAAGCGACCATCGGCGGAGCCAGGGCCGCGAGAAGATCGGAATCGATCAGCCTGTTGGCATTGGCATCCGCGCCTGGCTCTGGCTTCGTTACGCCCAGCGCACTTTCAATGGCATTGCGCAACGTAGCGCGGAAACTTTCCGCATCAGTGCCGAAATAAGGAATGGAAGCGATCACGATCAGGGCGCCGATAACGGCGGCCCAAAGGACGATCTTCCCCATCGGATACCATTCAAGATGGCCCGGCGGTGTTTCAGCGGGGCGGGCCAGCAACGCCAGGTACCCGAGCCACCACGCGGGAAGACCGATCCCGACGAGGAATGCCAGGAAGAAGAACGTGCCGAATACGCCGGCGAGACTCGCAGCGGCGCAAATCGCGGCGATTAATCCGGCCCAATGGCTCCAGCCAAGCCCGGCGATCAGGATCGGCAGCGGCGCGAGATAGAAGAGCAGGATCGCCACGAGCGACCCGGACGCAAGCGATGCAAACAGCAAAGCTGCCGCCACCCCCGCGCCGATACCAATGAGAATTGTCTGCACCATTCCGAGCTGTCCCGCTCCGTTACCGGGCGGTTAGAGACGGATCGAGTCCGTCCCAACCACTGGCCGCCGGCCTATCCGGCGGCCAAATTGTATCGTCAGCGCGGCGTTTTAACCGCGCTGAACCGCTCTTAACGGATCACGTAGGGCAGAAGTCCCAGGAAGCGTGCGCGTTTGATCGCCTGCGCCAGTTCCCGCTGCTTCTTTGCCGACACCGCGGTGATGCGGCTCGGCACGATCTTGCCGCGCTCGGACACATAGCGCTGAAGCAGCCTTGCATCCTTGTAATCGATCTTCGGCGCGCCGGTCCCGGAAAACGGGCAAGTCTTGCGCCGGCGAAAAAACGGCCGTCGTGCTCCGCCGCCGCCACCGCCACCTTGTGATGAAAAAGCCATGGCTATTACTCCTCCACCGCTGCGTCTTCGTCGCGCGGGCGCCGCTCGCGATCGCGAAAGCGATCCCCACCGCCACGATCGCCGCGATCACTGCGTCCGCCACCGCCGCCGCCATGCCGGTCATCGCGATCACGGTCGCGATCGACCTTGCGCATCATTGCCGAGGGACCTTCCTCATGCTCGTCAACGCGGATGGTAATGTAGCGCAGGATGTCTTCGCTCAACCGCATCTGCCGCTCGATTTCGGTGAGGGCTGCCGCCGGCCCCTCGATGTTCAGCAACGTCATATGCGCCTTGCGGTTCTTGTTCATACGGTAGGAGAGCGACTTGACCCCCCAATATTCGGTTTTGGCGACTTTACCGCCCATCTGTTCGATGATGCCCTTATACTGGGCGGTCAATTCCTCGACCTGTTGCGTGCCAAGATCCTGGCGCGCAAGGAAGACGTGTTCGTAAAGGGGCATGAGTGTGCCTTTCATTGTTTCACGGTCGCGCGTCCCGGCGCTTAGCCCTTCGAACCCTTCGGAAAGGCTCGAATGCTCTGAAGGTGGGAACACGGGACGCCGGGCAAGTGGCCCTACCGCGAAAGCGGCCGTCCGTTCAGCTCCCAGCCGGGATCGAGCGGAATGCGCGGTTTATAACCGCTTCCGGCCAAAAGGCAAGGCGAGGGTGATCATTTACGCTCTACGGGATGCGCTATTTTCCGCCTCTGCGCGCAGCAGATTGGCAAGCTTCACCGCGAGCTCCATGCCATCGCTAATGTGGCGAGCGCAGGAGCGGTTTGCTGCGCTACAGGAGTTGCGTAGTCTGTTGAGTTTAACGAGCAGAACGTTGAGATTGTCGGCTAACAGTTTGTGCCGGAACGCGGGATCCCGCCGGGCGCGCGCTAGATCCTCGTCTGTCACTGGTACAAATTCGGCCATCGGACGCCCTCGGTCGCAGCGGGCACTTTACACACGGGTAGGTTGTTATTTCCTTACCGTCAGCGGCTGCTGGAGGTCCGATACGCGGTTCTAACCAACATTCTGATGTCGCCCATGGGGAGCAACAACATGCCAGCTTCGACCCCGGCCCATACGCCCATCCGCCGTATCGTCACCGGGCACGACGCGAACAACGTGGCCAAGGTGATCATCGATGGCCCGGCTACGAACGAAAGACAAACCCGCCCGGGCAGCCTGTCGACCCTGCTGTGGTCCACCGACGGGACACCAGCGGATATTTCGGTCGGCGAACATTTCGAGGATATGGCTGCGCGCATACTGGGAACGCCGCCACCGGCAAACGGTACAAGGTTCGCGATCAATGAAATTCCGCCCGGGCGGCCCGGCCGGATGCACCGGACGGAGACTTTGGATTACGCAATCGTGCTCTCTGGCGAGATCGACATGGATATGGATGACTCGACGGTCAAGCTCCGGGCAGGCGATGTGGTGATTCAGCGCGGCACCAACCATTCCTGGGTAAATCGCGGAAGCGAAATGGCGCGCATAGCCTTCATTCTGATTGATGCCAAGCCGCTTGGAATTGGCCATCCTATCGTCCGCGACACCCCGTCCAATCCGGCTAACGAGAACGTCAACCGCCGTCGGCCAGCTACGGACAGTTGACACCGCCGATATCGCAGTGTCTTACCGCCTCGATCCGAGGGGCATGGCAAGGAAATGTCGGTCGCATTCGTTTTTCCGGGGCAGGGCAGTCAAGCTGTTGGCATGGGTAAAAGCCTGGCCGATTCCTTTGCGCCGGCGCGGCTGGTGTTTGCCGAAGTCGACGATGCACTTGGCGAGAAACTGAGCGAAACTATTTGGGATGGCCCGGCGGAAAAACTGACGCTGACCGAAAATGCCCAGCCGGCGTTGATGGCAGTCTCGCTCGCAGTCTTGCGCGTCCTTGAAGCGGAAGCAGGCGTTGATCTCAAGCGCGATGCGCAGTTCGTGGCCGGTCATTCCCTAGGTGAATATTCAGCACTGGCAGCTGCAGGCGCGCTCTCTCTGAGCGATACCGCCCGTTTGTTGCGTATCCGCGGCCTCGCCATGCAAAAGGCGGTGCCGGTCGGAACCGGCGCGATGGCGGCCTTGATTGGCCTCGAATTCGAGCAGGTAGTCGCGGTCGCGGCGCAGGCGGCACAGAACCAGGTCTGCCAAGCAGCAAACGACAATGGTGGCGGGCAGGTCGTGGTATCGGGTGACAAGGCCGCCGTGACGCGCGCCGTCGAGATCGCCAAAGCCAACGGGGCGAAGCGAGCCATGATGCTTCCGGTTTCCGCCCCGTTCCATTGCGCGTTGATGCAGCCTGCCGCCGATGTCATGGCTCAAGCCCTCGCGGCGGTGGCAATCAAATCGCCGGCCGTTCCCGTTGTCGCTAATGTGTTGGCGTCAGCGATCAGGGATCCGGCCGAAATCGTGCGCCGGCTGGTCGAGCAGGTCACCGGCACCGTGCGCTGGCGGGAGTCGGTGGTCTTTATGACTGGTGCGGGCGTCACGAACTTTTATGAGGTGGGTGCTGGAAAAGTACTTAGTGGCCTTGTCAAACGGATTGCCGAGGGAGCTCAGGGCGCCGCCATTAGTACACCGGACGACATAGCTACATTCGCGGCCACGCGCCGCTGACGCGGTCGCCTAGGAGGGAAGTTATGTTCAACCTGACCGGCAAAACGGCGCTGGTCACCGGCGCCAGTGGCGGGCTTGGTGACGCGATTGCGCGAGCGCTTCATCAGCAGGGTGCTGTAGTGGCTCTGTCCGGTACCCGGCGCGAGGCTTTGGATGGACTCGCTGCCGAACTTGGTGCCCGCACGCACGTGCTGGCGTGCAATCTCGCCGACAAGGACGAGGTCGAGCGCCTGGTGCCAAAGGCGGAAGAGCTGATGGGGCAACTCGATATTCTGGTCGCCAATGCCGGCATTACGCGGGACAATCTCCTGGTCCAACTGCGCGATGAAGATTGGGATCAAGTCATCAACATTAATCTCACTGCTACCTTCCGGCTGACACGCGCGGCGGTGCGGGGGATGATGCGCCGCCGATTTGGCCGGGTCATTGGCATCACGTCAGTAGTGGGAGTCACCGGCAATGCCGGGCAAAGCAACTATGTCGCGGCCAAGGCGGGCATGATCGGGATGATGAAATCGGTCGCGGCTGAATATGCCAAGCGCGGAGTGACAGCGAATTGCATCGCGCCGGGCTTCATAGGCACACCAATGACGGACAAGTTGAACGACAAACAGCGCGAGGCAATTCTGGGCCGCGTGCCGGCAGGGCGTCTTGGGACCCCGGCCGAGATTGCCGGCGCAGTCGTTTATCTGGCCTCGGAAGAAGCCGCTTACGTTACTGGGCAGACGCTGCATGTGAACGGCGGAATGGCCATGATCTGAGCTACCATGGGCGGCTTGACGGCTATCGGGTGCGCTGGCCAAGGCTTTCGAAGTATGGTAACCGAACCTTGGCTCGGCCGGGGGCAACCGGAGGGGCGGGAGTGGCATCGCGCGATCCATCCGGAGCCGTTTTGTACCCCGCCAACGTCTACCACGACGAGGCCATATCGCTGCGACTCGCATCGCTTAGCCGATCGAGTCTCCTCCGAAAGGCATGAGGTTTAACGATGAGTGAAATTGGCGAACGGGTAAAAAAAATCGTCGTGGAGCATTTGGGCGTCGAGCCGGAAAAAGTAACCGAGAAGGCCAGCTTCATCGACGATCTTGGCGCAGACAGTCTCGATACCGTCGAACTGGTAATGGCCTTCGAGGAGGAGTTCGGGTGCGAGATTCCCGACGACGCCGCCGAAACGATCCTTACCGTGGGCGACGCCGTTACATTCCTTGAGAAGAATGCCAAAAGCTGACGCCCGCCGTCACCGTCGGTAATTCCCGGATTGTGCGGAAGCGAGCGGCGGTCCGTTGCATCTGCATCGGAACGGGACAGGCTGGCGACGGCCGGAGAGTTGAATTGTGAGACGTGTTGTAGTCACCGGACTCGGCATGGTGTCGCCGCTGGCATGTGGTGTCGAGACGACGTGGCAACGCCTCATCAACGGCGAAAGCGGCGTCAAGCCAATCAAAACATTTGATGTCTCAGATTTGCCAAGCCGGATTGCGGGCATTGTGCCGCGCGGCGATGGCAGCGACGGCACTTTCAATCCCGATCAGTGGATGGAGCCGAAGGAACAGCGCAAGGTTGATCAGTTCATAATCTTTGCGATGTGCGCGGCGCGCCAGGCCGTAGAGGATTCCGGATGGAGGCCGATAGCCGAGGAGGATCAGATCGCGAGCGGAACGATGATCGGCTCGGGTATCGGCGGGATCGAAGGTATCGCCGATACCGCCATTGTGCTGAAGGAAAAGGGCCCAAGACGTGTTTCGCCATTCTTCATCCCGGGTCGGCTCATCAACCTGGCGTCGGGTTACGTCTCCATCGAGTTCGGGTTGAAAGGCCCCAATCACGCGGTGGTCACTGCCTGCTCGACCGGCGCCCACGCCATTGGCGACGCCGGACGTCTCATCAGCCTTGGAGATGCCGACGTCATGGTCGCCGGTGGAACCGAGTCTCCGATCAGCAGACTTTCGATGGCAGGCTTTGCCGCCTCGCGCGCGCTATCCACGCATTTCAACGACACGCCTGAGCGCGCCTCGCGGCCTTATGACAAGGATCGCGATGGCTTTGTCATGGGCGAGGGGGCTGCGGTCGTTATTCTTGAGGAATACGAACATGCAAAACGCCGTGGTGCGAAAATCTATGCCGAATTGATCGGCTACGGAATGTCGGGAGACGCCTATCATATCACCGCGCCCGCGCCCGACGGCAGCGGCGCCTTCCGCAGCATGCAATCGGCGCTTCGAAGCGCCAAGATAACGCCGTCCGAGATCGACTATATCAACGCTCATGGCACCTCGACGCCACTCGGCGACGAGATCGAACTCGGCGCCGTCCAACGGCTTGTCGGCAATGCCGCTGGCCGCATTTCCATGTCTTCGACTAAATCCTCCATCGGGCATCTGCTCGGCGCGGCCGGAGCGGCGGAAGCGATATTTTCCATTCTTGCTATTCGCGACGGCGTGGCGCCGCCCACCATCAATCTCGACAATCCTTCGGTGGAGACGGCGATCGATCTGGTCCCACACAAGGCACGCAAGCGCGATATCAATGTGGTGCTGTCGAACTCTTTCGGCTTTGGCGGCACCAACGCCTCTCTGGTTTTCCGGCGCGTGACCAACTAGGACCCGCGCACGGTGCTTCACCCTTTTAGACGTTTTTAGGTCAACCTATCGTCGGTGCGGTACAATATACTTATCCCGCTGAACGGAGCACCGACGTGGGTCAAGCGGTCATGAATCCGCCGTCCTCGGGGACTTCTATGGCGCGTCGAGCCGGGAATGTGCCCGATACGCCTGGTCCCGGGGTTTAACTAACCGCAAGAGCGGGCCGACGAATACACGCCGCTATCGCGCGGCCAATAAATGGATCTGGCGTAGCGCTGATGGAGCAAAAACGGATTACCCCCCGCAGCCCCCGTGTCGCGCTCGAGCCGGAACATGTGCCGGTGCCGACGCGTCGTTCGAAACGCGCGCGTCATCCGCTCGTGATCGCCGGCAATGCTGTGATCACCATCTTTATTCTGCTCACGGTGGCGGTTGGAGGTGCTTTGCTGGTCGGTAAGCAGCGCTTCGAGGAACCAGGGCCGTTAACCAGTGAAAAGATAGTCAACATTCCGCGCGGCGGCATCAGGGACATGGCCGATCTCCTCGTGCGCGAGGGCGTCATCGACCAGCCTATGGTATTCATGGCTGGGGCTTTGATACTCAAAGCCCGCGATGATTTAAAAGCTGGCGAATATCAGTTCAACAGACAGGCCAGCGTGCGGCAGGTGGTCGAGACCATCGTTGAGGCCAAAGTGGTGCAGCATCCGCTCACCATTCCCGAAGGTCTCACTTCCGAGCAAATTGTTGCGCGGTTATTGGAAAATACGGTGTTGATCGGCAACATCAAGGAGATTCCCCGGGAGGGTACGTTGCTGCCCGACACCTACAACTTCCCCCGTGGGTTTAGCCGCGAGCGGGTGATCCAGCTCATGCAACAGGGCCACCAACGGGTGCTCAAAGATATCTGGGAGCATCGCAATCCCGACCTGCCGCTGAAATCTCCAGAGCAGCTCGTCGTCCTCGCATCGATTGTCGAGAAGGAAACTGGCAGGCCGGAGGAACGCACGCGCGTCGCCTCCGTGTTCGTGAATCGTCTTAAACAGAAAATGAAGCTCCAGTCCGATCCTACGATTATCTACGGCCTGGTAGGTGGGAAGGCTAATCTCGGCCGCTCTCTGACGCGGAGCGACATCGATCAGGCGACCTCCTACAACACTTATGTCATCGAGGGCTTGCCGCCATCGCCGATCGCCAATCCTGGCCGCGCCTCGCTCGAAGCTGCCGCTAATCCAGCGCGCACGAAAGAGCTCTATTTCGTTGCCGACGGAACGGGCGGACACGTCTTTTCCGAGAATTACGAACAGCATCAAAAAAATGTCGCGCGGTTGCGGGTAATCGAGCAGCAGCAAAAGGGTTCTTCAGCTCCCGACGTCGTTCCCGCCGCCGTTGCACCGCCTGCTGCCGCTGCCGACGCTACCGCCGCTCCAGACGCACCGCGCCTGCGGGGTGCCGTACAGCCATCGGTTAAACCGCCTTCTACGACTGCGCGCCCACGCTGAACCTTCACGAGCCGTTTGTCACAGCTTGTGAGCGTAGTGGCACGTGGCTAAGGTGCCGGCCTGTCTTTCCCTACTCTTACAAATGAGACCCGAGCGGATGACGCTGTCGAGCATGACCGGATTCGCCCGAAGTCACGGCGTGTGCGGCTCCTACGCCTGGGCCTGGGAACTTAAGTCGGTCAACGCCAAGGGCCTGGAACTGCGCCTGCGCCTGCCGCCCGGCTGGGACGCGGTTGAAGGTCCGGCGCGGCGCCGCGCCGCTGAAGCGCTGGCGCGGGGTACCGTCCACGGCAATTTGTCGATCAGCCGCGAAGGCGTCGCGCCAGTGGTGCGGATCAACGAGCCGGTGCTTACGGCAGTGCTCGCGACTTTGCGCGATCTTGCCGGGCGGATTGAAGCCGCTCCCCCAAGTCTTGACGGCATTTTGGCGCTGAAGGGCGTCGTCGAAGTCAGCGACCAGGATGAGAGCGAAGAAGAGCGTAACGCCGCGGAGGCGGCCGTGATCGCCGGTTTCGACGCTGCGGTGGTAGCGCTTAACCAGATGCGCCGCCACGAAGGCGAGACGCTGGGGCGCGTATTGACGGCACGGCTTGCGGAAATCGCCGCGCTTGCTGCTCGCGCCGAAGCGGTCCCTGGCCGCCGTCCCGAGGCGATTAAGGCGCGGCTCGCCGAGCAGATCGCGGTCCTGCTCGGCAGCTCCGAGCGCTTCGACGCCGACCGGCTGCACCAAGAGGCAGTCTTGATCGCCACCAAGGCCGACATCCGCGAGGAGCTCGACCGGCTTGCCTCGCACGTTGAACAGGTTCGCAAGCTGCTGGAGCAGGGCGGAGCGGTCGGGCGCCGACTCGACTTTCTCGCGCAGGAACTCAACCGCGAATCCAATACTCTATGCGCCAAGGCGAATGACCTCCAGTTGACCAATATTGGATTGGAGCTGAAAAGCGTGGTCGAGCAGTTTCGCGAGCAGGTGCAGAATTTGGAGTGAGGGTATGAGGACACGGGGCGAACGTGAGGCGGCAGCGGTCGCTCGTCGCGGCACGATGCTGGTGTTGTCATCGCCTTCCGGCGCGGGCAAGACCACGCTGTCGCGGATGCTGCTTGAAGTCGATCCCGCGGTCGAGCTCTCGGTTTCGGTGACGACACGGCGGCAGCGCCCCGGCGAGATCGACGGCCGCCACTATCATTTCATCGACCGCAAGCACTTCGACGCCATGAAGCGAGATGGCCAGCTTCTTGAAGCGGCGGAGGTGTTTGGCCATTGCTACGGCACGCCGCGCGCCGCGGTCGAGGCGGCACTGGCGCGCGGCCACGACGTGTTGTTCGACATCGATTGGCAAGGCACGCAACAACTACGCGAGAAGGCCCGAAGCGATCTCGTCAGCGTATTCGTGCTTCCGCCCGCGATCCCGGAACTTGAGCGGAGGCTGAAGGCGCGTGCTCAGGATCAGGATGACGTAATCCGCATCCGCATGGCAAAGGCTGCTGACGAAATGAGCCACTGGGCGGAATACGACTATGTGGTGATCAATCGCGATCTCGATCAGGCTTTCGCCGACGTCAGAGCGATTCTCGCCGCCGAGCGGCTGAAGCGGGAGCGGCAGACCGGCCTTTCCGCATTCGTGCGCGGGTTACAAGCTGAACTGTAAAGGGCGCGCGCCGCCTCACGCGCTGCCTTTACCTTCACTCAGCGCCCGCGCCAGCGTGACAAAGCCTTCGACTGGAATTTCCTCGGCGCGCGCCGTCGGCTCGATGGCAGCGGCTGTGAGCAGCTTCAGCGGATCGGTGCCGAGCGATTTAAGGCTTTGACGCAACATTTTACGGCGCTGGCCGAAGGCCGCTTCGGTCACGCGCTCCAGTGCCGGCCGGTCGCAGGCAAGCGGTTGCGCGCGCGGCACCAGACGGACCAGCGAGGACGTGACTTTCGGCGCCGGCACGAAAGCCGACGGCGCGATGTCGAATAGGATGCGGCTTTCCGCGCGCCAAGAAGCCAGCACCGAGAGCCGGCCATAGGTCTTCGATCCCGGTGGCGCGACAATGCGTTCCGCGACCTCGCGCTGGAACATCAGCACCATGGAGTCGTACCAAGGCGGCCATGGCTCAACGGTAAGCCAGCGGATCAGCAAGGCAGTCGCGATGTTGTACGGCAAGTTGGCGACGATCCGCGTCGGGCCATCGAGATGCGGACGGGGATCGAAATCGAGCGCATCGCCCGAGATCACAGCAAGACGTCCGGGATAGTGTTCCGAAATCTCCCCCAGCGCAGCGATGGCACGTGCGTCGCGTTCTATCGCGATGACTCGGCGGGCGCCAAGCGCAAGCAATGCGCGGGTTAATCCGCCTGGTCCCGGGCCAACTTCGATTACCGTCACCCCTTCAAGCGGGCCGGCGGCGCGCGCAATACGTGCTGTGAGGTTTAGGTCGAGAAGGAAGTTCTGGCCGAGCGATTTCTTCGCAATGAGACCATAGCGGCGGATGACGTCTCGCAGCGCCGGCAGGTCATCAATCGCACTCATCGGCCGACTTCGGCCGGCGCAGGTATCTTCGCTACCAGCCGTGTCGCGAGGCGAAGCGCCGCCACAAGGCTCGATGGATCAGCATGACCAGTCCCGGCAATGTCGAACGCAGTGCCGTGGTCCGGAGACGTGCGCACGAATGGCAAACCGAGCGTCACATTGACCGCGGTGTCGAAAGCGAGAGTCTTGATCGGGATCAATGCTTGGTCATGGTACATACACAAGGCGACGTCGTAGGTGGCTCGCGCGGCGGCGTGAAACATGGTGTCAGCCGGAAGCGGCCCGCGCACGTCGATGCCCTCACCCTTAAGGCGCAGGATGGCGGGGCGAATTACGGTATTGTCCTCATCTCCCAGTGCGCCGTCTTCGCCGGCATGAGGATTGAGTCCTGCCACTGCGAGCCGTGGCTGCGCGATTCCAAACCGTTGCCTCAGGTCATTAGCGACAATGCGGCCGGTCTCGACGAGCAGATCGAGAGTAATTTTTTTTGGAACCTCCGCGAGGGGCAGATGGATCGTGACAGGAACGACCGCGAGTTCCGGCGACCACAACATCATCACCGGATGTGCATGGACACCGGCCATTTCTTCGGCGAGCTTGGCGAGATATTCGGTGTGCCCGGGTTCCGAGAAGCCCGACCGGTAAAGCACGCTTTTGGCAATCGGGTTCGTGACGACAGCGGTGGCTGTCCCGCGCAGCACGTCGGCGACCGCGCGGCGGATCGCCTCGATGGCTGCCGGCGCGCTTGATGCATCAGGAAGGGCAGGCTCCGCGGTGATCTTCTGACCTATTTCAACAACCGGCAGCGCTGAGGCGAAGGTCTCAGCCGCATCCGACGGACCAATGACGGCAATCGGAATATCGAGCATGAGTGTCTTGGCGCGGCGAATAAGAAACTGAGAGTCCGCAAGCACGTAAAACGGAGGAAGATTGAATTGTGAGCGCCGCTGCCAAGCAGCCAGAGTAATATCTGGCCCGATACCAGCGGGCTCACCAATTGTCAGCGCCAGTACTCGCGACATCGTGCGGCTATTTGTACTCAATCATGGCGCCGCGCCGTACTTCTCTTAGATATTTCTTGGATTGCGCATCAAACCGCGAACTGATGATTTGGTTGCGGGCGCCGCGCCGCTGTGGCGTGTCGGCAGTCGTTGATTTTTTGTCGCAGAGGGCGAATAGCTCGATGCCCTGTGGAGTAGCCTCCGGCTTGGTCAAACGTCCGACCGGGGTGGTATCGAGAATTTCACGAAGCGGCGGCGGAAGGTCCGCGGACGTGCGCGTCAGCGGGTCGCGCACGGCAACATCCTTGAGTCCGCGCGTGAAGGTAAGACCTTCTTCACACCCTTGGAACCGGGCGCGCAACCCTTCCGCTTCCCGCAGCCTTGTTTCCATTGCCGCCGCCGGAGAGCCCTTAGGCACGATAAACAGAATGGGACGCAAGCTGTAATCGTAGGCAGCGGATTCCCCCTCCTGTTTTTTGGCTTCCAGCGCCTCCAGGATGTCCTTCTCATCAGCCTGCAGACTCGATGAGAATCTACCTTTCACCAATTGGCCCCAGGCGATTTCGGCCTTAACACGGGACCGAAGAGTCTCGATCGACAATCCGGCTGCGGCCAGCGCCTGAGTCAGCTGGGCCACGCTCGATCGGCCGCCGCCGGTACCCATACCGGCGAGGGCTCTTTCAACCTCCTCGTCGGACGCTTCCAAGCCATAACGCTTAGCTTCCTGTATCTTGAGCTTATCGTTGATGAGATCGTCGATAATCTCCTGCCGCGTCGGGGACTTATGAGTGGTCACCTGAACCAGCTTGGACCGCTGCTCGATATCATAAGTGGTGATCGGTGCTCCGTTCACGAACACCACCGCCTGCTGACTCATAGCCGTAGCATGCGTCATTGCGACGATTACGATCGCCAGCAAAGCCGCGGCAAAGGGATGGGGCTTGATGGAGATAGCTGCGGCCATCATCCGTCCTCCTGGTAAAGTAACGTGATCAAACCGATCAAGCTGCCTATAGCGACAGGCAGCCACGCTGCTGCCAGAGGAGCAAGTAATTCAGCCTTGCTTAGGTCCTCGATGACCTTCGAGAGAACATACAGCAAAAAGCCTGCCGCTATTCCACTTAAAACCATCTTTTGAATACCGCCAAAACGGAAAAAACGAAGGCTGACGGCCGCCGCCAGGAAAACCATGGAAGCAAGCAAAAACGGCCGCGCCAGTAGTTTTTGGTATTGTAGCCGGTAACCCGCGGCCACCAGACCGGCGTGATCGGCGAGTTCGATATATAAGGGGAGCTTCCAGAAGGGCACGGTTTCTGGGGTCGCGAAGCTTTCGCGGACCTGTTCCGGTGTCAGGTTCGTGCTGAGCAAATGTGTGTGTGGGTCGGTGGCACGACTACCGGCCACATAAACCCGGGCCTCTTCCAGCCGCCAAGAGCCCGGTTCTAACACTGCGGTCTTGGCTTCAATGCGCTCTTTGAATTGTCCGGTATTATCGAATGTGAAGGCGGTTATGCCTCCGAGACGAATACCTTGTTCCCGGCTGGAAGCCGCATTGATGATGGACTGGCCATCTGCGCTGCGCTGACGCACCCAGAAGCCACTGCCGGCAGCCTCGTGCAAGCCCGGTTGATTTTCGCCAAATATCTCCGCTTGGAGCCGCTTGGATTGTTCCTGCAACAAAGCCGAAATTGGATTATAGACCGCCGTCGCGAGCGCGCCGAGGAGAAGCGCCACGATCAGCGCGGGAGTGATGAACTGCCACGCCGACATGCCTGCTGATCTCGCGATCACCAATTCAAGCCGGCGCGATAGGCTGAGAAAGCATGACATCGCACCGACCAGTATGCAAAAAGGCATGATCCGTTCGGTGACCTGCGGGACCCGGTAGAACGACGCTTTGGCCACCATCAAAGCAGACACGTTCGCAACATCCGCCGTGCGGCGCATCAACTCGATGTAGTCAATCATGGCTACCAACGCGAAGGCGCCGGCAAACATCGATAGCGCTGCGAAAAGAAAGCGCTTGGCGAAATAACGTCGAAGCGTCCCTGCAAGTATCATGGCTTAGGTCGCTTCCGCAGCCGGCGCGAAGCGCTTCATCAGCGTGGTGATCGCATTGGTGACAAAGGCGGGCGGCTCGATAATGATGCCGCGGCCGATTGCCCATACGCCCAGTCCGACCGCCGCGACCAAGGCAAGATATTGTGCCACGATGGCGAGTGGCATGTGCACGCCGAAGACAATGCTGGCAAAGCCAATCACACGTAGCGACGCCACTGCTGTGATGGCGCCTAAAAGCGAAAGGCTGCGGCTTTGCCGCGTCGTGCGCGGCGCTCCCAAATACGCATAGGCAATCACCACGAATGCCAACGGATAAAATGGTGCAATGATCCGGTCATGCAGTTCGGCCCGGAACTGCCCAGGTTGCGAAGCTGCCAGAGAGTCGTCAGCGTCGGGCGAGATGAGCTGCCAAAGATAGCGTTCTCGTACCGAATAAGTGATGGTTTGCGGCGCTGCGAATTTCGATAGATCGAAAGCATAGCGGTCGAACACCACGATCGACGGCTCAAGCTGGCCGGCCTCATGCCGTTGCACGCTACCGTTTTGAAGTACAAGGAACGTGCCGCGCTCGTTCTTCAAGATCTCGCCTTGTTCGGCAAGAACGGAGATGTGCTCCTTGGGATCGCGCTGATCGTCAATGAAGACTCCAAGCAGTTCGCCGGTTGGTTGCCGCTCCCGGATGTGAAAAGTGACGCCCACTTCGACGTTTATGAATCTTCCCGGCTGCACGATGTTGGTCACGAGGTCTGTGCGCACCTCAATCAGGGCGCGGCGCAAGCTGCGGAGACCTTCAGGCGCGATGTAGGCGCTGAGCGCCGCGACCACGAGCGAGACTACCGCGGCGACGGCTAAAAATGGCCGAAACAGATGCCACGGCGACATGCCGGATGCGTTCATGACGATGATTTCGGAGTCGGTGCCAAGCTTGTTCAGCACATAGGCGACTGCGATGACCAGCGCGATGGGCGCGATCACTAGAACGAGCAGCGGGACGATAAGACCCGTAATGGCGACAAAGACCAGAGCGCTCTGGCCTTGATTGGTCATCAAGTCGATGTCGCGTAGGGCCTGCGTAATCCAAATGACCGCCGTCAGGCTAACGACGACGAGGAGGAAGGCACCAAGCGTGGCGCGGAAAATGTAACGGCCGACCGAACCCATCTATTCTGAAGCTCCCCACCCGGTACAGGCGGTCCCCCGGGCCATTCGGCCTGGCGTGTTGTACCCGGTATCGCAGGAGTATCGTAATCTCCGAAAAAAAGGCGTCGCCAAGGCAGAGAGGAACGACCAGACAGCGAACAAATCCCCATAGCCTGCGCGGGCGGAATGAGTTTGGGCTTTGCAGAAGGTAGTGGGCAGTCCATATGGCTCCAATAGGACCGTCTACGCTGCGTCGTTCGGACGCTTGCATAAAAAGGATTTTGCACAATGTCCGACGCCATCAAACTCGGATTTTCCGCTTTCTCGGCGGGGGCGGGGGCCCTCGTGGTTTTCTGCGACGAAAAACTGACCTTCGGTCATGAATCGCGCCGGGCGCTGGGGCCGGCCGCCGATCTCGTCAAGCGGGCCGCCGCCGCCGACCGCTTTACCGGCAAGCGGGGCTCGGTGCTGGACCTCGTCATGCCGGCAGACCTGAAGGTGTCGCGGCTCCTTGTGATCGGCGTCGGCAAGGCGAGGGATCTGAAGGCCCAGGATATCGTCAAGCTCGGCGGCATTGTCGCCGGCAAGATCCCCAATTCCGCCACGGAGGCGACCATCTTCGCCGACCTGCCGGGCGGCGCCATGAAGCCGGATCAGGCCGCCGATCTCGCTCTCGGCGCCCAGCTTCGCGCTTATGCTTTCGAGCGTTACAAGACCAAGCGCAAAGACGACGAGGAAAAGCCCTCCATCGTCAAGGTGACGCTGGGGGTTGCCGATCCGGCCGCCGCGCGCAAGGCCTGGGAGGCGCGCCAGGCCGTGGCCGATGGCGTCGTCATCGCCCGCGACCTGGTCAACGAGCCGCCTAACATTCTTTTCCCCGAGGAATTCGCCCGCCGTGCCGCGACGCTAAAGAAGCAAGGCGTCGCCGTCGAGGTCCTCGACGAAAAGGCGCTGCAAAAGCTCGGCATGAACGCGCTGCTCGGCGTCGGCCAGGGCTCTGAGCGCGAGAGCCGTGTCGTCGTCATGCGCTGGAACGGCGGCAAGTCCGGCACGCCACCCGTCGCCTTCATCGGCAAGGGTGTGTGCTTCGATACCGGCGGCATCTCCATCAAGCCGGCCGCCAGCATGGAAGACATGAAGGGCGACATGGCCGGCGCCGCTTGTGTCGTCGGCCTGATGCACGCGCTCGCCGCGCGCAAGGCCAAGGTCAACGTCGTCGGCGCCATCGGGCTGGTGGAAAACATGCCGGACGGCAACGCCTATCGTCCGGGCGACATCCTCACCTCGATGTCGGGGCAGACCATCGAGATCATCAACACCGACGCCGAGGGCCGTCTCGTGCTGGCCGACGTGCTCTGGTATGTCGGCAAGCGCTTCAAGCCGAAATTCATGGTCAATCTGGCGACGCTGACCGGCGCCATCCTGGTGGCGCTCGGCCACGAATATGCCGGCCTTTTTTCCAACGACGACAAATTGTCCGAGCGGCTGTCAAAGGCCGGCGATGCCACCGGCGAGCGCGTTTGGCGGCTGCCGCTCGGGCCCGAATACGACAAGCTGATCGATTCCAAATTCGCCGACGTGAAGAACACCGGCGGCCGCAACGCCGGCTCGATCACCGCCGCCCAATTCCTCCAGCGCTTTGTCCCGGACAAAACCGCATGGGCGCATCTCGACATCGCCGGCACCGGCATGGGCTCGCCGCAGAGCGACATCAACAAGAGCTGGGGCTCGGGATTCGGCGTGCGGCTGCTGGATAGACTGGTGGCGGATTATTACGAGAGATGATATCAACTTACGAAATGTACAGCCTCTAACCTCAAGGGTTGAGTCGATGCCAAAGGAAAATCTATCCGTAATATTGCCGCCCAAAATTCGATCGCTTGTCGAAAAAGAAGCCAAGCGGGGCAAGCGCAGCCGCTCTGCCATTGTGCGTGACGCGTTGCAATTGTATTTCAGACTCCGGCGGATCGAGGATGAAGAGCCAAAGGAGGACGAGCAAGCTGCTATGTTAGAGGGCAAGCGTGCGTATGAGCGAGGTGAGTTTGTTCCGCTAGACGAGTGGCGTCATGCCGTGGGGCTTGCTGATCACTAAGCCGGCCGCCCGTGATCTCAGAGGACTGTCTTCTGACGATCTACTCCGGGTGAACGCGGCCTTCGATGCCATGCGGAACAATCCGTACAGCGGCGATATCAAGTTTCTCCGAGGATCGGGCGGTACGCTACGCCGGCGGGTCGGCGTGTGGCGCATCTTTTTCGACGTGCATCAGGAGAAGCGCGTTGTGGTGATCCTTAGCGTCAGGCGGCGCACCTCGACAACTTATTGAAATGTCCGCCCCGCAGAGCGACATCAACAAGAGCTGGGGCTCGGGCTTCGGCGTGCGGCTGCTGGATCGATGGTAGCGGATTATTACGAGAAGTGAGACGCTCGCGCCTCACGCCACCTCCTGCAGGATTTCCACCAGCCGTTCCGGCATATCCATCATGACTTCGTGGCCGCACGGCACCGTGTAGGTGCGCCAGGACGGGTCGGCCTTGCGTTTCTGATAGGCGGCTTCGAAGTTCGGATTTTCGTAGCCGGTCGCGCGGATATAGGTCTTCTTCGCCACCCGCTCGCGCGCGCCGGTGAGCTTGATCGGCTGCAAGGCGACGCCGATCGGCTGCGCGGTGGCTTTCGCATTCCACCAGGCATGATTTTTCTCCGCCACGTTCCACACCGTCGGCGGTGGGGCAGGGCGGGATACTTCCCCGCGCTTCAAGGCTTCGGCGATCTCGGCTCTGCTGCGCTCGGAATTCATGTCGAGGCCTTTCTGTCCGTCCTCGGGCATGAAGGCATCGAGATAGACGATGGAGGAAATCGCCGGCAGCGTCTGTTCGGCGACGCCCGATATGACCCAGCCGCCATAGGAGTGTCCGACGAGAACGATATTTTCCAGGCCTTCCCATTTGATGACGTTGACGACGTCGGCAATGTGCGTGTCGAGATTGATGCTGCCGCTCATCAGATGCGAGCGCTCGCCGAGCCCGGTCAACGTCGGCGCGAATACCTTATGGCCACGCTTCTCCAGAAGATCGGCGGCCTGGCGGTAGCACCAGCCGCCGGCGGAGGCTCCGTGCACCAGCACGAATGTCTTCTGATCCGCCGCATGGGCAATCGTCGGCGCGCCGCTGATGGCGGCCATGGTGCCGAGGCCCGTAGCCGCCGCGCTGGTCAGCACACCTCGCCGTGTGAGATTCCGGTTGACTCCTTCGGCCATTTTCTTCTCCCGTTCGGTTTTGATATCCGGCCCGCAGATTAGAAGGCGGGTCTGGATAAAGGAAGCCCGCGAAGCGCAGACCAATGACCGAAATGCTATTCTACCACCTGCAACATCAGCCTTTGGAAAAGGTGCTGCCGACGTTGCTGGAGAAATCGCTGGAACGCGGCTGGCGCGTGGTGGTGCAGGCGTCGTCCGATGAGCGGATCGAAGCGCTCGACGCGCATCTGTGGACCTATCGCGATGACGGCTTTCTGCCGCACGGCACCGCCAAGGAAAGCGAGCCCGCGGCGCAGCCGGTCTTGCTCACCACCGGCGACGACAACCTCAATGGCGCTCAGGTGCGCTTTATCGTCGATGGCGCGGCGGTGCCGGCGGACGCCACCGCCTATCAGCGTATCGTGCTGCTGTTCGACGGCGAGGACCCGGACGCCGTTGCCGCAGCGCGCGAGCGTTGGACCGAGGCAAAGGCCAAAGGGTTTGAGGCGACCTATTGGCAGCCTGATGAGCAGGGACGGTGGGTGAAGAAGGCATGATCGGCCGCGCGCGTCGCACCGCCGCGTTAACCTTTCCGGCGGATGCCCTTGGGGACGTCGATTGCCGCCATGATGCCGGCGCAAAAATACCCCTTACCTCGGAAGGTGAAAAGCGTGAGGGTCTCGCGAATGCGTATTTTGAACTATTGGAAGGTGGTTGCGCCGGCGTCGGCGCTGATGGTCGCGTTGCTCTTGAACGCGTGTTCAGCCGACGCCGTTTCGGATTTCAAAACTCCCAGCTTCATGAAGGGCCTGAACGTTATTATTCCATTGTCGGAAGAGACCGAGGAATCTGCACCGGTGAGGAAGCACGAGCCGACACCGGCAGAGCTGGTTGACGCGAACGGTGCCTGTGTCGCTGCAGGTTCCAATTCTGCCCCGGCGGCGACAGCTCCTACATTCGAAATGAGCGAATGCAGCGTCGTTCAACTGCTTGGTCCGCCGCAAAGGATTGAAATCGGAGCCAACGAGCGCGGCGACCGCACCGCCGTGATGTATTTCAGCAAAGGTCAGCGTCCGGGCATCTACCGCTTCACCGACGCGCAACTGAAATCCATCGAGCGGATCGGCGAACCGGCAGCTCCCGCCAAGCCACAGAAACCGGCCAAGCCGGCCAAACAGGCGCCACTCCGCCGCGCCACCTGATCTTCGCCGTCTATCAGGCCATCGCCGCTTCATAGGCGGCGTTGGCTTCGAGCCAATCTTCTTCGGCCTGGGCGAGCGCGGCCCCCGCGTCCGACCGCGCCTTCGCCAGCGCAACCGCTTTTTTCGGATCGCGCGCGAATAATCCGTCGGCGGCAAGCGCGGCATCCAGGCGGGCGATCTCGCCTTTGTGCGCGGCGATTGCCTTCTCCGCCGCGGCGATCTTCGTGCGTAGCGGCGCCAGTCCGGCCCGCGCGTCGGCGGCGGCGCGGCGCGCTTCGCTCTTGGAGATACGCCGCTCGGCTTTGGTGCCGCCATTGGCTGCACGCGCCTTGCCGCCGCTCAGCACCAGCCGCCGGTATTCGTCGAGATCGCCGTCGAACGGCGCGACCGAGCCGTTTTCCACCAGCCATAGCCGATCGACGCAGGCCTCAAGCAGATAGCGGTCATGGGAGACCAGGATCACCGCGCCGGGATAATCGTTGATCGCATCAACGAGAGCGGCGCGGCTGTCGATGTCGAGATGGTTGGTCGGCTCGTCGAGAATGACAAGATGCGGGCCATCGAAGGTGGCAAGCCCAAGGAGCAACCGCGCCTTCTCGCCGCCCGACAAACTGGCGACCGGCGTGTCGGCTTTGTCGGCGGAAAAGCCCATGACCCCGGCCCGCGCTCGCACCTGCGGCTCCGGCGCTTTCGGCATCAGTTCGCGGACATGATCGTAGGCGCTGTCGGCTACGCGCAACTCGTCGAGCTGATGTTGGGCGAAATAGCCGACCTTGAGTTTGTTGGCGCGCGTGACATTGCCCTCGCTCGGCGCCAGCCGCCCCGCGAACAGCTTGGCCAGGGTCGACTTGCCGTTGCCGTTGGAGCCTAACAGCGCGATGCGGTCGTCGTTGTCGATGCGCAAGGTGAGGTCGCGCAACACCGGCCGCCCCGGCTCGTAGCCGGCGGAAACCTCGTCCATGGCGATGATCGGCGGCGACAGCAGCTTCTCCGGCGCCGGAATGGAGATCGGACGGGCGTCGTCTTCCATCAGGGCATTGATCGGCACGAGCTTGGCGAGGAGCTTGACCCGCGATTGCGCCTGCTTGGCCTTGCTAGCCTTGGCGCGGAAGCGGTCGACGAAGGCCTGGAGATGTTTGCGTTGCGCGTCCTGCTTCTTCACCGCCTTGGCATCCAGCACTTGGCGTTCGGCGCGCTGGCGCGCGAAAGACGAATAGCCGCCGCGATAGAGCGTCAGACGGCTGTTGCCGAGGTGCAGAATGTGGTCGACGGAATTATCCAGCAGATCGCGATCATGGCTGATGACGATGAAGCTGCGCGGGTAGCGAGCGAGATGATCCTCCAACCACAAGGTGCCTTCGAGATCGAGATAGTTGGTCGGCTCGTCCAGAAGCAGGAGGTCCGGTTCCGCGAATAGCACGGAGGCAAGCGCCACGCGCATGCGCCAGCCGCCGGAAAATTCGCCGACCGCCCGCTGCTGCGCCGCTGCGGAAAATCCCAAGCCGGCCAGGATCGAGGCGGCGCGGGCAGGGGCGGAATGGGCGTCGATATCGACGAGCCGCGTGTGGATGTCCGCAATGCGATGCGGATCCTGCGCGGTCTCGGCTTCGGCGAGAAGCTCCTCGCGTTCGGCATGGGCGGCCAGCACGATGTCGAGCAGGCTGCGCGGCCCATCAGGCGCCTCTTGGGCCAAGCGGCCGATGCGGGTGCGTGTGGGCATTTCGATGCTGCCGGTTTCCGGCGCCAATTCGCCGCAGATGGCGCGGAACAAGGTGGTTTTGCCGGTGCCGTTGCGGCCTACAAGGCCGACACGCGAGCCGGTGGGCAGGGAAACCGTGGACTTCTCAATGAGGAGACGGCCCGCGACGCGTAGCGACAGATCGTTGATGATGAGCATGGGCGCTTTGTGGGGGTGCGGCGACTGCGATGCAAGTCCAGCAAGGATGACGGAGGGGACTTAGATTCGTGAGGCAGTTCCCATCCGGCTAGCGTCTGCTATCTTGCGTTAGCGCGGGAATCGTCACTACCGCGGTAAAAGGGGGCGAACATGACCGGCAATATGCAGAAATATCTCGCCGAATTCATCGGCACACTGGCGCTGATACTCATTGGCTGCGGCGCCGTCGCCATCGGCGGCTTTGGCACCGCCTTTCCGGTGGGCATTCTGCCGGTTGCCTTGGCCTTCGGACTGACCGTCACCGCAATGGCCTATACGGTCGGTCCCATTTCCGGCGCGCATCTCAATCCGGCGGTGACGGTTTCGCTGTGGGTGGCCGGAAGAATCAAAACCGAAGACCTTGCCGGCTACATCATCGCCCAATGCCTTGGCGGGATCGTCGGCGCCGGACTCCTGGTCGTGATCCTCAAGGGCAAGCTGGCGGGCTATGACATCGCCGCCTCGGGGCTCGGCCAAAACGGCTGGGGCGCGGGCTATCTCGGCGGCTACGGCCTTGCCTCCGCCGTGATCACCGAGTTCGTGGCGACGTTCCTGTTCACCTTCGTCATTCTGGCGGCCACCAGCGGCAAAGGTGCCACGCCATTCCCCGGCTTGATCATCGGCCTGACGCTGGCGGCGCTGCACTTCCCCTTCATCAATGTCACCGGCTTGTCGGTTAATCCCGCGCGCAGCCTTGGACCCGCGGTGTTTGTCGGCGGTCAGGCGCTGGCGCAGGTGTGGCTATTCCTGATCGTGCCGGTGCTGGGCGGCGCGGCGGCCGGCTGGTTGGATCGGTCGAAGACGCTGGACGTTTGAGGCGTTGCGCAAAGCAAAGCCCCGGCCTCCCTGAGCGAAGCCGGGGCTAAGATCGAACGCGGTTAGATTATCTGCAAACCCGCACGGGCCGCGAGCGCGGTCCCCATGGCGTCCGCACCACGCGGCGGACGATGTAGCAGCTGGGCGCATAGGCATAGTACGGAGCATAATACGGGGCGCCGAAGCCGATGCCGAAGCGCGGGCCGCCGGACCAGTGATGGGCCGGACCGCGCCAGCCGCCGTGCCCACCATGCCATTGAGCAGAAGCGGCGGTGGGGGTGAGCGCCGCCGTGCCGAGCGCGGCAGTGGCGGCGATGGCGAGGATGGTCTTGCGAAACATGTTCGTCTCTCCTGTTTGCGGACGTGAAATGTCACGTCCTTGAAGTCTGTCCTCCGCCGGGTGAAGCCTAGGAGGCTTGCCCATCAAACGCATCGCACAGCCGGAGGTTCATAGGCTCGACTATAAAAAGCCGGTGCTGAACTCCCCATGAGCGCGGAATTTAGCTTGGGTTTATGCAGATGAACGGGCGCGCTGGGCGGCATTCATCTGCGGTTCACCTGCTGCCTTGCGCCGCACCGGGCGCGGTCTTGTCGCTGACCGGGCTGGCCGCTATAAGCCGCCGCTATTGCCGCGCTTGCGGGCCGCGCGGATAGTCGATTGGAAGGACGATGTAATGGCGATTGAGCGTACTTTTTCCATTCTCAAGCCCGACGCGACCGCGCGCAACCTGACCGGCGCCATCAACAGCATGATCGAACAGGCGGGCCTGCGCATTATTGCGCAGAAGCGCATCCGCATGAGCCGCAAACAGGCCGAGACCTTTTACGCCGTGCATCGCGAGCGGCCCTTCTATGGCGAACTCGTGTCCTTCATGACCTCCGGCCCGGTGGTGGTTCAGGTGCTGGAAGGCGAGAATGCCGTCGCCAAATACCGCGACATCATGGGCGCGACGGATCCGGCGAAAGCCGCCGCGGGCACGATCCGCAAGGTTCACGCGCTGTCGGTCGGCGAGAATGCGGTGCATGGTTCCGATGCCCCAGAGACGGCGGCGCAGGAAATCCCTCAGTTCTTCTCCAAAGACGAGATCGTGGGTTGATGCCAACCTCGCGGCGGGCGGGCGGGTAATAAAAGGGGCGAGCGGTGGAATTCTTCTGGCAGGACATTTCGCACGCGCCGTTCTGGATCGCGGCGCTGCAGATCATCGGCGTCAACATTATCCTTTCCGGCGACAACGCCGTGGTCATCGCGATGGCCTGCATGACGCTGCCGCCGCGGCAGCGCCTGTGGGGCATGATCCTGGGCGCCGGCGTCGCGGTATTGCTGCGCGTGCTTTTCACGCTCGTGGTCGCGCAGGCCATGACCTATCCATTCCTCAAGCTGGTTGGCGGCCTTCTGCTGTTCTGGGTGGCGGTGAAACTGGTCACCGAAGACTCCGATGGCGAAAGCGACGTCGAGGCTGCGGAAAATCTCTGGCGCGCCGTGCGCATCGTCGTCATCGCCGACATCGTGATGAGTCTCGACAACGTCATCGCCATCGCGGCGGCGGCGGACATCGCGGCGTTAAGCGTCGACATCGCCAATGCCGCGACCATCAAGGCGACCCTCATTATCTTTGGCCTGGCCACCAGCGTGCCGCTGATCATCGCCGGCAGCGCGATATTGATGAGCTTGCTGGACCGCTACCGGGTTTTGGTTTGGGGAGGCGGCGCGCTGCTCGGCTGGGTGGCGGGCGACATCATGATCACGGATCCGGCCGTGATCGGATGGCTCGGTGACTTGGCGATAGTTTACCACGGATCAGCGGGGCGTTTGGGAGCCCTCATTGTCGTTGGCCTTGGATTGTTGCTGGTCCGCCGGCGCCGTCCGCTTTCCACCGAGGAGGCCTGGACGTTTGTCGCGGTGCTTTTGTGGGTCGCCGGCGATGCGGTGATCGACGCGGTGATCGCTGAAGCTGATCATTCGCTGCGCTGGTCGGCGCGCGGGGTTCTGTTTCTCGTCCTGCTATCCGATTACATCGTCTTGCGCAGCCGCCGCGCCGTCGGCAGCGGAGAGGCGTAACAACAATCGCGCGTCAGCGCGACCCGCTGGGCACCAGCACGCCATTGGGTATGCTCGCGTTGACGAGGCAGTGGCCCTCGCTCACACGCAAGCTGCCTTCGGCCAGCCATTTCAGCGCCAGCGGATAAATCCGGTGCTCGATCGTGAGCACCCGCTGCGCCAGCGTTTCCGCCGTGTCGCCGTCCATCACGGGCACCGCACCCTGACAAACGCTGGGCCCGGAATCCATGTCGGCTGAAACCAGGTGCACCGTTGCGCCGTGCGTCTTGGCTCCGGCGGCAAGCGCCTGCTCGTGGGTGTGCAGCCCTTTGAAGGCCGGGAGCAGGGCAGGGTGGATGTTGAGCATCCGCCCTTCCCAGCGTCCGACAAACCACGGCGTAAACAGGCGCATAAATCCGGCGAGGCAGACGATGTCGATGTTGCTGCCCTCAAGCACCGCCTGCAACGCGCGCTCGAAGGCTTCGCGATCTTTGCGGTAGTCGATGTGGTCGATAATGGTGGTAGCGATGCCGGCCTCGCGCGCATAAGCAATACCGCCGGCGTCGGGCCGATTGGAGACGACGAGTACGATCTCGGCGGGATAACTTGGGTCTTTCGCCGCTTCGATCAGCGCCGCCATGTTGGAGCCGCGGCCGGAAATCAGAACGGCAACGCGCTTCCTAAGCATCGGCGTGCCAGGCGAGATCGAGGTGCCCCGAATAGGCGACCCGCGGCGCTCCTGCCTTGACCGGCACCACAGTGCCGAGCCGAACGACGGCTTCGCCCGCGCGCGTCAAAGCCGCGATAACTGCATCAGCGTGTCCCGGCTCCGTCACCGCCACCATGCCGATTCCGCAATTGAACGTGCGCAGCATTTCCGGCTGGGCCACGCCGCCGACGGCTGCGAGCCATCGGAACACCGGCAGCACCGGCACGCGCGCGAGATCTAGTTCTACACCGAGCCCGTCGGCCAACACGCGCGGGAGGTTGTCGGGAAATCCGCCGCCGGTGATGTGAGCGAGCGCCTTGATCGCATTCGTTTCACGGATCGCCGCCAGCAGCGATTTCACATAGATGCGGGTTGGCATCAGCAAGGCATCGCCGAGTGTGCGCGTCCGATCGAATGGCGCGACGGCCTCCCACGGCAGCCCGCTGATTTCGACCACGCGGCGTACCAGCGAAAAGCCGTTCGAATGCACGCCCGAGGACGCGAGCCCGATCACCACATCGCCGGGCGCGATGTTCGCGCGCGGCAACAGCGTGCCGCGTTCAGCGGCGCCCACGGCGAAGCCCGCAAGGTCGTAATCGCCCGGCTGATACAGACCGGGCATTTCGGCGGTCTCGCCGCCGATCAGGGCGCATCCAGCCTCGCGGCAACCCACCGCAATTCCTTGGACAACCTGCGCGCCGACTTCGGGTGCGAGCTTGGCGCAGGCGAAGTAATCCAGGAAGAACAGCGGCTCCGCGCCTTGCACCACGAGATCGTTGACTGACATGGCGACAAGATCGATGCCGATGGTGTCATGCCGGCCGGTCTCGATCGCGATCTTCACCTTGGTGCCGACGCCGTCGTTCGCCGCCACCAGTACCGGATCGGTATAGCCGGCGCGCTTGAGGTCGAAGAGCCCACCGAAGCCGCCTATCTCCGCGTCCGCTCCGGGCCGCGCGGTGGCGCGGACCAAAGGCTTGATCATCTCCACCATGCGATTGCCGGCATCGATGTCGACGCCGGCCTTGGCATAGGTGAGGCCGTTGCGGCCCTTCTCCGTCATGATGTTCCTTAGCTGGGCAGGCGAATGCGTGAATTCGGTACTGATAAATCGCACACTGTGCAATGGCGGGATCGCCGCTATAGTGGGACAAGTGGCGGCACATGTCGGGCATTGCGCGTCCCGCGCACCGCGGGACTGGGGCAGGTTTTTGAGTATTCCGAACCTTATCACGCTTGCGCGTATTCTCTTGGTGCCGGTCCTCGTCTGGGCGATCACATCGGGGGAAATGCAGCTGGCGTTTCTTCTATTCCTCGCCGCCGGGGTCAGCGACGCCATCGATGGCTTTCTCGCCAAGCGCTTCGGCATGGCGAGCGAGCTTGGCGCCTATCTCGACCCGCTCGCGGACAAGGCGTTGATCGTTTCGATCTACGTGTCGCTCGGCTTTGCCGGGGCCGTTCCGCCGTGGCTCGTAATTCTCGTCGTCTCGCGCGACATGATGATCGTGGCGGCGGTGATGCTGTCCTGGTTGGTGGGCCGTCCGGTGGAGATCAAGCCGCTGCTGGTCTCGAAGCTCAATACCGTCGCGCAAATCATATTCGCGGCCCTCGTGCTTGCGGCGCTCGGTTTCGGTTTCGATCTGGAGCCGATGCTGAGTCTCACCATGGCCGCGGTGGCGGTCTTGACCCTGCTCTCGGTCGGCTTCTATCTCGCCGAATGGGTGCGCCATATGAACTCGGCGCCGGCCGGACATTGATCCGGCGCACCAACGAGCTTGTGAGTCATGGGTAGTCCTCCCGGCCCCCGCCAACTCGCGCTCGCGCTTGGCCATACCGAGAGCTTCGCGCGCGAGGATTTCCTTGAAGGCCCGTCGAATGCCGCCGCGTTGGCGCTGGTCGAGGCTTGGCCGGATTGGCCCGACCGCGCCATCGTGCTTGTCGGGCCGGAAGGTTGCGGCAAGAGCCATCTTGCCGCGATCTGGGCAACCACGACGGGCGCGCGTTCCATCGCTGCGCGGGCGCTGGAAGGGACAAACCCGCCCGCCGCGCTGGCGACCGGCGCCTTGGTGATCGAGGACCTGCCGTCGGACGCGACCAGCCAGCACATCCTGTTTCATCTGCTTAATCTGATACGTGAGGAAAAGGCCTTCATGCTGCTCACCGCGCGGACGCCGCCGGCGAGCTGGAATATCGGTTTGAGCGATCTTGCGTCGCGGCTTAAGGCGCTGCCGCTCGTCACCTTGAGCGCTCCCGACGACGCGTTGCTGCGCGCGGTCATCGTCAAACTTTTTGCCGACCGTCAGCTCGCGCTCGATGAGAGCGTCGTCGCTTTCATGATTACGCGCATCGAACGCTCGGTGGCTGCGGCCCGTGCCGCCGTGAGCCTGCTCGACCGCGAGGCCTTGCGGCAACAACGGCCTATTACCCGGGCGCTCGCCGCGGATATTTTTCGCGGTTTTGACGCTTGACGGCTGCCCCCGAACAGGCTCGATCATGTCATGGAGCCGTCACGAAGCACGGCCATAGTTGGCAATTAGAGTTATTCGGCCCCCATGGCGGATCGCAGCCAAGTTATTGAATTTCCTGAAGGAAAGGTTCCGGTAGCGGCGCCTGAGGCGCCCCCGCGTGAGCCCGACCTCGCGGTCAGCCCGGACCGTTTCATCAACCGCGAGCTATCCTGGCTGCATTTCAACCGGCGCGTGCGGGAAGAGGCGGCCAACGCAGGCCACCCGCTGCTGGAGCGGGTTCGTTTCCTTTCGATCTCCGCGCATAACCTGGATGAGTTTTTCATGGTCCGGGTCGCCGGCCTCAAAGGCCATGTGCGTGCCGGTATCACCACGAAAAGCCCCGATGGATTGAGTCCCGCCGAGCAATTGGCGCGGATCGGCGAGGCGGTATCGAGCTTGGCCTATGACCAGCAGCAACGCTGGAAGGAACTGCGCCGGGACCTCTCACAGCAAGGCGTCGTGCTGGTCGATGGACCCGACGTGACCAAGCAGGAAAGAGCCCGGCTCGAGGAGCATTTCCTCCTGCATGTTTTTCCCTTGCTGACGCCGCTTGCCATCGACCCGGCGCACCCATTTCCCTTCATCGCCAACCTGGGTTTTTCCATCGCGCTCGCGCTCGCCCGCGTGAGCGACGGCAAGCCGATGAATGCGCTCATGCGCATGCCAACCCAGATCGACCGCTTCATCCGCTTGTCCAGCAGCGCCGAAACCGGGCCCTTACGCCTGATCACGATCGAGCACGCGACCAGTCTGTTCATTGGCCGCTTGTTTCCGGGCTACGCGGTCAAGGGGCAGGGCGCCTTCCGTGTCATTCGCGATTCGGAAATCGAGGTCGAGGAAGAGGCGGAGGATTTGGTGCGGCTCTTCGAGACCGTGCTCAAGCGCCGCCGCCGCGGTTCAGTGATCCGGCTGGAATTGGAAGCTGCCATGCCGGCGGAGCTCAGGCGCTTCGTCCAACGGGCGCTGGCGGTCACCGAAGACGAAGTGGTGCTGGTCGACGGCGTGCTGGCGCTCAACGAACTCTCCCAGCTCAGCGCCCTCGACCGGCCCGATCTGGAATTCGTGCCGTACAATCCGCGCTACCCGGAGCGCATCCGCGACCAAGGGGGCGACTGTTTCGCCGCCATCCGGCAGAAGGATCTCGTGGTTCACCACCCGTATGAATCCTTCGACGTGGTGGTGCAGTTCCTGCAGCAAGCGGCGCGCGATCCGAATGTCGTTGCCGTCAAGCAGACGCTCTATCGCACCTCCGCCGACTCGCCGATCATCAAGGCGCTGGCCGAAGCCGCCGAGGCGGGAAAGTCGGTCACGGCGCTGGTGGAATTGAAGGCCCGCTTCGACGAAGAGGCCAACATCCGCTGGGCGCGCGATCTTGAGCGCGCTGGTGTGCAAGTGGTGTTCGGATTCATCGAGCTGAAGACCCACGCCAAACTGTCGCTCGTGGTGCGGCGCGAGGGCGCGAAGCTGGCGACTTATGTTCACGTCGGCACCGGCAACTATCATCCGGTGACGGCGCGAACTTACACCGATCTGTCCTTCTTCACTGCCGATCCGGTGATCGCGCGGGATGTTGCGCGGGTCTTCAACTTCATAACCGGCTACGCGGAGCCTGCCGGGCTCGAAAAGATGGCGGTGTCGCCGCTGACCTTGCGCAAGCGCATCCGCGACCATATCGGCCAGGAAATCACGCACGCGAAGAACGGCCGGCGCGGCGCCATCTGGTTGAAGATGAATTCGCTGGTCGATCCGGAAATCATCGATGGGTTGTATGAAGCGTCGAAGGCGGGTGTGGATGTCAACCTTGTGGTGCGTGGCATCTGCTGCTTGCGGCCGGGCGTGCCGGGGCTGTCCGAGAACATCAAAGTGAAGTCGATCGTCGGGCGGTTTCTCGAGCACGGCCGCATCTATTGCTTCGGCTCGGGTCAGGGACTGCCGCATCCCAAGGCCGCGGTTTATATTTCCTCCGCCGATTTGATGCCGCGCAATCTCGACCGTCGCGTTGAAGTTCTCTGCCCGATCCTCAATCCGACGGTGCATGAACAGGTGCTCGATCAGATCATGATCGCCAATTTCAAGGACAATGAGCAAAGCTGGAAGCTGTTGCCCGACGGCAGCTCGACGCGCATAAAAGCCGCGCCCGGCGAGGAGCCCTTCAATGCGCATAAATATTTCATGACCAATCCGAGTCTCTCCGGTCGCGGCAAATCGCTCAAGGATTCGTCGCCGCGCCTGAGCCGGCGGCTGGACCGCGCGTGAACGGCGGCTGAAATGAAATCGCCGCAAGGCCGGCTCGATCACGGTCCTCCTGTCGCCGTTATCGATATTGGCTCGAATTCCGTGCGCCTCGTTGTCTATGAGGGGCTAACCCGCGCGCCGACGCCGATCTTCAACGAGAAGGCGCTGTGCGGATTAGGCCGTCAGGTGCAATCCACCGGATTGCTGGCGCCCGACGCGGTGGAAGAAGCGCTGGCGGCGCTGCATCGTTTCCGCGCGCTGTGCGACATCCTGCGGGTGCGGCGATTGTGGGTGATCGCCACCGCCGCCTGCCGCGAAGCCACCAATGGCCGCGCCTTCATCGCCGAGGCGACGCGCATCTGCCGCAACAAGATCGACGTTCTGTCGGGCCGGCGCGAGGCGGAATTATCCGCGCTCGGCGTGGTCTCGGGCATCCATCATCCCGACGGCATTGTCGGCGATCTCGGCGGCGGCTCGCTCGAATGCACGCAAGTGCAGGGATCGCGGGTGGGCGCGCGGGTGACGCTGCCGCTTGGCGGCCTCGCGCTGGCGGACAGTTCGTCGAAGTCCATCAAGCGCGCGGAAAAAATTGTCGTCGATGCTTTCGCCGGCGTGTCGCTGCTCAAGGCCGCGAAGGGACGCACCTTTTATGCGGTGGGCGGAACTTGGCGGGCGCTGGCGCGGCTGCACATGTTCCAGACCGGCTATCCGCTGCACGTGATGCACGGCTATGTCATTCCGGCGAAAGAGGCGCTCGAATTTTCCTGCCTCGTGCATCGGGTCAATCCGGAGACGCTGTCGCGGATCGAAGTGGTGGCGAAGGCGCGGCGCCCGCTTTTGCCTTATGCCGCGCTGGTGCTTGAGCATGTGGTTCGCATCGGCAAGCCGAAGGAAGTTGTCCTCTCGGCGCTCGGGGTTCGTGAGGGCCTGCTCTATTCGCTGCTGGGCGCGCAGGAGCGGAAGAAAGACGCGCTGATCTCGGCTGCTTCCGATCTCAACATCCTGCGCTCGCGCTCGCCGCGCCATGGCGAGGAGTTGATCGATTGGACCGACCAGTTCATGGCCTCGACCAGCCTCGATGAAACGGCGGAAGAAAAACGGCTGCGCCATGCCGCCTGCCTGCTGGCCGATATCGGCTGGCGGACGCATCCGGATTATCGCGGCGAGCAATCACTCAACATCATCGCCAACAACGGCTTCTTCGCCACCGACCACCAAGGCCGCGCCTTCCTGGCGCTCACGGTTTATTTCCGCCACATGGGCCTGATCGAGGAAGAACTGTCGCCGCGCCTGCGTGAACTTGCTTCCACGCGCATGCTCGATCATGCCCGCGTGCTCGGCGCCGCCATGCGGGTGGCTTATCTCGTCACGGCGTCGATGCCGGGCGTGCTGCCGAAGACGCCGCTGCGCGTGCGCCGCCGCAAGCTGACGCTGCGGCTTAGCGGCAAATACAAGTCGCTGGCGGGCGAGCGCGTATTCGGACGGTTGAAGCAGCTCGGCCGCCTGATTGGTCGCGAGCCGGTGATTGTCCTGGATTAACTCCGCTCCACCGGCACCACGCGTCCCTTTTCCACCGCAAGCGCAAGCCGGCCTTGCTTGAGCGCCAGCGCCTTGTCGCCGAATAATTCCCGCCGCCAGCCTTTGAGCGCCGGCACGTCGGCCTCGTCGGCGGCGGCGATAGTCTCCAGGTCATCGACGGTGGCAATCACTTTCGCGGCGACACCGTGGCGCTCCGAGGTCATGCGCAGCAGCACCTTGAGAAGCTCGACGGTGGCGCCGCCGGTGGCAGTGGAACGCGACCGCTCCAGCCGCGGCAAGGTTTTCGGATCGCGTTCGACACCGCGCAGCACGGCGTCGACAATAGCCTCGCCCCATTTCGACCGCTCAAATCCCTTGGGCAGCGAGCGCAAGTGGCCGAGCCGCTCAATCGTGGTCGGAGCCTGCACGGCGATGTCGCCGAGCACGTCGTCCTTGAGTACACGGCCGCGCGGCACGTCGCGCGTTTGCGCCTCGCGTTCCCGCCAGGCGGCGACTTCCATGAGCACGGCGAGTTCCTTCGGCTTGCGCACCCGCGTCTTCAACCGCTCCCAGGCATGCTCGGGATCGGCGCGGTAGGTTTTCGGCGAGGTGAGAATATCCATCTCCGCGCGCACCCATTCCACCCGCCCGCGCTTTTCCAGATCGGCCGACAGCGCCAGATAGAGGTCGCGCAGATGCGTGACGTCGGAAACCGCGTAGGCGAACTGCGCTTCGGTGAGTGGCCGCCGTGTCCAGTCGGTGAAACGGTTCGACTTGTCGAGCAGGTCGCCGGTAATGCGCTGCACCAGTTGGTCATAGGAGATCGAGTCGCCATAGCCCAGCACCATGGCGGCTACTTGCGTATCGAAGATCGGATGCGGCAGCACGCCGGCCCGATGCCAGACGATCTCGATGTCCTGCCGCGCGGCGTGGAAGACCTTCAGCACCCTTTCGTCCGTCATCAGGGCGAAGAAGGGCGCCAGATCGATCCCCGGAGCCAGCGCATCGATGACCACCGCCTCGTCGGAACTGGCGATCTGCACCACGCACAGGATCGGATAATACGTGGTCTCGCGCAGGAACTCCGTGTCCACGGTGACGAAGGGGTGGCGCGCGAGGCGGGCGCAAGCGGCGGCGAGTTCCTCGGTGGTGGTGATCGGCTGCGTCATGCCGCGCGCGGCCTAATCTCGCGACCGAGACGCGCTCCGTAGCTTTCCTCGGCAACTTCCAGTTCATAGTGCGACTGAAGGTTCATCCAGAATTGGGCGCTGGTCCCGAAATACCGCGCCAGCCGCATTGCCGTGTCCGCCGTAATGCTGCGCCGGCCGCGAACGATGTCGTTGAGACGTGTGCGTGGAGCCTTGATTGCCTGACTCAAGGCATTCACGCTCAATTCCAACGGCTCCAGGAAGTCGGCCTTGAGAATCTCGCCCGGATGAACCGGCGGAATGTCGCGTTTGCGTCGAGCCATGGAAGCCTCTCAATGATGATAATCGACGATCTCAACCTGGTGCGCGTTACCTTCTAGCCAAACAAAACAAATCCGCCACTGATTATTGATCCGGACCGAATATTGACCGGAGCGGTTGCCCTTCAGCTTTTCCAGTCGATTTCCTGGAATGCGCCGAAGCTCGTCAAGGGTAGTCACGGCATGAAGCGCGGCGAGCTTTTGCAGAGCGCGGCGTTGCACATCACCGGCAATTCGCCTCGCGGAGCGGCCTGCGAAAAGATCTGCTGTCTCACGCGAAGCGAAGCTTTTGATCACGGCGCAGTGTAACGACAAACGTTACAGAAGGCAATAGCCAGCCATCCTGTTCCGTTGCGCGGGGAAAGGAGCCGTTGCTTGACAAAGCCGCTACCTCATGTGCTTGTCCCGCGACTTTTCCAGGCTGTTTTTTCGTCTCACCGGGACCCTCCATGCACCGTTACCGCACCCATACCTGCGGCGCGCTTCGCGACAGCGACGTCGGCAAGGACGTGCGCGTAGCGGGCTGGTGCCACCGCATCCGCGATCACGGCGGCTTGCTGTTCATCGACCTGCGCGACCATTACGGTCTGACCCAATGCGTCGCCGACCCCGATAGTCCCGCCTTCAAGGACGCGGAAAAGCTGCGCGCCGAATGGGTGGTGCGGATCGACGGCAAAGTGCGGAAGCGTCCGGCCGGTACGGAAAATCCCGAACTGCCGACCGGCCTCGTCGAGGTCTTCATCACCGCCATCGAGGTGCTGGGCCCGGCGGCGGAACTGCCGATGCCGGTATTCGGCGAGCAGGAATATCCCGAGGATATCCGCCTGCGCTATCGCTTCCTCGATCTGCGCCGCGACCGGCTGCATGCCAACATCATGAAGCGGGGCGCCATCATCGACTCGATCCGCCGCCGGATGAAAGAGCAGGGCTTCTTCGAATTCCAGACGCCGATCCTCACGGCATCTTCGCCGGAAGGCGCACGGGATTATCTGGTGCCCTCGCGCATCCATCCGGGAAAATTCTATGCGCTGCCGCAGGCGCCGCAGCAGTTCAAGCAGTTGCTCATGATTGCGGGCTTCGACCGCTATTTCCAGATCGCGCCCTGCTTTCGCGACGAGGACGCGCGTGCCGACCGTTCTCCTGGGGAATTTTATCAGCTCGACGTGGAGATGAGCTTCGTCACCCAGGATGACGTATTCGCCGCCGTCGAGCCGGTGTTGCGCGGGGTGTTCGAGGAATTTTCCGGCGGCAAGCCGGTAACGCCAAAATTCCCGATGATTCCCTATGCCACGGCGTTGCGCGAATACGGCACCGACAAGCCGGACCTGCGCAACCCGATCAAGATGCAGAATGTCAGCGAGGCATTCCGCGGCTCCGGCTTTAAGATTTTCGCCAACATGCTGGCGGGCGATCCGAAGGTCGAAGTTTGGGCGATCCCGGCGCCGACCGGCGGCAACCGCGCCTTCTGCGACCGCATGAATTCATGGGCTCAGGGCGAGGGCCAGCCGGGCTTGGGCTATATCTTCTGGCGCGAGGGTGACGAGGGCGGCGCCGGGCCATTGGCGAAAAATATCGGGCCGGAGCGGACCAAGCAGATCGCCGATCAGCTCAAGCTCGGCATCGGCGACGCGGCCTTCTTTCTCGCCGGCAAGCCGGAAAACTTCGTCAAATTCGCAGGCCCCGCGCGCACCAAGATCGGCGAGGAACTCGGCTTGGTCGCAAAGGACCGCTTCGATCTGTGCTGGATCGTCGACTTCCCGATGTACGAATGGAGCGAGGAGGAGAAGAAGATCGACTTCTCCCACAATCCGTTCTCGATGCCGAACATGGCCGTCGACGAATTCCTCGCGCTCGATCCCGACGACCGCGAGAAAATTCTCGGAATCAAGGCGATCCAGTACGACATCGTCTGCAACGGGATCGAATTATCGTCAGGTGCGATAAGGAACCATCGTCCCGACGTGATGCGCAAGGCCTTCGCCATCGCCGGCTACGGCGAGGACATGCTGGAGCAGAAGTTCGGCGGCATGCTGCGCGCGCTGTCGCTCGGGGCGCCGCCGCATGGCGGCATCGCGCCCGGCATCGACCGCATCGTCATGCTGATCTGCGGCGAGACCAACCTGCGCGAGGTCGTGCTGTTCCCGATGAACCAGCGCGCCGAGGACCTGATGATGGGCGCGCCCTCGGAGGTGCCACCGAAGCAGCTACGCGAGCTGCACATCCGCCTCGATTTGCCGAAGAAATCGCCACCGTAAGAAGC
>JAXDOR010000035.1:0-8243 GCA_034668825.1 Alphaproteobacteria bacterium | reverse complement strand
CTCAATGAGCGCCTGCACCAGCGCCGGAATGAACGCAGGATCGTTCTGGCCGTCGCCGTCGAGCGTCACGACGATTGGCGCACGCGCCGCGGCGGCGCCGCTACGCACTGCCGCCGATTGGCCGCAGGAGATCGCGTGCCTGATCTGCCGCAGCCATTGGCGGCTTGCCATCAGCCGCAGCAACTCACTTTCGCTGCCGTCGCTCGAGCCGTCGTTCACATAGACAACCTCGAAGCTCCAGCGTCCATCGAGCGCAGCGGCGATCTCGTTGACGAGCGGCGCAATATTGCCGGCCTCATTGCGAACCGGGACGACGACGGAAACAGCCGGTGCCGCCGCAACTGCGCTCGTTTCAGTCATGGTCAAATCCCACTGGAATGGACTCGCTCAAACGCGGTGCTCACCCAATGCGAGCTTCTTATTGAGCGATGAGCCGGGCAGCAACTTCTTTGATCCGCCGCCAGCTTGGCCCGGGCAAGGCGCGGACCGAGCCGCCAATATCGATGGCGAATCCGAGCCGGCGCGCCGCGAACCAACTACGGACCAGGAGCGCGCCCACGGTACCGACGACGGCGGCGGCGATGACGTCGCTCGGGTGATGCGCCGTGACGACCACGCGGCTGATAGCTATGACCACGGCATAGACCCACATCACAGGTCGGGCGCGCGGCCACAGCGCGCCGATCGCGACGGCGGCAGCGAACGCGGTGGTGGCATGGCCCGACGGCATGCTGGCGTAGGCCGGCTCCCAGGCGAAAGGCTTATAGACATAAGGATCGGCAATAGTGGGAACAAAGGGGCGGCCGCGCCCGATCACCCGCTTGAGGATGGTGTCGAACAGGCCGGGCAATCCGATGGCGATGAAAAGAAAGCCGAGCCGTACGACGATGGCCGCTACCACCAACTGGGAGATGCGCGGCAGCGCGAGGGACGCGGTCGCGGCGATGGCGAGAAGCAGAATTCCAAGCGGCCACAGGAACCATCCGGATTTGCCGAAATCCGTGATCTCCGCAAAGACTTTTATCACCCAGCCCGGCGAACGCCGCGCTTCAGTGATCGCCCACGCATCCATCGTGATCATGGTGGCAGCGACGATCAGGATCGCCAACGCCGCGCTCAGAACGATGCGGCCAGTCAAAGGCCACAACGGCCACCAGCGCCGCGCCGGAATCCGCGGAGGCCGAACAAGCGTAACGAACCACGCTTTCACGTTTCTACCGAGACGTACCAATGATAGCCGGCTGCTACCGGCCGGTGCTCGTTTGAGTCCTCCGGCTACCGTCACGGCTGTTCCTCCGAACGATAAACCGCGATGGTGACCGCGCGAGCACCGCTGATGTTATAGGCGTCGATGCGCGGACCCGGTGCATAGCGCAATCCGATGGCCTCCGCGCGCTGGGCAAAGCTGCGTTCCAGCCGTGCATCGATGAAGGCGAAACGGCAGCCGCCCTGGCGAAGGAATTCGGCGGCGTTGGCTGCGTCCACGAGGAGTGTCGACGTGCCGGCGAGAAACACCAGGCTCGGCTCCTCGTATCCCGCGGAGGCTGCAATGGGTTGGGAGCAACTCGCGTCGCGCTGGATGCCGGCCAGGGCGACGCTTGGAAATAGTGGCCCCAACGAGGGAACGATGATGCCGTAGAGCGCGACCGCAACCAGAATTGAGGCCCCTGCCGCACGCAGCAACGAGACTTCCGCGCCGTCACTCTCATAAAGCCGCCACGCCAGCAGCCCGAGGATAATCGCGCCGGCGGCGAAGGGCCACGCTGTGAGGCTAAGCTGCTGACCAATCACAATCGCGCCGATGATGCCGGTGAGACAGATAACAATGGGAAGGATGAACCACCACGCGGCGCCGCGCACCAGCCACCGCGTCCGCGCCAGCACACCATTATCCATCGCCCCGGCGGTGAGGATGGCAATGGCAGGATAAAGCGGCAGCACATAATGCGGCAGCTTGGTCATCACGATTTCAAATACGATCCAGGACGGAACGATCCAGGCGAGCAGGAAACGCGTGCCCGGCTCGCGCCGCGCGGCCCATACCGCGGGAGCCGCCAGCGCGGCCAACGGAGCGGCGGGCCAGAACGTCGCCCAGAACAACAAAAGGTAATATCCCGGCGGCGCGCCGTGGGTTTCCTGGCTGCTGACGACTTTGGCGAAGAGATCGTTGCCGAGCGATTCAGTCAGGAAAGCATCGCCGGACTTGGTAAGGATCGCAATGAACCAGGGCAATACCAGCACCGCCAGCCATGCGATGCCGGCCACTGGGCGCAACAATAGCAGCCATCGCGCCGAGCGGTCGACGACAATCAACGTCCCCGCCGTGAGCGCGATGAACATCAGGATCAAAGGCCCCTTCAGCAGCACGCCTGCCGCGGTCGCGGTCCAGAAAATTGCCGGCAGCGCCCAGGACGATGTCTTATCGGGCAGCGCGCGGCGGTCGCTCAGATAAACCCGGGCCATCGCGCCCATGGCGGCAACGACGGTGAGCAGCAGCATCGCATCTGTCTTCGCCAGCCGGGCTTCAACCCCGAGCAGGATCGAGCTTGCCAGCATCAGCGCCGCGAGCAATGCCGCCCGGCGCGAGACGAAGGCCAGCGCCGTCCAATAGGTGAGCAGCACCGCGCCGATGGCACCGATCAGCGACGGAATCCGATAAAGCCAAATCTGCGTATGCGCGCGCGGGACGCCGAGCGCCTCGCCCAGCTTCACCGCGCCGGCTTGCAGCCAATAAATTCCCACCGGCTTTTTGTAACGGACCTCGTCCTGGAAACGGATGTCGACATAGTCGCCGGTTTCCACCATCTGCTTGGTGGCCTGGGCGAAGCGCGCCTCATCGCGATCGATCGGCGGAATCCGGAAAAATCCCGGCAAGAAGGCGAGCACGCAAAAACCAATCAGCAGCGCCACGACGCGGACATGCGAGACCCGCACGGAATCGACGAAGGAAGCCCATCCCTTCGCCGCTCCCGAGGGGCGCCGCGTATCATTTGTCGTTCTCAGCATGTCCGCTCAATGTTTGAAATCGCGCGGACCATAGAGAAATCCCGCGCCGAGGGAAAGGATGCGGAGATTGCCGGCTACTGCACACGCAGCATGACGCTGTCCGCGGCGCCTTTTCCATCCGTCACTGTTAGCCGCAAGAATCCAGGACCATCGGGCTCGAAGAACAGTTTGCGTTTGCCAGCATCGGTGGCGAAAGGCACGCCGTTAACCAGCACGGTGAGAGGCCCAACGCCGCCCGCGATCTTCAGGGGTACCGGGTTCGGCTTGGCTCCGTTCGCCGCTCCAAGCTCGATACGCGCGCCATTGGGCGGAAACAGGATGCGAAGGGTTTCCGCGGATTCATCCCCAGGCAGCACGCCGGGCCGAAACTGCCGCAACGGCGGCGGCAGCTTGCCGTTGGCGGCGATCAGCGCGCCCTTGGGCGCACGCGGCAGCGGCGCGGATGCTTTCCCGCTGCGGGCGAAGGCGTCGAACAAGATCGGCGCCGCCGCAGTGCGGCCGACCAAGCCCGGCACCGGAGCGCCGTCCGGCCTGCCGACCCAAACACCGATCGTTTGCTTGCCGTCATAGCCAAGCGCCCAAGCATCGCGGTAGCCGTAAGACGTCCCGGTCTTATAGGCGATGCGGCCGTGGGCGGCATTCTCTGGCGGCGGCGTGCCGATCAGCACATTGCCCACATACCAAGCCGCCACCGGATCGAGCAGCCGCTGCGGCACCGAGATTGCGGCGCGCGCGTCCATTCGCTCGACAAGCGGCAGGGTGGTGCCGAGCCGCGCCAATCCGGCATAAAGCATCGTCAGGTCGGAAAGCTTGATGCCAAGCCCGCCGAGACCCATGGCGAGGCCGGGCGCTTCCCGTTCCGGCAACACCAGCGGCGCGCCTGCTTGTCCGAGCCGCGCGCTCAGCCGGCTGGCGCCGACTTTTTCCAGCACCGCCACCGCCGGCACGTTCAGCGACAATTGCAAGGCGCGGCGCACGGTGACCGTGCCTTGGAAGGTGAGATCGAAATTCTCCGGTGCATAGCTGCCGTAGCGGACCGGCCGGTCCTCGATCAGCGTTTCGGGATGAATGAGGCCGTCTTCGAATCCGAGCCCATAGATAAATGGCTTCAGCGCCGAGCCGGGCGAGCGCAAGGCCTGCGTCATATCGACTTGGCCGGCGCGGCGGTCGTCGAAATAATCCGCCGACGCCACGCGGGCGAGAACTTCGCCAGTCGCCTGATCGACGGCAACAATGGCGATCGAAATATCCGGCCCCAACGCGCGCGCGCGGTCGCGGGCGAGATCTTCCAGGTTTCGTTGCAACGCCGCGTCGATGGTGAGGCGATGGATTTTCCGCTCGGGCGCGGCGGCAACCGCTTGATCGGCGGCATGCGGCGCCAACACGGGCATGAGTTTGCGTGCTGCCGGTGCCGGTTCCGCCGCCGCCCAGGCCACCTCGTCGGCGGGAACAATTCCCGCGGCAGCCATGCGTTCGAGCACGCGATCCCGCGCCGACCGCGCCGCATCGACCGAGCGGTCCGGGCGGCGCGCCTCCGGCGACTGCGGCAGCGCCACCAGCAACGCCGCTTCGCCCAACGTGAGCCGCCTCGGCTCCTTGCCGAAATAGGCAAGCGACGCCGCGCGGACACCTTCGAGATTGCCACCAAAGGGAGCGAGGCTGAGATAGAGCGCGAGGATTTGGTCCTTGCTCAAGTCATGTTCGAGTTCGACCGCGCGCACGATCTCGCGAAGCTTGACGTAGAATGTGCGCTCGCGCCGCGGCTCCAGCAGTCGCGCGACTTGCATCGTCAGCGTCGACCCGCCGGAAATGATGCGGCCGTTGACCGCCCATTGATAAGCGGCACGCGCCAGCGCCAGCGGGTCGACGCCGGCGTGCGCGCGGAAGCGTTTGTCTTCGTAGGCGAGAAGCATATCGAGATAGCGCGGGTCGACATTCTCCGCCGTCGCGGGCAGCCGCCAACGGCCTTCGGAGATCGCATAAGGCCGCAACAGCCGGCCATCGCGATCGAGAACGACGGTAGAATACTCGAGCCCCTCGCCGCGCGGCGCCGGGCCGAGCCAGACGATCCATCCCGCAACGGCGAATGCCAAACAGACAATGGCGGTGCAAACGCTCGCCAGCGCGAGACGCCAGCCGAGGGTGAAGAGAGAACTGGCGCGTGCCCCGCTCATTTCGCCGCCGAAATCTCGACCGTGCCGGTGCCGGTACGGCCGAAGCGATCCGGGCGGTACATGTCTTCCACATAAGCTTGCGGCCGGATGTATTTGCCCGGCGACACCGCGCGCACCACATAGGCGACGGTGAACACGGCGGGGTCTTCGCTTTTGCGGTCGAAGGCGGCGGTGAAACGGTCGTCGCGGAACTCGGAATGCACCGGCGTCGCCGCCGCTTCGATCCAATCCAGGGTGCCGGTTTCGCCAGAGGACACCAGCCGCGGATTGTCGATCTCAAATCCGGCCGGCAAATAATCCGCGACCATGATCCTGCCGAACTGCGGCTTCGGCTCGGTTATCCGCAGCACCACGGCGAAGCGCTGGTTCTGTTTCGCCTTCGATGGATCAACGGGATCGCCGTCAAGCGTATGAAACAGCCGCTCGATCTTGAAGCCGCGCTCGGCGGCGGGCTCCGCGACCAGCGGCGCGCCGGAAACCGACACCACGGCCTGGACGGGCGCCTCGCCGCTATTCGTCACCTTCAGCGGATCGTTTTGCAGGTCCGCGGCGCGCAGGTTGCGATAGACCGCGCCCGGAATTTTCTCGCCCGCGACGGTGAGCGAAACATTGTCGGCGTCCTTCGCAA
Organism: Alphaproteobacteria bacterium; assembly: GCA_034668825.1. Classification (GTDB taxonomy): domain Bacteria; phylum Pseudomonadota; class Alphaproteobacteria; order Rhizobiales; family Xanthobacteraceae; genus CANKHA01. Next base: position 2,435 of record JAXDOR010000035.1, on the reverse strand, counting down.
TGGCGCGGGCGGCGAGCACGAGCCAGGCATTCTCCTGCGTCGAGGTGAAGGGCGAAAGCCCGCGCGCCGCTTCCACCCGTTGCACCGCGCCAGTGATCGTCACCGCAGACGCCCGGCCTTCGGAGGCCAGCGTGACCAGTGCAGCGGCGTCGCGTAGCGCCGAGCCGTAATCGATGCGGCCGGATTCGAGTTTCGGCTGCGCCGTCAGCGACTCAAGTGCTTTGGCATAGGTGCGTTCGGCGCGTGTTTTGTCGCCGAGCATCCCCAGCGCCGCCGCGATCTGCGCCTTGGCAATCGGTGTCGCCACATCGCCGAGCTTGGTTTCGGCAAGATAGCGCAGGTCACCGACCGGCGCCGCGCCGTTGCGCGCCAGCACATAGAGGGCATAGGCGAGTTCGCGTCCGCCATCCTTCGAAGGCTCCGGCGCGTTGCCGACGAAATTGCGCAAACGATCGACCGCGAGCTTGAACGCGATGTCCGGCACCGCGAAGCCGCGCTCGCGGGCGCGCGTGAGGAAATCGGTGACATAGGCGTCGAGCCAAAGGTCGTCGCCGCCTGCCGACCACAAGCCGAAAGAGCCATTCGATCCCTGCCGCGCCAGCAAACGGTCGACGGCATCGCGGATGCGCTGGTCGGCGGCATTGTCCAACGCCAGACGCGCTTCACTGGCAAGGTCGTTGACATAGAGCAGCGGCAGCGCCCGGCTGGCGATCTGCTCCGTGCAGCCGAACGGATAGCGATCCAGCGCATTGAGCAGCGCCGCGGCGTCGAGCGCGGTGGACACGCCGACGGAAAGCGCAACGCTGCCGGTGCCGGGGACGAGATCGGCGAATAGATCGCTGGACAACGTCAGGCTTTCGCCTTTGGCAATCGGCCTGACCGTGCGCCGTGCTAGGATTTGCGTGGCCGGTTTGACCGCGAGCGGATAGCTGCGTTCCAGCGCCAATCCGTCCGGTCCGGTGACGCGGACGGTAATGGTCGCGGCGCCTGCCGCGGACGCGGTAAGTGGGATCGTGACAGCATCGCGCTGCTTGGCCCGAAGCGAAAGCGTTGACGCTGTGCCTTGGGCAAACGTGACAGGGCCGTCGGCTTTCACCGCCACGCTATAATCGCCCGCCGCTCCTTCCACATTGTCGAGATCGAGATGCAAGGCGGCGCGGTCGCTGGTCAACAAGAAGCGCGGCAGCGTGGCGCTGAGCACCACCGGATCGCGCACGATGACGTCGCCGGTGGCGCGGCCGACCTTATCCTTGCTCCAGGCCACCGCCATCACCCGCACGGTTCCGGCAAAAGCCGGAATGTCGAAGGCCACTTCGGCGGTGCCGTCCTTACCGACGGTGACAATGCCGGAATAAAACGCGAGCGGCGCCTGCGTCGGCGGACTGCCCTGAAGCTCCGCGCCGGCGATGTCGCCGCCGGTGCGGATTTGTCCGCGCGTGCCCTGCATGCCGTCGATCAGCTGCCCGTAAAGATCGCGCAGTTCGGCGGAAAGGCGGCGCTGGCCGAGATAAAAGTCGTCCGGCGCCGGCGGCTTATAGTTGGTGAGATTCAAGATGCCGACATCGACGGCGGCGACAACCACCCTCGCCTCCTCGCCGGCGGTCAGCCCGTCGACCTTCACCGGGATGCGCAACGCCGTCTGCGGACGCATGGTCGCCGGCAGCGGCATATCGAGCGCAAGCGTCCGGGCTTTGCGGTCGATGGCAAACCATTGCGTGCCGATGGCGCGGCCCGGCATGCGTTGTTCCTTGGCCTCGAGCGGCCGGCGCAACGTCGCCACCACATAGGCGCCGCTGCCCCAGTCGCGACCAATATTGAGATTGATGCGCGCCACGCCCGGCTGCACGTCGCGGGACATGGAAGCGAGGAGGCGATCGCCATAAACGTCCAAAGACAAGCGGCCTCCGGTGCGGGCGGTCACCGCCACCGTCATGCCCTCACCGGCTTTATATTCCGGCTTGTCGAGCGCGACTTCCAAAAGGTCGGGCGTGTCGGCGCTCGCGTCGGCATACCAACCGGCGTCAAAGCCGACAGAGGTGATCGGCCCATCCGGCTCGCCGGTGGAGACTTCGAGGCGGTAACGGCCAACGCTGACCGGCAGCGACAGCCGCGCCGGCTTGTCGGCGGCGATATCGAATTTGCCGTCGGCAACGCGGCGTGTCGATTTGACCGGCTCGAACTGCCAGGTGCCGTCCTGCTTGTACCATTGATAGCGGGATTCGATCTGCAACAGCTCGTAACGCAAGCCGTTGCGCGCGAGCGGCGCGCCGTCCGGTGCCGCCATGACGACATCGAAACCAGCGTTTTCGCCCTCGCCGAGCGAGCGGCCGGAGAATAGCGGCTTGACGCCGATCATCGGTCCGCTCGGGACCACCGGAAGATCGAGCTTGCGCTCGACAGCGCGGCCGCCGGCTTCCGCCAGACGAACGATAACC
>JAXDOR010000034.1:0-12568 GCA_034668825.1 Alphaproteobacteria bacterium | reverse complement strand
GTTCTGCGCTACTTGAGTGTTGGAACTGCTATTCGGGTCGGGATTCGTGAGCGGGCTGCTGGTTTCGGTGACCGCGGCATTCTGCGAGGTCTGCTCACCGGCGCCGCCGGTCTGACCGCCTTGGCTCTGCGTCTGCTGAGTGCTCCTGTCCGCGCTCTCCTTCGGAGTCGGCGCAACGGTAACCGCACCCTGGCTGCCGATTGTTGCCGTGAAGCCGGCGGGAATGCTGACCGACTGCCCATCGGGCGTGCGGACGGTGATGGAGCAACCACTGCAATCGTTGCTCGCGGTCGTCAGCTTGGTACCCGGATCATAAGTGAAGCTGCCGGTGGCGCCCCGGATTCCGATCACCGCCGACGGGGTGTTGACGGTCGCGTTGCCGTCATGACTGATCTGGCCGCCGACAAAGCGCATCAAGCCTTTGCCTAGCGAAACCGACATCTTGCCGGTGTTGGTTTTGGGATCGAAGACATATTCATCGATCACCAGATCGCTATTCGGGCCGATATTCATGCTGGTGCGGTCGATGAAGAGAAGCTGCAGCGAACCGCTACCGCTGGTTTGAATTCGCTCTTTGTGGACGACCTCGGCACCCAAGGTCAGCACGCGTCCCGACCCGGTGGAGGCCGGATTGACCGCCGCCGCTTTTCCGATCGTCTGAGAGATCGCCATACTTGGCGCAAGCATGATGCTGGCCGCCGCTACGCCCGCTCGGAGTCTCTGAGACGTGACGCGAATGACCGACATGGCAGTTCCTTCCTCTACCTTCAGAAGCGCACGGTCGGTCCAAAGGAGACCGAGAAGTTGTCGAGGTCGAAGTTCGGCAGGCTGGATGACGTGCGGGTGTATTGCACTTGCGCACGGAAGCCGAGATTGGCGTAAAGCTGCGCGTCCAACCCGGCTCCGACGTGCCACTCCTTATCCAGGCGGGCAACGATCGGATCGATCAGGATGTTGGGCCGCAAGTAAGTCGTGCGGCTCACTCCGGCGGAAGGCGTGAAGACGAACTGATGCGGCGTGTTCTGCCAGGTCAGCGAAAACGGGATCGGGAATCCGAGGTCGCCCGACAACCGATCGTAGCTGTTGTAAGCGAAATCGAAGCTGTCGGTTCTGTTCCAATCAGCGGCGACACGAGCGCCCCAGGCTACCCCCGCTAAGAGCGCGCCTTCGCCTGCAATCGCAACCGTCTGCAATTTACTCGTCTGCTCGGCCGCGGTTGGATAGGTGACCGAGTTTCTGAATTTGCGGCTGCGGTATTCGTAAGAAGGTTCGACCCGCGCCGCGTTGCCGACGTTGAAGCGCGTCGACACCCCGATACCGGTGCCGCTGAAATACGCAGCCTCCGCAAGGGCCGAGGCGGTGCCAATGCCGTAAACCTTCAACGAGGTTCCGGGAAACGGTGACTGGGGAAGGGCAAAGCGCGGGCCGGCCTGCACTTCCAGCAGCCCGAGGTCGAATTGCGATAACCGTAGTTGCTTAGCGTAATAAGCGACGAGACTCGCTTCAACCGCGTTGCCGCCGCCAAGGTCGTAGGAATGATTGACACCGGCAAGAATGAACTGGTTCCAATCCGGCGCTTTACCGAACTGGCTGTTGAGCACCGCATCCTGGCCCAAGGCTCTGACCAGCAAGCCCGCAGGCCCAGCATTCGCGTTGCTCTGGTAGCGCATCCCCGCATGCAAGAAGACGCCGAACCTGCTTGGCGACGTCTGATTGTTGATCGCAGCCAGAAACTCGTTGACCTTGGTCTGCACTTCCGGCGGCACGCCCGGCGTAGCCACGGCTTGCTCGAAATAGCTGCGCGCCATTTGGTAGCCGCCCATGCGGAAGTAGAGCACCCCAAGCTCCAGCTTCACGCGCGGCAGATTGGGATTGTAGAACAGCATGCGCTCGAGCGCGCCGATGGCTGCCTCATAATCACCCAGCCGGGTGGCGACTTCGGCAAACTTGAAGGAAACGTCGAGGTTTTTCGGATCCGCATACATGCGCTTGAACAGCGCTTGGTATTCCGGATCCGAAGCCGCGGTCGTGGCGGCGGATGTACCCTGGGCGTAAAATGGGATGCAGGCAGCCAGCAGCAGCCAAAGCGCCGCGACTCCCGCCACTATCGGGTTTACTATTTTGCCCACGGGATCGCCCAACCCCTAATTCTTGGGCATCTTGCCGATTCCACTAGCGATAGCAAGGTCCCAGCCCAATTGCCCTCTGACCGTGGCATTTCTGCCACCGTACGTCCTGGGCGCGTTGCTCGTTAACCAGGAACGGCTTGAGCCTGTGCCGCCAAGCGGCTTTCCAATCGCGCCACATTCTGCAATAGCCGCTCGCTTGTCAGCCGCAGGAAATGAAAGCCGAATTCGGGGTTTTCGAAATACAGTTCCCGCACCTTATCGTAGGTGATGGTGAGAACGCTCCCGCTTTTGATGCATTCAACGGTCTGCGTGCGGCGGTTGCCCGGCGTGAGCAAACCCATCTCGCCGAAGAGATGGCCGGGGCTAATTTCGATATTGAGTTCCTTGACGAGAAACTTGCCTTTCACGGTCAGGAACATTTCTTCGGCGGGATCGCCTTTGTGAAATAGAACATCGCCTTTGCGATATTTCCGCTTGGTCATGAACGGTTCCAGCCAATCCATCGACAGATCGCCTTCCGCCGCAGTGCGAACCTTCTTGATCAACTCGACCATCTCATAGAGCCGGTAGGAATTGAGCGGCAGCAGGAGGCCGTAGAGAAATATGCTGGGAACCGCCTGAGAGAAAATTCCGTAGAGCAGGAAAAAGAAGGCGCTGGCGATGCCCGCGATCCTCAACGGAATGACAGTCTTCATGGAGGTGGCAGCGACGTAAAACATCCCGCCGATAACGCCCATGGCATTTGCCAGGGTGATAAAGCTCTTCAGATTTTCCCAGGCCAGAAAGGAAGTCAGATATTCCTGCGTGAGATAGGAAGTCAGGTTCATAGTTGTCCCCCGGACGCAGTGGCATGGACGGCCGGCCGACACCGGCGTCACTCGCTTGTTCTCGCTGTATAATGGACTGGATTTTACGACAACATTGCCGCTGTATAATAGTAATCGAAAAAGCTTGAGGAACGCCGCCTGGGAGCGGCTAAGCTCTGCCGCCATAAAGCATCGGAATGCATATGCCCCTGAGCGGCCCTGCAATCAGGCTTGCGCGACGTTTTGGATCTCATCGGCGCGTCTCATATCTGGTACTGGCCATCGCTCTCGTCGCCATGTCTGCGATGACGGTGCCGAGCTTCAAGGGCGGCATAGCGTGGTGGCTCGGGGTCGGCTTGTGGATTTGTTATGGCTTCTTTGCTTTCGAATGGGTCAGCCGGCTGTGGATCGCCGCCCGCGCCGGCAAGGCAAACAGCTATCTATTCTCTCCCCGGGGAATTGTGGACGCAGCCGGGATACTGCCGGTTCCGGTCGCGCTGGCGCTGGGATTGGCGGCCCCGACCGCCTGGCTGTTTGCCGCGCTATGGATATTGAAGCTCGCGCCCGACATTCCTGGCCTGCTTCAGCTTCGGCGTGTCCTCGCCATCGAGGCAAAGCCGCTGATGAGCGTGCTGTTCATCTTTCTGACGCTGCTTTTTCTCGCCGCAACCAGCGTGTATGTGCTCGAACGCGACCGCCAGCCGGAAATATTCGGGAGCCTGCCTTCCGCGTTATGGTGGGCGGTGGTGACCCTGACGACAACAGGTTATGGCGACGCCGTGCCGCAGACGCCGGTCGGCCGGCTGATCGCCAGCTTGGTGATGATTTCAGGGGTAGGCGTGTTCGGTCTCTGGACCGGCATCCTCGCCACCGGATTCGCCGCCGAAAGCCGGCGTCATAATTTCATACAGACCTGGAATCTGGTCAGCGCCGTGCCATTCTTCCGTTGCCTCGATCCGGCGGGTATTACCGAGATCACGCACATGCTGCGGCGTTGGGAGATACCCGAAGCAACCACGATCATTCGGCGCGGCAAAGTCGCGGACTGCATGTATTTCATCGCTTCGGGAGAGGTTCAGATCGAACTCCCGAAGAAACATATCAAGTTGGAGGCGGGCGCATTTTTCGGCGAAATGGCATTGTTGGGAAACGCGATCCGCTCCGCCAATGTGATGACGACGCTTCCGACCACGCTGTTGGTTTTGGATCTTGCCGATTTCCGTACCCTTGCCGCGCACCATCCGAATCTGGCGGCAGCGGTTGAAGAGGAAGCGGCAAGGCGCGCGCTAGAAAATCAGGCGCCGGCGCACGCCGGCGCTTAACGGGAGGACGATAACAATGAACCGGCGAGACATCCTCAAAGGCGGCGTTGCGCTGCCACTACTGTCACAGGGGCCGCTTCAGGCGCTGGTCGCACCCGCGATCGCGCAGCCAAGCTGGCCTGCCCGCAACATCACCATGATCGTGCCCTTTCCTCCCGGCGGACAGGCCGACCTTGCCGCCCGGCCGATCTCAATGGCATTGGAAAAGATTTTGGGCCGCTCGGTGATTGTCGATAACCGCGCCGGCGGTGCCGGCGGCTCGATTGGAAATGCCTTTGTCGCGCGCGCTGCTCCGGACGGCTATACGCTGCTGCTCTCGCTGTCGTCTCTGGCCGTCCTGCCGGAAGCAGATCGATTGTTCGGACGCGAAGTTGCTTACGAGGTTTCGCAGTTCGCCCCGGTCGCACGCATTCTCGCCGATCCGACGTTGCTCGCCGTGCAAGCCTCGGCACCCTGGAAAACGCTGCAGGATTTTGTCGACGATGCGAAGAAGCGGCCGGGCGCTATCGCTTACGGGTCCTCCGGACCCTATGGCACGCTGCATGTGGCGATGGAGATGTTCGCCGCGTCAGCGGGCATCAAGCTTCTGCACGTTCCGTTCCGCGGCGCCGGTCCGGCGGTGACGGCGCTGCTGTCAGATACCGTTCAGGCTTTGGCGTCGGCACCCGGTGTGTTGAAGCCGCAGGTCGACGACGGCAAGCTGCGCGTGCTGGCCAACTGGGGAGCACAGCGCATCGCCAGCTTCCCCGATCTGCCGACGTTCAAAGAGCTTGGGTATTCAGACGTCGAGTTCTACATCTGGGCCGGTCTGTTCACGCCGCAGGGTATGCTAGAACCTATCATGACACGCCTGCGCGACGCGGTGCGGCAGGCAATGCAGGATGCCGCGGTGACGAAGATCTTCGAGGCTGCGGGCAGCCCGCCCGCCTATCTCGACGCGCCTGAATTCACGCGCTTTGTCGAGGCCGACAGCGCTCGCCTCATTGCCGCAGTCAAGAAGATCGGAAAGGTCGAGTAGCAAGCCGGGCAGGTGATGCTCAGCGCAGCGTTGCTCAAAACCATCTTTCCTGGACGCGGATGGTATCGCCGGGACGGATTGGGGTGGAAAGCGGCACGGTGGCCTTGCTGGTCTGGCCGCCGAAGTTACGGCTAAGCGTGACCTTGCCGGTCTGCGCGCGCGGCGCAAAGCCCCCGGCGATGGCAACGGCGGTCTCCACGGTCATGTTGGCCACATAGGCATATTGGCCGGGGCTGGCGACCTCGCCGAGGATGAAGAACGGCCGGTAGGCCTCAATCTCCAGCGCCACATGCGGCTCGCGGATATAGCCTTGCGCCAGCCGCTCGGAAATCGATTGCGACAGCTGGTCGGGAGTCAAGCCCCGCGCTGCCACCGGCCCGATCAGCGGCATGGTGATATAGCCTGCGGCATCCACCGCGTAGGAATTGGTCAATCCGTCCTGGCCGAACACGGTGATGCGCAGCCGGTCGCCGGAATCGAGCGTATAGGGCATCGGCAAGCTGACTGGCTGCTGCGCCGGAGCCTTCGCCAGCGCCTGATACTGCGGCTGATAAACCGGCCGCTGTGCTTGATAGCTGAGCGCCGGTGCTTGATAGACTTGGCTCTGACACTGGTATCCCGCCGGACATCCCGAGTTCTGATAGACCGGCCGTTGTTGATAGACCGGAGCCTGCACCACCGGGGCTTGATACGTCGGCTGCTGATAGACGGGAGCCTGCATCGGCGGCTGATATGCCGGAGCTTGATACATCTGCGGCTGATAAACCTGAGCCGGTCTCTGCTGCTGGTAGACCGGAGGCTGGTAAGCCGGAGTTTGCGCCACCGGTGCTTGATACACCTGCGGCTGGTAGACCTGTCCCTGCTGCTGATAGCCGGAAACCTGCGGCGCGGTTTGATACATCGGCGCCGGGCGCGCCGTCATATACTGGTATTGCGGCGCGCGCCGCGCGCAGCCGGTGACCGCAAGGGCGGCCAGCAACACAATAAACAGACGGTTGGGACGCATCAGGCGAATCCGGGCACCGTAAAAGTTAAGCCCGATTAACGCTGTTTATGGTTAAGAAAGACTGACCGCGGCCTCGATTTAAGCTATCCGCCCGCGGAAATTCTTCAGATAGGGTCATCTTGCGTCGTCTAGCGCTTGGACTTCTGTTCGCTCGCTTCGGTCGGATGCTCCAACGGCTCCCCGATCCGGTCGGAAATCACCACAACGAGCATCGAAATCAGGAAGACGGCGTGGATGCCGAGCAGCCAGGCCATTTTGCCGTTGTCGAGTTGCGCGAGATTCATGAATCCCTTGAGCACCTGGATCGCCGAAATGGCGACGATCGAGGTCATGAGTTTTTGCTTCATGCCGTTGAAGTCGATCTTGGCCATCCAGATCGGCCGGGTACGCTGGCCAACGTCGATCCTCGACACGAAGTTTTCGTAGCCGGAAAAAATGACGATGAGCACCAGATTGGCGGCAAATGTCAGATCGATGAGACCGAGAATGCCGAGGATGACTTCCGACTCGCCGCTATGGACGATCGCCGCGGCCAGGGAAAAAAACTGCATGATGAAATTGACCAGCAGCAACGCGAGTCCAAGCGCGAGCCCGATGTAAAACGGCGCTGCGAGCCAGCGGCTATGAAAAATGAAATTTCCAAGAATGCGTTCGATTTGCATTGCACCCCTCCGCTCAATATGCGGCACGGCCCGGACCTTAAATCCGGGCCGCGTCGGCAGATAACGACGATGTCGGGATTTAAGTTCCGCGTCAGTGCGCCGCAGCGACGCCGGTGCCGATCTGACAGGCCACGCCGGTGCCGCCGAGACCACAATAACCGCCTGGATTTTTCGCAAGATATTGCTGGTGATAATCCTCGGCGAAGTAGAACTTTGGCGCATCGAGGATTTCGGTGGTGATGGGAGGATAGCCCTTAGCCTTCACCGCCTTCTCATACATCGCCTTCGACGCTTCCGCGGCCGCGCGTTGCGCGGGCCCGAACGTGTAAATGCCCGAGCGATATTGCGTGCCGGTGTCATTGCCTTGCCGCATCCCTTGAGTGGGATTGTGACTTTCCCAGAAGGTTTTCAGCAGTTGCTCATAGGATATCTTTTTAGGGTCATAGACGACGAGCACCACCTCGTTGTGACCCGTGCGGCCGCTGCAGACCTCTTCATACGTCGGATTCGGCGTTTGGCCGGCGGCATAGCCGACGGCGGTGACATAGATTCCTTCGCCAAGCTCCCAGAATTTCCGCTCCGCTCCCCAGAAACAGCCGAGGCCAAAGACGGCGGTCTGCAGCCCCTCTGGATAAGGACCCTGGAGCGGACCGTTATTGACGAAATGGCGGACTGCAGTGCGGATCGGGGTCGTACGACCGGCCAAAGCTTCGCTGGGCGCGGGCATCGCGAGCGACTTTTTGAATGGGAACATCGGGCTCTCCTGGCTAGTTTGCCCTATATATAGCCCCTCCCCGATCATTTCGCTGCGGCGGACTGATTGGTTACGGTTGCCTAGCGCCCATAACCGATCAACGGCTTCTTCTTGCGTCCCAGCATGGTCAAGATCATGCCAAGAATGCCAAGCACCAGCCAGGTCGGCTGCGCCAAAACCGTCTGCATCACGGGATTCCACAGCCAGCCGGCGACTCTCTTCTCGATCAGAGGTTTCAGCAGCAGCAGACTGTTTTGATGGATGTCCGACCAGGTCTGACCGAGGTTGGTGATGTTGAGGGAATGATCCGCGATCGACTTGGTGCCGTCGTAGATGAAGAAGATAAAGGCGGCAGCGAGCAGCACCAAGCCGAGGAAGCGCAACAAAGAGCGGATCATGGCGAGGGGTTAGTCCTTGTAAAGGAATAGCAGCACGGATTACTCCGAGCGGCGTTCCGGTTCAACCGTTCAGCGTGACCTTCCAAGAGGGGGCAGCGCGCGTGGCCTTGAACCCTTTGCGCCGTTGACGCCTCCCTATGGCCTGACTATAAGCTGCCTTGATGGCGGCGAGGGTTTTTCGCCGCCGTCTTCTTTGCAGGACCGACTCAATGGCGAATACGACTTCCGCAAAAAAGGCCACACGCAAGATCGCGCGCCGGGCCGTCATCAACAAGGCGCGGCGCTCGCGCATGCGCGGCGTCGTGCGCACGGTGGAGGAAGCGATTGCCTCGGGCGATCCCAAAGCCGCGTCGACCGCGCTAAAGGCGGCGGAGCCCGCGATCATGCGCGCGGCACAAAATGGCGTCATGCACAAAAATACGGCGAGCCGGAAAGTATCGCGGCTGACGCACCAGATCGCCAAGCTCGGCAAGTAAGGCCGCGCACCGCCACTACGCCCGGCGGAATTTCCATTTCCATAGACCGACTTCAAATCCCCCGGCCTTAGCGCCGGGGATTGCATTTTCACGCAAGCCGATCGCCGCCTTTGTCGCATCAACGACATTGCAGGGGCTAGGTTGATTTTTCGGACTCAAAAACAATCGCGGCCACAACGCCTTATGAGGAAAGCGACGGCTGGGAGTTGAAAAACGCGGTGGTATATGGATTTTTGCTTCACGACAAAAAGAAAATCCTCGCGCAGTGTTGCAGTTTGGCCGCAAACGTTGGGCATTCTGAATCAGTGCGCCGATTCAATCCCTTGCGATGGAGTGATTCACGACTGCGTGATCGCAGCCCGCCACATTGATTGCTTATTCGTTACATTTGGTCCGCAAAACCCGTTGCGCCTTTTCAGTGGGCGTGTATTTTTGTCTCGTTCTCGGCGCTCCCGAGACTTCTCAGTAAAGGGCTCGTATTCAAGCTCATCTAGAATGAGAGTAGCAGAGCTATGTCTGGTTGCCACTTCCTGAGTAGTTCTTGCGTCTGCAATAGGTTGGATGCTTGTCTGATTTTGTGACGTCACTGTCGTACTGCATGGCGGCACAAAGCATTCCGGCGACAATACGAAAAGTTGGAAAAAAATACAGGCCATCGCGCCGATACGGGCGATGGAAGGGGGAACTTATGTCCACTGCATGGCGAATGCCGGCACGTTTTTTTGGCTCAATGCCGCCACTCATGTCACCGGCTAGACTCGATCCGGTGCTAACGCTTACCAGCGCCTTGAAAGTTCGGTGCCGGCCAATTCCCTGTTTGATGCCCGCGCTCATGAGTGAAAGCCGGGCGCCAATGCCCCCGCCGAGTGGCTGAGCCATAACTTCTTCAACCGCATTGAGATGGCGGCCGCTTGGCGTGTTTCGAAGGCCAAGTGACTTAGTTCCCGCCATCGCCTGGAGTGAGTTGCGTGCGCCGCAGGCGTGCGGCGGGCAAAGCCCGCCAAATCGCCGCCGATTCCGCCACCATCGATCGGAACAGACCCATGGAAATGACAACGACGGAACAAGACCGCTGGTCACGCGTGAAGGGACGGCTGCGCGCCGAAGTTGGCGACGACATCTATTCAAGCTGGTTTGCCCGCATGGACTTGGAAGAAATGGACGACGCCACTGTCCGTCTCTCGGTGCCGACACGATTTCTCAAAAGTTGGATCCAATCTCACTATGCGGAGCGGGTACTCGCCTGCTGGCAGGCCGAGGAATCCAAGATTGGCCGGATCGAATTAAGCGTGCGCTCCGGCGTGCTGCGTTCGCTGGCAAAGCCGGTCACCGCGGAACCTGCGGCTGCATCGCATGGCCGCGAATTGAGGTTCAATGGCAGCGAGCCGCGCGGCTTGGGATTGCCGCTCACCACCGCCCACGAAGCGCTCGGCGGCTCGCCGCTCGATCCACGCCTCACTTTCGAGACTTTCGTCCTCGGCCGCTCCAACACCCTCGCCCATGCTGCCGCCAAGCAGGTAGCCGCGGCCCGCCGCAGCGACGCGGTATTGTTCAATCCACTTTACATCCATGCCGGTGTGGGGCTCGGCAAGACGCATCTCCTGCAATCCATCACCTGGGCGGGAAATGCGGGCGGCGAACGCAAGGTGCTCTATCTCACCGCCGAGAAGTTCATGTACGGCTTCGTCTCGGCGCTGCGGACGCAAACCGCGCTTGCTTTCAAGGAGGCACTGCGCGGCATCGACGTCCTCGTCATCGACGATCTGCAATTCCTCCAGGGCAAGTCGACCCAGGCCGAATTCTGCCACACGCTCAACGCGCTGATCGATGCGGGGCGGCAGGTGGTGGTTGCCTCGGACCGGCCGCCTTCCGACCTTGAAAGTCTGGACGAACGCGTGCGTTCGCGCCTGGCCGGAGGGTTGGTGGTGGAGATGGCGTCACTCGGAGAGGAGTTGCGCATTGAAATCCTGAAATCCCGCATGAACGCGGCGCGGCAACATCATCCGGGTTTTGACGTCCCGCCTGCGGTGATCGCCTATATCGCCAAGACCATCATACATAACGGACGCGATCTCGAAGGCGCACTCAACCGCCTGCTGGCGCACAACAAGCTGACCGGCCAAGCGGTGACGATGGAGCTGGCGGAGCGCGAGATGCGGGATTTCATCCGTCCGCAGGAGCCAAAGCGCGTCAAGATCGAAGACATCCAACGCGTGGTGGCGCGTCAATATAACGTCAGCCGCGCCGACCTGCTCTCCTCGCGGCGGACGGCCAATGTGGTGCGTCCGCGTCAGGTGGCGATGTATCTGGCCAAGACCCTGACGCTACGCTCGCTACCCGAGATCGGGCGCCGTTTCGGAGGCCGCGACCATACGACCGTGCTTCATGCGGTGCGCAAGATCGAAAATCTGGTCGGCAACGACACGTCGTTGGCTGAGGAGATCGACGTTCTCAAGCGGCAATTGCAGGATTGAGCTTTCAGGCGGCCCCCTACGGAGTCGCTGCTGGTGGCCGTGCGGCGTATGAATCGGCTGGAAAAGCGGGGCGTAGACCCCTCTACGCCCTTGCCTATTCCGGCGGGCCGCGTCACCTTCTTTCCCCCGCGCGAGCCTGGCGGCCGCCGCCTCCGCGCTCGCGCGAAACGTCCACCCCCCGATTGAAGCGGGTTGCAAGATGAAGGTTACCGTCGAGCGTGCAGAACTGTTGAAGTCGCTGGGACACGTCCATCGTGTCGTCGAGCGGCGCAACACCATTCCGATTCTCGGCAACGTGCTGATCCGCGCCGACAAGGCAAAGCTCAGCCTGAAGGCGACCGATCTTGATCTCGAAGTGATCGACGCCGTCGCCGCCGAGGTCGCTCCCGGTGGTTCCACCACCGTGCCCGCGCATATGTTCTACGAAATCGTCCGCAAGCTGCCGGAAGGCTCGCAGATCGTGCTCGAAGCATCGGGCGACCGCGCGGTCCTGGCGATCCGCGCCGGCCGCTCGCGTTTCACCTTGCAGACTTTGCCGGAAAGCGATTTTCCTGACTTGGCCGCCGGCGAGATGACGCATCATTTCAGCCTGCCTGCCGCCGACCTCAAGCGCCTCATCAACAAGACTCAGTTCGCTATCTCCACGGAAGAGACGCGCTATTATCTCAACGGCATCTATCTGCACACCACGGGAACGGCGAAATCGGCGATGTTGCGCGCGGTGGCGACCGACGGCCACCGGCTGGCCCAGGTCGAACTGGCGCTGCCGACCGGCGCCGCGGGTATGCCCGGCATCATCATTCCGCGCAAGACCGTGGGTGAGGTGCAGCGCCTGATCGAAGACATGGAAGGCGAGGTCGCGATCGATCTGTCGCAAGGCAAGATTCGTTTCGCCATCGGCGACGTGGTCCTCACCTCCAAACTGATCGACGGCACCTTCCCGGATTATGCGCGCGTCATCCCAGTCGGCAACGACAAGGAACTCGTGGTCGACAAGAAGGATTTCGAGGCTTCCGTCGACCGCGTCTCGACGGTGTCGAGCGAGCGTGGCCGCGCCGTCAAACTGTCGATCAGTGCCGGCAAGCTGACGCTGTCGGTGACCAATCCGGATTCCGGCAGCGCCACCGAGGAGATCGAGGTGGAATATGATTCCGATCCGATCGATATTGGCTTCAATTCCCGCTACCTCCTCGACATCGCAGCCCAGATCGAAGGCGAAGTCGCGGTCTTGAAGCTGGCCGATCCCGGCTCGCCGACCCTGATCCAGGACCGCGATGCCGGCGGCGCGCTCTATGTGCTGATGCCGATGCGGGTGTGATATTCGCTGTTTGCTAGCTTTCCCTCTCCCCTTGTGGAGAGGGTGGCGAGCGGAGCGAGCCGGGTGAGGGGTCATGCCTATCGGCTCACATCACTGGCCCGTCCAAAAACGGGTGCGAGGCCACGCCAAGCGCATGCGCCGCGGCGCGACCGATGCCGAAGCCGCGATGTGGCTTTTGCTTCGCGACCGTCGCCTGTCGAAAGTG
>JAXDOR010000033.1:0-24093 GCA_034668825.1 Alphaproteobacteria bacterium | reverse complement strand
GCGGCGATCTGCGCTTTCAGGTCATTGATGTTCTGCGCCGGATTGCGCGCGGGATATTCGCCGCTGGTCAGCAGCGCCAGCAGCTCCTGCTCGCGGAAGCTGCCGCGATCCACCAGCTTGAAATTGTCGATATAGATGCCTTCCTGCTCAATGCTGGTCGCGTTCGGTGACATCGAGCCCGGGGAAATGCCGCCGACATCGGCGTGGTGGCCGCGTGACGCGACCCAGAAGAGGATTTCTTCCTTATCGAACACCGGCGTGCAGACAGTGATATCGGGCAGATGCGTGCCGCCGTTATAGGGCGCGTTGATGGCAAAGACGTCGCCTGGCGCGATGCGCCCGGCATTCTCGCGGATGATGGTCTCCACCGCGCGGTCCATGGAGCCAAGATGCACCGGCATATGCGGCGCGTTGGCGACCAGCGTGCCGTCGGCGGAAAACACCGCGCAGGAGAAATCCAGCCGCTCCTTGATGTTCACCGAGGACGCGGTGTTCTGCAGCGCCACGCCCATCTGCTCGGCGACGGCCATGAACAGATTGTTGAAAACTTCGAGCATGACAGGATCGGCGTCGGTGCCGATGGCGCTTTGCCGCGCGAGTGGTTTGCTACGCGTCAGCAGCAGATGATTTTTCGCGGTGACTTCCGCGCGCCAACCATGTTCGACGATGACGGTCTGGTGCGGCTCGATAATAATCGCGGGTCCTCCAATCGCATGTCCAGGCGCAAACTGGTGGCGGGTGAAGACCGGCGCGTCGTGCCAAGTGCCGCTGGAAAAGAATTGCGTTTGCCGCGCAGGCACGGGCAGGGGAGATTTTGTTTTTTCAAATATAGGCTCGGAGAATTTGGCACCTCCGCCGATGGCTTCTACCGAGATAGCCTCGATGATGAGCGCTTTGTTCTCATCGATGAATCCAAAGCGGGCTTTATGCGCGGTTTCGAAGGCTGATTTCATTTTGTCCACCGTCATTCCGGGGCGTGCGCGCAGCGCACGAACCCGGAATCCAGAAGCACTTTCCGTGTCTCTGGATTCCGGATCGCCGCCTTCGGTGGCGTCCGGAATGACGGCATAGGCCCGCACCACCAACGCCGTATCGGTCCCGGCGTAGCGAATGTGCGCGCGCACATGCACGGTCACGTCGCGAGCCGCCACGCCCTGGCCGATCACCTCCGCTCGCATCTCATCGCCGAGGCGAGCACCGATCTCGTCAATGGTTTGTAAAGCAACGTCATTTAACGGGGCTTCTATCGCCTGCTGGCGCGTGGCGCGGATGTCGGCGAGGCCCATGCCGTAAGCGGAGAGCAGCGACGAGAATGGATGGATGAGTACGCGCGTCATGTCCAGCGCATCGGCGACGAGGCAGGCGTGCTGGCCGCCGGCGCCGCCAAAGCAATTGAGCGTGTAGCGCGTCACGTCATAGCCCCGCTGCACGGACACCTTCTTGATCGCATTGGCCATGTTCTCGACCGCGATTGTGATGAAGCCGTCGGCGATTTCCTCCGGCGCGCGGTCCACCTTCGCAGCCAGCGCTGCGAAAGCATCGCGCACGGCGTCGGCGTCGATGGGCTGGTCTTGCGCCGACCCGAAAATCTTCGGAAAGAAATCGGGAATGAGCTTCCCGGCCATCACATTGGCGTCGGTGACGGTGAGAGGACCACCGCGCCGGTAACTTTTCGGTCCGGGATTGGCGCCTGCGGAATCCGGGCCGACGCGAAAGCGAGCCCCATCGTAATGCAGGATTGAGCCGCCGCCCGCCGCTACGGTGTGGATCAGCATCATCGGCGCGCGCATCCGCACGCACGCGACTTCGGTCTCGTAGGCGCGTTCGTATTCGCCGTCGAAATGCGACACGTCGGTCGAGGTGCCGCCCATGTCGAAGCCGATCAGCTTGTCCAACCCGGCCTGGCGCCCGGTTTCCGCCATGCCGACCACACCGCCCGCCGGGCCGGAGAGGATCGCATCCTTGCCCTGGAACAGTTCGGCCGCGGTCAGGCCGCCGGCGGATGTCATGAACATGAGGCCGGCTTCACCTCTCCCCGCGTGCGGGGAGAGGTCGGCCGCGAAGCGGCCGGGTGAGGGCGGCTCACCGCTAGTCTGAGTAGGTGGATAGTCCCCCTCACCCCGACCCTCTCCCCGCACGCGGGGAGAGGGAGAGGCGAGTTCCCTCGCCACCCGCGCCACATACCTCCGCAAAATCGGCGAGAGATACGCATCCACCACCGTCGTATCGCCGCGCGAGACGAATTTGATCACCGGCGACACTTCATGACTGACGGAAACCTGGGCGAAGCCCAGCTCGCGCGTCAGCGCGGCAACACGTTGCTCGTGCTCGGGATAGCGGTAGCCGTGCATGAACAGGATCGCGACCGCTTCGATGCCGTCGTTGCGCGCGCGTTCAAGCTCGCCGCGCAACACTACAAGATCAGGCGCGCCCTCTACCATCCCATCAGCGCGTACGCGCTCGTCGACTTCAATCATGCGCTCGAACAGCACCTCCGGCTTTACGATATGCTTGGCGAAAATTTTGGGCCGCGCCTGGTAGCCGATCTTCAGCGCGTCGCGGAAACCCTTGGTGGTGACGAGCAGCGTACGCGCACCCTTGCGCTCGAGCAGCGCGTTGGTGGCGACGGTAGTGCCCATCTTGATGGCGCCGATGCGCCCCGCGGGGATCGGCTCGCCCGTCTTCAAACCGAGCAGATCGCGGATGCCCTGCACCGCGGCGTCGGCATAGGCTTCGGGATTTTCCGACAGGAGCTTATGCGCGGCCAGCGTGCCGTCGGGCCGCCGCCCGATTACGTCGGTGAAGGTTCCGCCGCGGTCGATCCAGAAATCCCACTGGGCGCTTTTTGTCGCAATCATTGGGTTACGCAGGTCTGTTGATAGCGGGGATAGAAGTCTCGCATGAGTGGGACAGCGTTGCAGGTATCGCGTGAAGGCTTAGCCTGCAACGGCAGGTAGAAATATAAGGTGGAGCATGCGCGCACCGGGATATGTCTTTGGCTTCGTCGGCCTCTTTCTGGTGGCCCTGTCATCGTCGGCGGCGAGCGCGCAGTGCCCGTCCAAGGACTATTTTCGCGTTGACGCGCAAAATGCGATCTCGGGTTTCGATACGACACTCAATTCGACGGTTTGCGTCTCCATCGTAACGTCGCCGACCCGCATCAATATGAAATCCCTGATTGTCGCCGAGGTCATCAATACAGCGAAGCTGGAACAAGCCCTGATCAATCAGTTTGCCCGCTCGGCCGCGTGCGGCTTCTTCAATATCGGCGGTTGGGACCTCAGTGAAGCCAATGTATCGTTTCTCGGCTCCTTGTCGTCGGCCCGCATCCGGGTGACCGCCACAGCGAAACCTTGCCAAAGCGCGCGCGGAGGCCGCGTCACCTACCAGGTTCCCCTGACGATAACTTACGCGAATAATATCGTCTCGCTCCGGCTCGACGAGAAGAATGCAAAGCTTACCTTCGGAAAAAGCGAATTCGGCGTGCCAGCGTTTATCTCGGCGACGATTACCAACAAACTGAACGCCGTCCTCGCGGACAAAACTTTGGACACGACGCCGTTTATCCCGGACTACGTGCGCGCCTTCGCCCCTTCGGTCAGCCAACCCAGTCTCGTTCTCCAATCCAAGCGCTTGACCTTGAAAATCAGCCTTTCCGGCCAGATCACAAAAGCGATGGCAGACCAGCTTCTGACGGGAGGCGTGGACAGATACGCGGTCCCCTCGATCATTCGCTGGTTCAGCGGCGGTGTCCCCACGTCATAACGGGCGCGCGCTGTCGTTTAGCGTCGTTGCGATGTCTTGCATTGGTTTCCGCTCGCCAGCCGTGATAACCCTTATCTTCCATTCACGCCGCTGGCTTGGAATTCCCCAATGCATAAGCTTGCTATCTCTCCGGCGATCACCACCCGGGTCAAGGCCCGGTCCGGCAAGGTACATCCTTTCGACACTCTAGATGCGCGCCGCACCGCGCTGCTGGTGATCGATATGCAAAACTATTTCGTCCAGCCAGGTGCGCCGGGCGAAAGCGCCACCGCGCGCGAGATCGTGCCGGCCATCAATCATCTGGCGTCGGAATTACGCAGCCGCGGCGGCCACGTGGTTTGGATCAGGAACAGCACGGCCGACACCAAGGATTGGTCGACTTTTCACAACTGCCTGATGACGCCGGAGCGCCGGGATCGCCGCTACAAAGCGATGGACGAAACCAGTGGCGGCGAAGGCTTCGAGTTTTGGCACGCCATGGACATCCAACCCGGCGACGCCAAGATCTCCAAGAAAAGATTCAGCGCTTTCATCCAGGGCTCGTCCGGCATCGAACGGCATTTGCGCAGCCGTGACATCGACACCGTGCTGATCGCCGGCACCGCCACCAACGTCTGCTGCGAAAGCACCGCGCGCGACGCCATGATGCTGAACTTCAAGACCATCATGGTGGCCGACGCGCTGGCCGCGCAGACGGACGAAGCGCACAATGCCTCGCTGTCCGCCTTCTATTCCAATTTCGGCGATGTGCAGACGGTAAGCGAAGTCTTGCAGTCGCTCGACCAGGGCACCGCCAAGGCCGCTAAAGCCGGCTAAAATTGGCGGGGGCCCGGCGGTTTTCCGCCGAGCCCCCTTTACATATCAGCCAGCCTATAAGCCGGGTTTTGTATGGCGCCTTGCGCGATGCAAGACACGTGACGGCCATTCCTCTGGGACGCCGGTTACCCGGCGCCTCCAGCAACCTACCCGGACGGCTGATCCGGACACGGATCCGGAGATTGCTCCCCGCGCCGTCCCTATTCGGTTTTGCTCCCGGTGGGGTTTGCCGTGCCGTTTCCGTTGCCGGAAACGCGGTGCGCTCTTACCGCACCGTTTCACCCTTGCCGCGATATACGCAACGCCCGCGGCGGTCTGTTTTCTGTGGCACTTTCCCTAAGGTCGCCCTCGCCGGATGTTATCCGGCACCGCATGTCCATGGAGCCCGGACTTTCCTCTGAGGCCGCCTTTCGGCGATCGCCCCAGCGGCCGTCCAGCCGACTGACACCTTAAGGCATGGGGGCCCGAAGCGGCCGCGTCAAGAGCGCATCGGCCGCAGCCTTACCGGTATTGAAAGAAAGCCGCGGAACGGTTCAACTGGCGCATCGAAGCCAAGCGGGAAGCCGGAACATGAGCGATTTTGAAGACCATTGCTGGAAAGACGTGATCTCCCCGGAAGTGATGCAGCTTTATTCGAAATACCAGCGCAAAACCTTTGTCGGCCCGGCTCCGGCGCTCGTCGCCATCGACCTTTATGAGTCCGCTTACCAGGGCGGCAACAAGCCGATGGCGGAACTGATCAAAACCTATCCGGGCTCCTGCGGAGCCAATGCCTGGGCCGCCATCGAGCCGACCAAGCGGCTGTTCGCCGCATCGCGCCGCGCGGGGCTGCCGATCTTCTATTCCACCGGGGATACCCGCCCGGACAGTCTCCCGCATGCGGTGACGGCCACCAAGCGGCAGGGCGGCGTATCCCGCGATGCGAGCCTTTACAACATCCGGCCGGAATTCAAGCCGCAGCCCGGCGACGTGGTGATCACCAAGCAGCGCGCCAGCGCGTTTTTCGGCACGCCGATCCTGGCGCATCTGACGCAACTTGGTGTGCGCTCGATCATCATGTGCGGCGAGAGCACATCGGGCTGCGTGCGCGCCTCCGCCGTCGATGCTTATTCCTACGGTTTCCACGTGACATTGGTGGAGGAATGCTGCTTCGACCGCAGCGATCTTTCCCACAAGGTCAATTTGTTCGATATGCATCACAAATATTGCGATGTGATGCGGGTGGACGAAGTCGTCGCCCATCTCGACGGCTTGGCCGTGCGGAAGGCCAGTTGAGATGAAGCCAAGCCCTTATGGTCCGTTTCCCTATTCGCCGATCATCACACGTCCGCGTTTGACCTGGCCCAACGGCGCCCATGTGGCGCTTTGGATCATTCCCAATATCGAATTCTTCTCGCTGGAAGAGCGCCCGGGCGGTTCCGGCGGCGGCAAGGTGCCCGACATTCCGCTATGGGCGGAGCGCGATTACGGCAACCGCGTCGGCGTGTTCCGGTTGATGGACGTGCTCGACCGTTACGGCATCCGCGGCACGGTCGCGCTCAACAGCGATGTCTGCGCCCAGCATCCCTTCATCATCGAGGAAGGTAAGAAGCGCAATTGGGAATGGATGGGCCACAACGAGACCAATACGCGGCGTCTCAATGAGGTCGCGCCAGGCGAAGAGCCGCGCATCATCCGCGACACGCTCGCCACCATCGAGAAGGCGACGGGCGTGAGGCCGGCGGGCTGGCTTGGCTCCGGCCTGCAGGAAACTTGGGATACCCTCGATCTGCTTGCCGGCGCGGGCTGCGAATATGTCGCCGACTGGATCAACGATGATCAGCCTTACATGATGAACCTCGACGGCGGGCGCCGCCTGGTGTCGGTGCCCTATAGCCACGACATCAACGACAAGCCGGCCTTCGAGAAGCGCAACTTCACCTCCGCCCAGTTTCAGGGGATGATCTGCCGCCAGTTCGACGTGCTCTATCGCGAGGGCGCGCAATCCGGGCGAGTGATGGCGATTGCGCTGCATCCTTATTTGACCGGCAGGCCGCATCGCATCGGCGCCTTGGACGCGGCGTTGGAATATATCTGCCGCCACGAAGGCGTCTGGCGCACGACCGGGGCGGAGATCGCCCGTCATTATGCCGCGCAAGCGGCGAAATAAATCGAACAGGAGACGACGCTGATGCTCAATGGATTCGGACGTGGAGTGGCTATCCTGGCGCTTGCAGGCACGGTGCTGTTCGCCCCGGCTGCCAAGGCCGTGGATACCCTGTCGGTCGGCGCTGTCGGCTCGACCTCCACCAATCTGTGGCCGATCTATATCGGCATTCAGAAAGGTTTCTTCAGCGCCGAGGATTTGAAGATCGATTTGATCTTCGCGCAATCCAATGCCGGCGTGGTGCAGCAGCTTGCGGCGGGATCGACCAATATGTCGGTCGGCACCGGCCTCGTCGATCCGATCCGCGCCATCGACAAGGGCGCGCCGGTGGCAATCGTGCGCATCGAGGTGCAGGCGCCGCCCTATAACATTCTCGCCAAGTCCAACATCAAGAGCCTCAAGGACCTCAAGGGCAAGACCATTTCGCTCGGCGGCGCCAAGGACATCACCCGCATCTATGTCGAGCGCATGTTGACGCCGAACGGCGTGAAGCCAGGCGAGTTCGACATGGTGTTTGCCGGTGCGACCTCCGCGCGTTTTGCCGCTCTGCAAGCCGGCGCGGTGGATGCCGCGATCTTGACTTCGCCGTTCAATTTCTATGCGCAAGCGGCGGGCTTCAACGATCTCGGTTCGGCCACCGACTACATCACAGACCTTCCGTTCTCGGCGTCGGCGATCAACCGCGCCTGGGGCGCGGCCAACAAGCCGCTGGCGACGAAATTTCTCAATGCCTATACCAAGAGCATCGCCTGGTTCATGGACACGAAGAACCGCGACGACGCCGTGAAGGTCATGGTCGATGTCAGCAAGCTGCCGGCGGCGGACGTGGAGAAGAGCTACGATCTCCTGCGCAGCGGCAACTTCTTCGAAACCACGGGCAAGGTCTCCAAGGCAAAACTCGGCAAGCTCGTCGATGCGCTGCGTGAGCTCGGCGACATCGAAGGCTCCTTCGACGTCAACCGGCTGGTGATGCCGGAAGTAAGCCAGGTGGTCGATTGACCGGACTTCGCGGAATTTGCGGCAAATATCTCCCCGGTGTGCTCTCGGTTCTCGGCGGCCTGCTGCTGTGGGAATTGCTGAGCCGGGTGCTGGTCGCGAATGCGCTGTTTCTCGCCGCGCCGACGCAGATTTTTGCCGCCATCCTCAAGCTCGCCGCCAGCGGCGAGCTTGGCCACCATATGGCGGTGAGTGCGATCGAGTTCTTCGTCGGCTATGTGATCGCCAGCATTCTCGGAATCGCTTGCGGCCTGGCCATGGCCAGCAGCGAAACCATGAAAAAGGTTCTGCAGCCGTGGATTTCCGGCCTCTACGCCACGCCGACAATCGCGCTGGCGCCGTTGTTCATCCTCTGGCTCGGGATCGGCATCTGGTCGAAGGTCGTGGTGGTGATCTTTCTCGTGCTGTTTCCGGTGACTATCAATACCGAAGCCGGCTTGCGCACCACGAGCCCGCGTTTGATTGAAATGCTGCGCAGCTTCGGCGCGACGCCGCAGCAGATTTTCTTCAAGCTCTCGCTGCCGTCGGCGGCACCTTTCATTCTTGCCGGGCTGAAGCTCGGTATCGGGCGCGGGTTGATCGCCGTCGTAGTGGCGGAATTGTTCGGCTCGCGCGCCGGCCTCGGCCGTCTCATCAGCCAGGCCGCGGACTCCTTCAACATGCCCGAACTGTTCGCGGGCGTCATCATCCTTGCCGTCGCCGGCATCGTGATGACCGCCGGCTTCGGCTGGCTGGAGCGCAAGCTCGTGCCCTGGACGCGGGATTGAACATGGCTCCAAAGCTCGTCATTTCCGGGTTGAACAAGAATTTCGGCGATCTGGAAGCATTGCGCGGCATCGCCTTCGAAGTTGGGCGCGGCGATTTCATTTCGCTCGTCGGGCCGAGCGGCTGCGGCAAGACCACGCTGTTGCGCATTATCGCCGGCCTGGAGGCGGCGACCTCCGGCGAGGTGTTGCTCGATGGCCGCGCGGTGCGCGAGCCCGGAGGCGACCGTGGCTTCGTCTTCCAGAACGACAATCTGCTGCCGTGGCGCACGGTCTTCGCCAACGCCTTTATCGGCCCGGAAGTCGGCGGCGGCACCGGCGCGGCCGTGCGGCAGCGCACGCTTGATCTGCTCAAGCTCGTCGGCCTGGATGGATTTGAGAATTATTACCCGCGCCAGCTTTCCGGCGGCATGCGCCAGCGCGTCAATCTCGCCCGCGCGCTCGCCATCGACCCCGAGATATTGCTGATGGACGAGCCGTTCTCGGCGCTGGACGCGCAGACGCGCGAGATCATGCAGACCGAATTGCTGCGAATCTGGGAAAAGGGCCGCAAGACGGTGCTCTTCGTCACTCATCAGATCGATGAGGCGGTGTTTCTTTCCGACCGCGTTTTGGTTTTTGCCCGCCGGCCCGGCCGCATTCAGGAGAGCGTCGAGATCGCGTTGCCGCGGCCGCGCACCTTGGCAATGAAACGCACGCCGGAATTTGTCGCCTATGTCGATCAAATTTGGCGGCTGATCGAGGACGACGTGCGCGCCAGCGTCATTTACGAAAAAGCCTGACCCTACCGCTCCGTTACGTCAACGCACGGGTCTTTCGCAGCAGCGCATCCAATGTCCGCAATGTGGAATCGTCGGCAATGCCGTCGACCCGTGCGGGCCGGAAGTGGCGCTGGAAGGCGGTCACCACGTCCCGCGTCGTCTCGTCAAATTTTCCATTCAGGATGACGCCGTAACCGAAATCGGCGAGCGCCAGTTGCAGATTGTGGACGTCATCATGCTCATAGCCGAGCGTCAGCCGTGGCCCGCGCTCGATGACGGGCGAGGGCTTCACCCACTGGCCGACGCCGGAATTGTGCAGCAGCTTCCACGGGAATTTCTCTCCCGGGTCTTGCTTGCGTGCTGGAGCCACGTCGGAGTGGCCGAGTACTCGCTCGGGTGCAATGTTACGCCGGGCGATGATGCCTCGGCATAGCGTGATGACGGCGGCGATCTGCCGCTTGGCGAAATCGGGATAGCCGAAATCGTGGCCCGGATTGGCGATCTCGATACCGATGGAGCAGGAGTTGATGTCGGTTTCCCCCGACCATGAGGACACGCCGGCATGCCAGGCGCGCCGTGCTTCCGGGACGGACTGCACAATGCGCCCATCCTCGAAAACGAAATAATGCGCTGACACCTTGCTGTCCGCAGAGCAGAGCCGGTCGAGCGCGTCCTGGGCGCCCGCCATGCCGGTGTAATGCAGGAGGATCATGTCCGGCGGCTTGCCGTTCCGGCGTTCGTCGTTATTCGGCGAGTAAATGACGTCGGCGACGACCGAGGAGTCCGGCTGGAAGGTAGACATGGCCGGCTCATACATACTCAGCTCCGGAAAGGGAAGGCGGCGCGCTATTTTGCGGGGCGAAGAACGCCTTGTTTCTTGAGCGAAATCAAGGAGTAAAAAGAGAACGGCCCGGCCTGTGGGCCGGACCGTCTCATTAACAAACGAACTATAGACGCTTACTGAGCGGAAGAGTTGCTGCGCGTCGATCCGCTCGAACCGGCAGATCCCGTAGCACTGGTCGAGCCTGAGGACGCGCCAGTCGTCGTACGCGACGAATTATACGCCTGGAAATTCTGCGCTTCCTTGAGCTGGTCCTTCGTCATCGAGATTTTCAGCTTGTCGGCGCTGTTGTTGTCGCCGGGGACAACTTGGAACTGCGAAGGAGCCAAGGCGACATCCTTCGTGCCTACGCCAAGGAACCCGCCGACGCTGACCAGATACGCGTCAATCTTGCCGTCCTTGGTGAACAGGATATCGGTGACATCGCCCACCTTGGCGTTGTCGGGGCCAAGCACGTCCGTGCCCTTAAACTTGGACGCGAGCCACTGGTCGGGCTTCTGCGAAGAGATGATGGCGGCCGAACTCGCGCTGCCCTTCGAAGCAGAACTGTCTGCGGCACTGGAACTGGATGAAGGAGACGTGGCGCTCGGGCTTGAGGGCGACATCGTGGACTGGGCGAAAGCGGACGAGATCATCAGACCGCTTACCGCCGTGGTAATCAGCAGTTTCTTCAGCATAAGTACCTCCATGTTGTTGTTTCGGGGGAGCGGCTTCCCGCCTCTCTCGCGGAATCAATCCATCCCAGGACACCAACGCGTGATCCCCTATGCGCGTTCCGCAATTTTCCGCGGCTGTCGGCGATTTCATACGTTCATTGAGGGGCGGCACCGCGGCAACAATGTGCGGCTCTGGTCACGCGCTTATCGAGCGCGCACGCGCAAAAGCCTCTCGATAAAATTTCCAATGGTGTTTCCGTGCGGCTTCGGTCCGATCGTCATCCTCGTTGAGCGCCACAGACAGCCTTCGGTTAGACCGAGCAGCGGCAACCATTCCTTAAGTTTAACTGCGGTTAATAGGTGTTCCACGGGTGCGTCGGGCGGCGGCGCCTTCATTCATTTGACGACCACACTGTCCCATGATAGCCCATAAAATCCCATGCACAGAAATGAAGCGGCGAGTGCGGGACGAGGGGGGCTATGGACGGCTTCGTCTCCAATTACACGATGCGGCTCGATTCCAAGGGGCGGGTATCGATTCCGGCGCCGTTTCGGGCGGTGCTTACGCGCGAGGGCTTCAGCGGAATCTATTGCTGTCCGGCGCTGGATCGGCCGGCCTTGGAGGCTGGAGGCAAGGCCTTTTGGGCGGAGATCGAGGCCATGATCGCGCATTTTCCGCCCTATTCGCAGGAACGGGAACGCTTCGCCACGGCGTTCTACGGTACCGGCGAGATGTTGCGGATCGACCCCGAGGGCCGGGTGGCGCTAACAGAGCCATTGAAAAATCACGCGGAGATTGCGGACGCCGTCGCCTTTGTTGGTCTTGGAATAAAGTTTCAGATCTGGGAGCCGAAACGCTTCCAATCAGAACTCGCGGAGGCCACCGCCAAGGTGCGTGCGATCAAGCAACAGTTGGAAGCCCACGGGGCCGCGCCGAAGGCGCAGGGGGCAGGGGAATGATGGCGAGCGGCGGCAGCGGGAAACCGGCTGTCGCTGGCGGAGCCGCCCGTCACATCCCCGTGCTTGCGCGCCAAGCACTCGCATTTCTCCGTGTCAGCGACGGCGGCGTCTATGTCGATGCCACGTTCGGCGCCGGAGGCTATGCACGCGCGATCCTGGCAACCGCCGATACGCGCGTGATCGGCATCGATCGTGATCCGACAGCGATCGCATCCGGGGCGGGTTTCGCCAATGCATCCGAGAACAGACTCATATTGCGTGAGGCGTGTTTTTCCGCGCTCGACACGGTTGCTAAGGATTGCGGGTTCGCGGCAGTCGATGGCGTGGTGCTCGACCTCGGCGTGTCTTCCATGCAGTTGGATCAGGCAGAGCGAGGTTTTTCCTTCCGTCTCGACGGGCCGCTGGATATGCGCATGGGAGCATCGGGACCAAGCGCCGCCGATGTTGTGGCTCGCGCATCGGAGCGCGATCTTGCCGACATAATCTTTGCTCTTGGCGAGGAGCGTCATTCGCGAGCGGTGGCGCGTGCCATCATCGCGGCGCGGGCGCAGACACCCATCACCACCACCCGGGCGCTGGCCGACATCGTTGCCCGTGTCGTGCGCACGCGGACGGGCGATATTCACCCCGCAACGCGAACCTTCCAGGCACTAAGAATCTTCGTCAATGACGAACTCGGTGAACTCGCCGCCGCACTGGCGGCTGCCGAGCGCATCCTCAAGCCTGGCGGCCGCCTCGTCGCCGTCTCATTTCACTCGCTTGAGGACCGGATTGTTAAAACGTTTCTGTCCGACCGCGGCCGCACTCACGCCGGTTCTCGTCATTTGCCCGAAGTTATTCCAGCGGTGCCGACATTCCACATTGTCACCCGACGGCCGGTCGCAGCCGACGAAACGGAGATCGCGGATAACCCGCGTGCCCGTTCAGCCAAACTTCGCGCCGCCGAGCGCAACGAAACGCCCGCGCGCTCCGCCGCGCCGATATTACCGACCGGTCTGCCGACTCTCGCCGACGTGATGGAGGCCGGCTGATGTATATGCGTCTTCTCAACATCTGCGTCATCGCCGTGCTCGTTTTCGCCGCCGCCTATGTTTACGACATCAAATATGAGTCGACGTTGCGCGCCGAGCGCGTGGCGAAGTTGCGCTATGATATCCGCCATGAGCGCGACGTCATCGCGGATTTGCGGGCGGAATGGGCGCAGCTTGGAAATCCGCGCCGCATCCAGAGCCTGGCGCGGCGCCATTTGTCGCTGAAGCCGATTGAGGCCACTCAGTTCGATGGTTTCGATCGTCTCCCCGAACGGCCCCCTCAAATCGTGCCGCCCGGCAAGGACGACCCGATCAGCGCCAAGCTCGACGATTTCGACAGCCCCGAGATTTTGACGGGAAGCGTCACCGCTCCGACGGCAGAGGATAGGTGACGGCAATGCAGGTGATTGCGGAACCATTGGCTAAATCGGCGACATCGCGGTGGCGCTGGTTCATGCGCTCGTTGCTCTACGGACGTGATGTCGACCGCAGCGCCAAGACGAGGGCGCGCGTCGGGCTCGCGATATTTGCCTTCACTGCCGGTTACGCGGTCATCATGTTGCGGCTCATTACCTTCGCGACGGTGCCGGATACTCACGTCGCGCGCCGCGGCGTTGTCGCGGACGCGGTTGCCACCGCTCGTCCCGACATCCTCGATCGCAACGGCGAAATTCTGGCAACGGATGTGAAAGCACCGTCGCTGTTCGGCGAACCGAGAAAGATCATCGACGTCGATGAAGCGGTCGAACTGCTCACGGCCGAACTGCCCGACCTCGACGCGACGGAACTGCGCGAACGCCTGTCATCACGGAAGGGTTTTGTCTGGCTCAAGCGCGATATCACGCCGAAACAACAGCAGGAGATTCACCGCCTCGGCATTCCCGGTATTGGCTTCCTTACCGAGAATAAGCGGGTATATCCGAACGGCGCGGAGGTCTCGCATCTCATCGGCCACGTCAACATCGACAATCAGGGCATCGCCGGGATCGAGAAGTGGCTCGACGGCCGCGGGCTCGCCGATTTACATATGGCGGGATTTGCCAGTGACCGCTTGCAAAACCCGGTTGAGCTTGCCGTCGATCTGCGCGTTCAGCACGCGTTGCGCGATGAATTGATGGCGGCGCGTGATAAGTACCAAGCCATCGCCGCCGCCGGCCTCGTCACCGATGTGCGCACCGGCGAGATCGTGGCCATGGTGTCGGTGCCGGATTACGATCCGAACAGCCCGCGTGAAGCCAACGATCCGACCCGCATCAACCGGCTCACCACTGGCGTTTATGAGATGGGATCGACCTTCAAAGCACTGACGCTAGCGATGGCGCTGGATTCCGGCAAGATAACGCTTGCCTCGTCCTTCGATGCGCGGTTGCCGTTGCGTTACGGCAAGTTCAGCATTCACGATTACCACGCGCAGAACCGCACGCTTACGGTGCCGGAAATATTCACCTATTCCTCAAACATCGGCACCGCGCGGCTCGCGCTCAGCCTCGGGGTCGAGTATCACAAATGGTTCCTGAAAAAGCTTGGGCAACTTAATCGTCTGCGCACCGAATTGCCGGAAAGCGCCGAGCCTCTCGTCCCCAAACGCTGGGGCGAACTCAATACCGTCACCATTGCATTCGGCCATGGTTTGTCGGTGGCGCCGCTGCAAGCGGTTATGGGCATCGGCGCGCTGATGAACGGCGGCACCATGATCCCGCCGACCTTCTTGAAACGCAGCGAGGCCGAAGCGGCGGCCCTGGCCACCCGTGTCATCAAGCCTGAAACCAGTGACAAGATGCGCTATTTGATGCGCCTCAACGCCGAAAAAGGCACCGCCACGCGGGCGGACGTGAAAGGCTATTATGTTGGCGGCAAGACCGGAACCTCGGAAAAAGTAGTAGGTGGGCGTTATTCCAAGACCAAACTGCTCAATAGTTTCACCGCGGTTCTGCCGGCGGACAAGCCGCGTTATCTTGTGCTCATCATGCTCGACGAGCCGAAGGCCACGCCGGAGACCCACGGCTTCGCGACCTCGGGATGGAATGCCGTTCCGGCGGGCGCCGCCGTGATTTCCCGCATCGCGCCCCTGCTTGGGGTAGAGCCGCGTTTCGATCTGCCTCTGGCTGAGCGGTTGATCTTGGCCAAGGGGCAATAAAATAAACGCGTCCTGTACTTGTCATGCCCGGCGCGCGCGGAGCATCCATACTACAATCGATGATTCCGTATCACTGATCGTCCGTTTTCGCGGATGAGATAGGTGAGACAAAAGCGATAGTTTGGCGATCATGAAGCTGCGGGAACTCTTGCCCAGCGATACCGATGTTGACGCTCGCCTGGCGGCGCTCGACATCGCCGGTATCTCGGCGGACAGCCGCAAGGTCAAGCGCGGCGACTTGTTCGTCGCGGTGGCGGGGGCAAAGACTGACGGCCTTGGCTTCGTTTCCGACGCGCTCAAAGCCGGTGCCGTCGCAATCGTTGCGGAGCGGCCAGCGATACCGCTATCCGGTCCGGTTCCCTGGGTGAAGGTCAGCAACGCGCGGCGAGCGCTGGCCTATGCCGCCGCGAAATTTTATCCACGTCAGCCTGGTGTGATTGCGGCGGTTACCGGTACCAGCGGCAAGACATCGGTCGCCGCTTTCACCCGGCAAATCTGGGCTGCGCTCGGCCACCGGGCCGCAAGCATAGGCACCGTCGGTGTTGTATCGCCTCAGGCCGAGATCTATGGCTCGCTCACCACGCCCGATCCAGTTGAACTCCATCATCGGCTCGATATGCTCGCCGGAGAAGGCGTCACGCATCTGGCGCTCGAAGCCTCTTCCCACGGGTTAGACCAACATCGTCTCGACGGTATGCGCATCGCCGCTGGCGGCTTCACCAACATCTCGCGGGACCATCTCGATTATCATCAAAACCTGGAAGCCTATCTCGCCGCCAAACTGAGATTGTTCGAAGCGCTGATTGTCCCTGGTGGCGTCGCCGTCATCGACGTCGACCACGACCGCGCCGCAAATGTTGTGGCAGCGGCACGGGGACACGGTCTCAAGGTATTGAGCGTTGGCCGTAAGGCGGATGGCATCCGCCTCGTCGACACCGCCATTGATGGTTTCGCGCAGAAGCTGCAGCTCGAATATAACGGCCGCCGCTTCGGCCTGCGTCTGCCTCTGGTCGGTGACTTTCAGGTCGAGAATGCGCTTGTTGCCGCGGGCTTGGCGATTGGGACTGGGAGCGACGTCGATGCGGTTTTCTCCGCGCTGGAAAAGCTGCAGGGCGCCAAGGGCCGCCTCGAACTCGTCGGCGAGCGCGTGGGTGCGCCGATCTTCATCGACTACGCCCATAAGCCGGATGCGCTGGCCAAAGCGCTGGAGGCGCTGCGGCCCTATGCGACTGGCCGATTGATCGTCGTTTTCGGTGCCGGCGGTGACCGCGATGCCGGCAAAAGG
Source organism: Alphaproteobacteria bacterium (assembly GCA_034668825.1). Lineage (GTDB taxonomy): Bacteria > Pseudomonadota > Alphaproteobacteria > Rhizobiales > Xanthobacteraceae > CANKHA01. Next base: position 7,935 of record JAXDOR010000033.1, on the reverse strand, counting down.
CCGATGATGGGCGCCATCGCGGTGGAGAAAGCCGACCGCGTTATCATCACGGACGACAACCCACGGAGCGAAAAGCCTGCCGCGATCCGTGCGGAAATTCTCGCCGCTGCTCCGGGCGCGGTGGAAATCGGCGACCGCGGCGAGGCCATCCGCAGGGCGATTACTGAATTACAGAAGGGCGATGTGTTGCTGATCGCTGGCAAGGGCCATGAAACCGGCCAAATCATCGGCGACCGGGTGTTACCGTTTTCCGATCACGAAGCCGTTGCCGCCGCACTCCGGGAACAAACCGCATGAACGACCACGCGCTATGGACAATCGAAGCCATGGCCTCGGCCATGCAGGCGCGGCGTGAGGGCGCGTTGCCGGCTACGATCCATGGCTTGTCGATTGACAGCCGCAGTGTTGGTCCCGGCGAGGCCTTCTTCGCCATCAAGGGTGACAATCGCGACGGCCACGAATTCGTAAAGGCAGCACTGAATGCCGGCGCTGCCTTGGCGGTTGTGTCCGCGGATCGGCGTGGAGAGTTTCCGGAAGATGCGCCGCTTCTCGTCGTCGCGGACGTACTGGAAGGTTTGCGCGATCTGGCGCGCGCCGCGCGGGCACGCACGAATGCCAGAGTGATTGGTGTTACCGGATCGGTCGGCAAGACCGGCACCAAGGAGGCGCTGCGGCTTGCGCTTGCGCCCGAGGGCGAGACCCACGCCTCCGTCGCCTCTTACAATAATCATTGGGGTGTGCCGCTGTCGCTGGCGCGCTGTCCGCAAGACTCCCGCTTTGCCATCTTCGAGATGGGTATGAACCACGCGGGCGAGATCGAGCCGCTGACGCGTTTGGTGCGGCCGCATGTGGCGATCGTGACCGCGATCGAGCCGGTGCACCTGGAATTCTTCGGCTCGCTTGAGGCCATCGCGGACGCTAAAAGCGAAATCTTTCTGGGGTTGGAGCCAGGCGGCGTTGCCGTTCTCAACGGCGACAGCGCGCATTACGCGCGCTTGAGCCGCAACGCCAAAAACGCCGGAGTCGAGCGGATCGTCTCCTTTGGCGAAAAGACCAAGGCGGATGCCAGGCTGCTGAAATTCTCCCTGCATCCGGATTGCTCCACGGTGCATGCGCGTATTCTCGGTACCGAAGTGACCTACAAGCTCGGCGCGCCCGGGCGCCATGTTGTTGTCAATTCGCTTGCGGTTTTGGCGGCGGTCGCGCTCGCGGGCGGCGATCTGGCGCTGGCGGCTCTCGCGTTGGCGGAACTGAAGCCCACCACCGGCCGCGGCGCGCGCGTCACCTTGGATCTGCCAGGTGGCAGCGCTCTCCTGATCGATGAGAGCTACAACGCCAATCCCGCTTCCATGCGCGCGGCTCTCGCGCTGCTCGGCCAAGCGCCGGTAGGGCCGCGCGGGCGGCGCATCGCGATCCTGGGCGATATGCTCGAGCTAGGCGCCAACGCGCCTCAACTGCATCGCGGGCTGCTGGAATCGATTCTTGCTAATGCCGTGGACTTGGTGTTCTGCGCCGGCCCGCTGATGCAGGATTTGTGGGAGGCCCTTCCCTCCGAGCGCCGGGGCGGCTATGCGAACACTTCGGCGGCACTCGAAGCCGATATACTGGCCGCCGTGCAGCCCGGCGACGCCATCATGGTCAAGGGATCGCTGGGCTCGCGAATGGGACCTCTCGTCAAGGCGCTCGAACGCCGCTATCCCGCCCACGTGGCGCTCGCAGAAGCGTCTGCCCAAGGCTGATCATGCTTTATTGGCTCATCGAATTTTCCGACAAGCTCTCGATCCTCAACGTTTTTCGTTACCTCACCTTCCGTACCGGCGGCGCGATGTTTACCGCGGGCGCTTTTGTCTTCCTGTTCGGCCCCTGGATCATCGATCATTTGCGCCTGCGGCAGGGCAAGGGTCAGCCGATCCGGCTGGATGGGCCGCAGTCGCATCTCATCACCAAGAAGGGTACGCCCACCATGGGCGGGTTGATGATCCTGTCCGGACTCGCGGTATCGACGCTGCTCTGGGCCAATCTTACCAACGCCTATGTTTGGATCGTGCTGGTGGTGACGCTGAGCTTCGGCCTAGTCGGCTTCTACGACGATTATCTCAAGGTGACGAAGCAGACTCACGGGGGAGTGTCCGGCCGCGCGCGTCTCGCGGTCGAGGCCGTGATTGCGGCGGCAGCCTGCATGGCGATCGTCAGCCTTGGCCGCCCGCCCTTCGCCACCTCGCTTGCTTTCCCGTTCTTCAAGGAAGCGATTATCGATCTTGGCTGGTTCTTTATTGTGTTTGGTACTTTCATCATCGTCGGCGCCGGCAATGCGGTGAATCTCACGGATGGTCTCGATGGCCTTGCCATCGGCCCGGTGATGATCTCGGCAGCGAGCTTTGGCGTGATCGCCTATCTCGCCGGCAACGTCGTCTTCGCCGACTATTTGCAAATCCACTTCGTGCCCGGCACCGGCGAACTCGCGGTGTTGTGCGGGGCGGTGATTGGCGCCGGCCTGGGCTTCCTATGGTTCAACGCGCCGCCGGCCTCGATTTTCATGGGCGACACCGGATCGCTTGCGCTCGGCGGTCTGCTTGGCACCGTCGCGGTTGCCGCCAAGCACGAAGTCGTCCTGGCCATCGTCGGCGGTTTGTTCGTGCTCGAGGCAGTGTCGGTGATCGTGCAAGTGGTGTCGTTCAAGTTAACCGGCAAGCGCGTCTTCAGGATGGCGCCGATCCACCATCATTTCGAGCAGAAGGGCTGGACCGAGCCGCAAATCGTGATCCGCTTCTGGATCATCGCGGTCGTTCTCGCGTTGGCCGGCCTGGCAACACTGAAGCTACGGTGAGCGCCGGCTGCATATCGCCATGACCCCGATCACGACCTTTACGGGCAAGAAGGTGGCGGTGTTTGGTCTCGGCGGCTCCGGGCTGGTGAGCGCCAGCGCACTGCTCGCCGGCGGCGCCGATGTCATCGCCTTTGACGACGAAGCAGCCAAGGTCAAACAGGCGGCCTCGGCCGGCATCCCCACTGCCGATCTGCATCACATTGATTGGTCACGGATTGCCGCGCTTGTGCTCACACCGGGCGTGCCGCTGACGCATCCGGTGCCGCATTGGTCTGCCGCATTTGCTCGCGCCGCCGGCGTCGAGGTAATCGGCGACATCGAACTGTTCAGCCGCGAGCGCGCGGCCCGCGCTCCGAACGCGCCGTTTGTCGCGATCACCGGCACCAACGGCAAGTCCACCACGACCGCGCTGATCACGCATATCCTGCGGATAGCCGGTCGCGACGTGCAGATGGGCGGTAACATCGGCGTGGCGATCCTCTCCCTCGAACCTCCGGCGCCGGGCCGCATCCATGTCGTCGAGGTTTCCTCCTATCAGATCGATCTTGCGCCCTCGCTGGCGCCCAGCGTCGGCATCCTCCTCAACATCACGCCGGACCATCTCGACCGTCACGGCAATATGGAGAACTACGCCGCCATTAAGGAACGACTGGTCGCGCAGGCGGATACGGCCATCATTGCCGTGGACGATGACTATGCCCGTGCCATCGCAGTGCGGCGGGAAGCGACCGGGCGATCAACGGTGCTTATTTCTTCCGAGACTATTCTCAACCGCGGGCTTTATTTGGACGGCAGTTGGATCACGCGCTTCGGCGCGCGCGAGGAGGCGCGCGTTGCCAATCTCGCGGGTATCTCGACGCTGCGCGGGCAGCACAATGCGCAGAACGCCGCGGCTGCGGTGGCGGCAGCACTAGCGCTCGATGTTCCTGTGGAAACCATTCGTCGCGCGCTCCCCACGTTCCCCGGCCTGCCGCATCGGCTGGAGCAGGTCGGCCGCAAGGGCCGCGTGCTGTTCGTCAACGATTCCAAGGCGACTAATGCCGATTCCACCGACAAGGCGCTGGCCTCTTTTGCCGGTGACATTTTCTGGATTCTCGGCGGTAAAGAAAAGGAAGGCGGCATCGTTCCGCTGAAACGTTTCTTTCCTAAGATCGCCAAGGCCTATCTCATCGGCGAGGCAACGGAATCGTTTGCCGCCGTGCTGGAGGGACAGGTTCCTTACGTCCGCTGCGGTACGCTGGACACGGCGACGGCGAGAGCCGCCGAGGACGCAGCGACATCGCATGCGGTTGAACCGGTGGTGCTGTTGTCCCCCGCGTGCGCCTCTTTCGACCAATATCCGAACTTCGAGGTGCGCGGCGACCGCTTCCGCGAGCTGGTGCGCGGGCTGACCGGGTAGTCATTGGTCATTCTGGGGCGTCGCGAAGCGACGAGCCCGGAATCCAGATGCCGCACCGCTTGCCTGTCTGGATTCCGGATTCGCGCCTTTCGACGCGCCCCAGAATGACAGGAAATGTGAGCGAATCCCATTTCGTTAACAACCCCTAAACCATAACGAGTCAGGACTTGAGTGGGAAAAGCCGGATCGGGGAGCCTCCATGGTTTCGCGCGCTGAACGCACGCCTTTCGGGGAATGGTGGTGGACAGTCGACAAGCTGATGCTCGCCGCGCTGGCGACGCTGATGCTTGCCGGCATCGTGCTGTCGCTAGCGGCGAGCCCGCCGGTCGCGGCGCGGCTCGGCCTCGATGCCTTTTATTTCGTCAACCGGCACGTGCTCTTCCTGCTGCCGGCAATTATTGTTCTGCTGACGACTTCCTTGCTGTCGCCACCACAGATTCGCCGGCTGGCGCTGATTGTTTTCGCCATCAGCCTGATCTTGGTTGCCGCAACGCTGATCTTCGGCACGGAAATCAAGGGCGCGCGCAGATGGCTTGTGCTGCTCGGGATCAACATTCAGCCATCTGAGTTTCTCAAGCCCGCTTTCGTCGTCTTGATCGCTTGGCTATTCGGCGAATCGGCCAAGCGGCCGGAAATGCCGGCAAATAGCATGGCGCTCGCCGTTCTTCTTGTTGTCGTCACGCTGCTCGTGCTGCAGCCAGATTTCGGTCAGACCATGCTGGTGATGCTGGTCTGGGGCGCGTTGTTCTTCATGGCCGGCATGCGGCTAATCTGGATGGTCGGCCTGGCGGGCGTGTCGTTGGTTGGACTGGTTGGCGCTTATTACACGGTGCCGCATGTGGCGCAGCGCATTCAGCGCTTCCTCGATCCCGGTTCCGGTGACAGCTTCCAGATCACCACCGCGGTTGGATCGTTCATGCGCGGCGGCTGGTTCGGCCGCGGACCGGGCGAGGGCACGGTCAAGCGCATCCTGCCGGACAGCCATACCGATTTCGTTTTCGCGGTCGCCGCGGAGGAGTTCGGCATCGTCCTTTGCCTGATGCTGGTCGCGCTGTTCGCCTTCATTGTCATTCGCGCCTTGCGCCACGCCATGCGCCATGAAGATCCGTTCTCGCGTTTCGCCGCAGCCGGCCTTGCGATCCTGTTCGGGCTGCAATCCGCCATCAATATGTCGGTTAATCTACATCTGATGCCGGCCAAGGGGATGACACTGCCGTTCATCTCCTATGGAGGCTCGTCGATGATTTCGCTCGCTTATGGAATGGGGATGCTGCTGGCGCTGACGCGCGAGCGTCCGCGCGCGGAAATGCTGACGAGCGGCCCTTATGCCGTCGCGGCGAGCCCCGCCTGATGGCGAAAGGCGCGACGCTGGTGCTCGTCGCCGCCGGCGGCACCGGTGGACATCTCTTTCCCGCGGAATCCCTGAGCGTTGCCTTGCAGCGCCGAGGTGTCACCGTCGATCTGGCGACCGACACGCGGGCGGTCCAGTACGGCGACAGCTTCCCGGCACGCGCGACGCATGTGATCCCGAGCGCGACGGTGCGTGGGAGTGATCCCGTTGCTTTCGCGAGGGCAGGGGCATTTCTCGGCGCCGGCTTGGCAAAGGCATTGTTCCTGCTGGGACGGCTTCGGCCCGCCGCCATCGTCGGCTTCGGCGGCTATCCGTCCATCCCGCCTTTGCTCGCCGCGGTGCTGCGAGGGATTCCCACCGTGATCCACGAGCAAAATGCGGTGATGGGCCGCGCCAATCGTTTGCTCGCGCCGCGCGTGACGGCGATTGCCACCGGCTTCCACGGAATTGTCGCGTCCGATCCAAAGCTCGCCGCTAAATCCAGCCATACCGGCAATCCGGTGCGGCCCGCCGTTATGGCCGCGGCGGCGACGCCCTACCTCGCGCCGGAATCTCCGGGTCCGCTGCGGCTACTTGTATTTGGCGGCAGTCAGGGTGCCCGGGTCATGGCTGACATCGTACCAGCCGCCATGGAGCGGCTGGAGCCCGCGCTGTGGACGCGCCTTCGCATCGTGCAACAGGCCCGCGAGGAGGATGTCGGACGAGTAAGAAGCGCCTACGCCGCGATGGGCCTTGCCGCCGAAGTGGCACCTTTTTTTCCCGATCTGCCGGCGCGGATCGCCGCAAGTCACATCATTATCTCCCGGTCCGGGGCTTCGACTGTGGCCGAACTCGCCGCGATCGGCCGGCCGGCGATCCTGGTGCCGCTTCCCCATGCGCTGGATCAGGACCAGATGGCCAATGCCGGAATGCTGGAAAAGGCCGGCGGTGCCATCCGCTTGCCGCAGGCTGAGTTCACGCCCGACCGGCTGGCGGCGGAGATTTCCGCGCTTGCCGCTGAGCCGGCACGGCTCGACGCCATGGCAGCCGCCGCGCGCAGCGTCGGTACGCTTGACGCCGCCGACCGGCTCGCCGATCTGGTGCTGCGGGTGGCGGGTGTGATACCGGCACAGCGGTAATTCTCGGGGAATATCTGAATGAAACTGCCGCAGGACATCGGTCCGATCCATTTCGTCGGCATTGGCGGCATCGGCATGAGCGGCATTGCCGAGGTGCTGGCCAATCTCGGCTATGTCGTGCAGGGCTCGGACGTCGCGGAAAGCGCCAACGTCAAGCGGCTGCGCGATGGGGGCATCAAGGTCGCCATCGGCCACGATGCCAAGAATCTCGACGGCGCCGAAGTGGTCGTCGTCTCCTCCGCGATCAAGCGTGACAATCCGGAATTGATTGCGGCACGCGCGGAGCGCCGTCCCGTGGTGCGGCGCGCGGAAATGCTGGCCGAATTGATGCGGCTGAAAAGCTGCGTTGCCATCGCCGGCACCCACGGAAAAACCACGACGACGTCGATGGTCGCCGCGCTGCTCGATGCCGGCGGCTTCGATCCGACCGTCATCAACGGCGGCATTATCAACGCCTATGGTACCAATGCCCGGCTCGGCGCCGGCGATTGGATGGTGGTCGAGGCGGATGAATCCGACGGCACCTTTCTCAAACTTCCCGCCGATATCGCCATCGTCACCAATATCGATGCCGAGCATCTCGATCACTTCAAGACTTTCGTCGCCGTGCAGGAGGCCTTTCGCGCCTTTATCGAAAACGTGCCGTTCTACGGCTTCGCCGTCATGTGCACCGACCACCCGATCGTGCAGCGCCTGGTCGGCCGCATCGAGGATCGCCGCATCATCACCTATGGGGAAAATCCGCAAGCCGACGTGCGCCTGGTCGACCTCGATCACGCGGACGGCAAATCACGCTTCTCGGTGGTGTTTCGCGACCGCGCCGGCGAGGTCGTGCACGAGATCACCCAGCTCACGCTGCCGATGCCGGGCCGGCACAACGCGCTCAACGCGACTTCAGCCGTCGCGGTCGCGCGCGAGCTTGGCATCGGCGACGATCTGATCCGCAAGGCGCTGGCCGCCTTCGCCGGCGTGAAGCGCCGCTTCACCCGCACCGGCGAATGGAACGGCGTCACCGTGATCGACGATTACGGCCATCATCCGGTGGAGATCGCCGCGGTGCTGCGCGCGGCGCGCGAATCCACCAAAGGGCAGGTGATCGCGGTGATGCAGCCGCACCGCTATACGCGCCTGCAGAGTCTGTTCGAGCAGTTCTCCACCTGCTTCAACGATGCCGACACCGTGATCGTGGCGAATGTCTACGCCGCGGGCGAAGCGCCGATCCCGGGCGCCGACCGCGGCG
>JAXDOR010000032.1:0-10392 GCA_034668825.1 Alphaproteobacteria bacterium | reverse complement strand
TCTCGTTATAGAGTGAGACATTGCCCGAGACGATGGGAAAATCGAGCGCGCGGGCCGCCTCGCCGATGCCGCGGACGCACCCGACGAATTGGCCCATGACCTCGGGCCGCTCCGGATTGCCGAAGTTGAGGTTGTCGGTGAGCGCCAGCGGCTGCCCGCCGACGGCCGTGATGTTGCGCCACGCCTCGGCCACCGCCTGCTTGCCGCCCTCGACCGGATCGGCCTCGCAATAGCGCGGCGTCACGTCGGTGGTCATCGCCAGGCCCTTCGGCCCGTCGAGTACCCGCACCACCGCCGCATCGCCGCCGGGCCGCTGCACGGTATTTCCGCCGATAATGTGATCGTACTGCTCCCAGACCCAACGTTTGGAAGAAAGGTCCGGCGTGGCGATCAGCTTCTCCAGCGCATCCGCGAGTCCCATCGGCGGCTTAACATCCGAGACCCTGATGACGGGAAGTTTTGGGCTTTCGACAAACGGCCGCTTGTATTCCGGGGCCTCGTCGCCAAGCTCCTTGATCGGCAGATCGACCATGACCTCGCCGCGATGCTTGACGATGAAACGCTTGGTCGGCGTCGTTGCGCCGACGATGGCGAAATCGAGCCCCCATTTGCGGAAGATCGCTTCGGCCTCTTTCTCCTTCTCCGGCTTGAGCACCATGAGCATGCGCTCCTGGCTTTCCGAGAGCATCATCTCATAGGCGCTCATCCCGGTTTCGCGCGTCGGCACCGTATCGAGGTCGAGCGTGACGCCGAGATCGCCTTTGGCGCCCATCTCCACCGCCGAACAGGTCAGCCCCGCCGCGCCCATGTCCTGAATGGCAATGACGCAATCCTTCGCCATGATTTCCAAGCAGGCTTCCAACAAAAGCTTCTCGGAGAACGGATCGCCGACTTGCACAGTCGGGCGCTTCTCCTCCGCGCCTTCGCCGAATTCCGCCGAGGCCATGCTGGCGCCGTGGATGCCGTCGCGGCCCGTCTTCGAGCCGAGATACACAATCGGCATGCCGACGCCCGACGCCGCCGCATAAAAAATCTTATCAGTCTCGGCGAGGCCGACCGCCATGGCGTTGACGAGGTTGTTGCCGTCGTAGCGGGTGTGGAAACGCACGGAACCGCCGACGGTCGGCACGCCGAAGGAATTGCCATAGCCGCCGACACCGGCGACGACGCCGGACACTAAGTGCCGCGTCTTCGGGTGCTTGGGATCGCCAAAACTGAGGGAGTTGAGGCACGCGATGGGCCGGGCGCCCATGGTGAAGACGTCGCGCAGAATGCCGCCGACGCCGGTCGCCGCGCCCTGGTAGGGCTCGATATAGCTTGGGTGGTTGTGGCTCTCCATCTTGAACACGACCGCGAGGCCATCGCCGATGTCGATGACGCCCGCATTCTCGCCCGGGCCCTGAATCACCCACGGCGCCTTGGTCGGCAAGGTGCGCAGATGCACTTTCGACGACTTGTAAGAACAATGCTCGTTCCACATCGCCGAAAAAATGCCGAGCTCGGTCAGCGTCGGCTCGCGCCCGATCAAATCCAGAACGCGCTGATATTCCTCGGACTTGAGGCCGTGCTCAGCGACGAGTTCCGGGGTGATGGGAGTTTCGTTGGGGATCACTGGTGGAAAACTCGGCTCTTCTTCCCTCTCCCCTTGTGGGAGAGGGTGGTTCGAGCATCGCGTCACGCGATGCGAGAACCGGGTGAGGGGTCATCGTAACCGCAAGTCCGGACCCCCTCACCCGGCTCACTTCGTTCGCCACCCTCTCCCCTAAGGGGAGAGGGTAATTCCGTTTACGCCGCTCGCGCCAGATGATCCACCAGCCCCGCAAACAACCCGCGACCGTCGGTCGAGCCCAGCGCGGCTTCGACGTGGTTCTCCGGATGCGGCATCATGCCGAGCACGTTGCCGCCTTCATTTACGATGCCAGCGATGGCATTGACCGCGCCGTTGTGGTTCCAATCGAGATCGAGTTTTCCGTTCGGGTTGCTGTAACGGAAGAGTACCCTGCCCTCGCCTTCGATCCGCGCCAGCGTGTCGGCATCGGCTGTATAATTTCCCTCGCCGTGCGCCACCGGCACGCGGATCACTTGGCCGGCGTTATATCCGCGCGTGAACGGCGTGTCGGAGCGCTCAACGCGCAGATAAACATCGCGGCAAATAAACTTAAGCTGCGAATTGCGCATCAGTACGCCCGGCAACAGCCCGGCTTCGCAGGCGATCTGGAAGCCGTTGCAGACCGCGAGCACTAAGCCGCCCTTGTTCGCATGCGTGCGCACCGCATCCATGATCGGCGAACGCGCCGCGATAGCGCCACAGCGGAGGTAATCGCCGTAGCTGAAACCCCCCGGAAGCACCACGAGGTCAGTGCCCGCCGGCAAAGCTGTATCGCCATGCCAGAGCATCGCCGGCTCGCGGCCAGAGACAAGCCGCAGCGTGCGCGCCATATCGCGCTCGCGATTGATGCCGGGAAAAACGATGACGGCGGACTTCATTATTGCGGCAGCCCCGTAGACGCATCGGCCCATTTGAGGATCGGGTCGCCGTTCAAGAAATTCAACGCGGCGCGCTCGACATCCGGGCCAATTTCGCTCCCGGTCATCACCGTGGCAACCACGGCGTCGCACTTGTTGTTGACCGCGAGCGCCAGCGCAAAAAACGGCCGCGTAAAGGAGACTTCCACGCTGAAGGGACGCGCGCGGCCTTTTAGCGGCCCCATGGCTACCGTGTGCCCGTTCTCCAGTGCGGTGTAGCGGCCGCCAAAGATTTCGAGATCGCCGACCCGCTCCAGTTCATCGTCGTCGGAGACCCCGTTGGTGCAACTACAGAAGCCGACCTTGGCCCGAAGATAAACATTGATCTCGGTTCCGCAATCCTCGGAGCGGCATTGGAAAGCCTGCCCCTCACCCCACTGATCGAGCGGAAATGGCCATTTCACCTCGGAAAATTTCTGGCTGGACGCCTCGCGGCCGACTGCATTATTCGCGGAAATGTCGCCGGGGATAAAACCCGCGACTGCAAAGGCAGAGATGAGACCGGCCATGCGCGCGGGCGTCATCACGTCACCTCGATGCGATAATTCTCGATGACTGTATTAGCGAGAAGCTTTTCCGCCGCAACCTTCAGCGCGGCTTCCGCCTTTGCATGATCGCCCGCATCTAATTCGATATCGAAGACCTTACCCTGCCGCACGCTGGCGACGCCATTGACGCCGAGCGAGCGCAACGCGCCTTCGATCGCCTTGCCCTGCGGATCGAGGATGCCGGATTTCAGAGTGACCGTGACGCGGGCTTTCATGTCGTATCCTTTGTCATTCCGGGCGAGCCATGAAGTGGCCAGACCCGGAACCCACGACCATAACGATGGGTCCCGGCTCGCGGCTGCTTCGCGGCCTTGGCTGGGATGACAACCAGTCAGCTACCCCTTCACCAGCACCGGCCCGGTGCCCTGCGGACGCTCGTTCTCGCCGACGATGCCGAGCCGCTTGGCGACTTCGGTATAGGCCTCGATAAGGCCGCCGAGGTCGCGCCGGAAACGGTCCTTGTCGAGCTTGTCATTCGACTTGATGTCCCACAACCGGCACGAGTCGGGCGAAATCTCGTCGGCGACAACGATGCGCATCATCTCGTTTTCCCACAGACGGCCGCATTCCATCTTGAAATCGACGAGGCGGATGCCGACGCCGAGGAACAGGCCCGACAGGAAGTCGTTGACGCGGATGGCAAGCGCCATGATGTCGTCGATCTCCTGCGGCGTCGCCCATCCGAAAGCGGTGATGTGCTCTTCCGACACCATGGGGTCATTGAGCGCGTCATTCTTGTAATAGAATTCGATGATCGAGCGCGGCAGCTGCGTGCCCTCCTCGATGCCGAGCTTGGTCGACAGTGAGCCGGCGGCGACATTTCTCACCACCACCTCAAGCGGAACGATCTCCACCTCGCGAATCAGCTGCTCGCGCATGTTGAGGCGGCGGATGAAGTGAGTCGGAACGCCGATGTCGTTGAGGTGCTGGAAGATGTATTCAGAAATACGGTTGTTGAGGACGCCCTTGCCCTCGATGACTTCATGCTTTTTCGCATTGAAGGCGGTGGCGTCGTCCTTGAAATGCTGGATCAGCGTTCCCGGTTCCGGTCCTTCATACAGGATCTTCGCCTTGCCCTCATAAATGCGGCGACGACGGCTCATCGGAGTGTACCGTGGTTTGTGAAAATCCATTGGGTGCCGTGGCTCCATTTCGGTTCGAGGTCCGCGGCGGCGGAACCGGAAGGCGCGACTCGCATAAGTGAATAGCCTATCCGGCCACCAGCGCAACCTAGCCGAACGCACCGCGCAGCACAATCGACATGGCTGCGGAAGGATCGCATGCGACGGTGATCGATTCGCCACGCTGTTGCCTTGACGGTCCCCGCCCGATATGCAAGGCGCGAAGCGTTCTGGAAATGCGAGGGTGGCATGACGACATTCGACAAGCGCGAAGAAGGCTTTGAGAAACAATTCGCGCATGACGAGGAATTGAAATTCAAAGCCACCGCCCGACGCAATAAATTGCTCGGCCGGTGGGCGGCGGAAAAAATGGGCATCACAGGCGCCGACGCGGATGCCTACGCCAAGGAAGTGGTAATCGCTGACTTTGAAGAGGCCGGAGACGACGATGTGTTCCGGAAAATCCGCAAGGATTTCGATGCCAAGGGCGTGGCGCAATCCGACCAGCAGATCCGGCAGATGATGAACGAGCTGTTGGCGCAGGCGGTTACGCAGATCAAGGCCAGTGGCTAGCTCTGCTGCGTCAATACGCGCCGTTTCTCGGGAATAACACAGCTCCTAAATAGTTACTCTAAGGCTGGGCCTAATGGCTCGTATAGCCGGGAGGATAACTATGGCAGCAATCAGGCTGACACTGTCAGCGGCGGCGGCACTCCTCACGTTGAGCGTCGGCGCGCAGGCGCAGCAAAACGACATGAGCTTCTTCGTCACCAGCGTCGGCATCGGCAAAGGCGCGGATCTTGGCGGCCTCGAAGGCGCCGACAAACACTGCCAATCGCTGGCGCAAGCCGCCGGCGCCGGCGGCAAGACCTGGCACGCCTACCTCAGCACCCAGGGTACCGGCGCGGTGAATGCCCGCGATCGTATCGGGCGCGGGCCTTGGAAGAACGCTAAGGGTGCTGTTATCGCCAAAAACGTCGAGGAACTCCACGGCGAGAATAATCTCAACAAGCAAACCGCGTTGACGGAAAAGGGTGAAGGCGTGAACGGCAGCGGCGACACGCCGAACACCCATGACATCCTCACCGGCTCGCATGAGGACGGCACCGCCTTCACCGGCAGCGCGGACATGACCTGCGGCAACTGGACCAAGAGCGGCGAAGGCTCCGCTATGCTCGGCCATGCCGATCGTACGGGAACTGGCGACAGCGCGGCGGCGAAATCCTGGAACGCGGCGCACCCCTCGCGCGGGCCTGGCGGCGGTTGCAGCCAAGCGGATCTGCGTAGCACAGGCGGCGCCGGGTTGTTGTACTGCTTCGCGACGAACTGACGCGCGTCAAATTTCAAGCTGATGGATAGTTCGGTTGGCGCGGCGCAGGCGGCCGCTCAGCTCGCGCCCGAGGCTTGCCAGCAACTTGATGGCCACCGCAGGCGTCTGCGCCGACAGAGCCGCGAAAGCTGCTTCGCTCAGAGAGTAGCAAACTACGTCGCTATTCGCGATCACCGAGGCCGATCGCGGCCCGGCGTCCAAAATCGCCAGTTCTCCGAAGACCGTGCCCGGCGCAAAGGTCGCCAGACGAATATCCCCGCCGTGGGGCTGCCGCAAATACGCGCTGGCTGTTCCCTTGGTGACAATGAAAAGCTCTTTGCCCGCATCTCCCTCTTGAAAAATGATGCTGCCCATCGCCGGCGTGACACGCGTGAGATGCGTTTTGACAGCCGCCATATCTTCGGCTTGGAATCCAGTCAAAATGCTCACTTGTTCGAGCGGGATTTCTTGTTCTTGTCCGGCCTCGGACAATTCGGCGCGCAACAGCGCGTCTTCCGCCCATTCAATGGCCCGGTCGACGTCGTCGAAAACCTTGCCTGCCGTGACCTCCTCCAATACGTCGAGGTCGGCTAGCCGCGCCGCGGTCTCGCTATGCCGCGCGATTGCGACCGCGAGATGCTTTCCGTTGCCGGCAAGAGCGGCATTGATCCCCAAAAGAATGTGAGCGCCGGTACTATCGATCTCGTTGACGCGACGCAGGTCCAGTACCAGCCATTGGGCGCCGCGCTGCATCGCCGTATCGATGTCATTGGCGAGCCGCTCGGCGCTGCCGAAGAACAGCGCGCCTTCCAATTCCATCACCAAGATGCCGCCGCCCAGGCGTTCAAGCAGTTCCATTTCCTTCGACGGCCGCGATTTTCGTGAATGAGTGCTATCGCAGTGATACATGCGGCGAATATTCGACCGGCTCATCCGCACAACGAACAGCACGATGGCGATAACGATCCCGATGAAAACCGCGGTCACGATATTGACCGCAATCGAGAGCACGGCGACCAGCAGGACCACGCAGAGTTCCAGGATAATGTGTTGACGTTGCTTGGCGGAGCTGGAGACGACGCGCCTGAGCATCTGCATCGTCCAGGGGTCGAAATGCTGGACGGCGATCACCATGATGACAGCGGAAAGCACGACACGCGGCACCGCGGCGATCAGCGGAAAAAGCAGTGAAAAGGCAAGGAATATCGCAACACAATTGACCAGAACCGAGAGCGGCGTGCGCCCGCCGAAGGCGCGGTTGACGAGACTGGCGCCGATATTAATTCCGCTGGTGATGCCGCCGAAGCCGGCCGCGAACATGTTTCCGATGCCCAGGCGGACGAGAAGACGGTTACCATCGACTTTCACATCGCCCGGCCGCGCCGCGAGCCTGGCGCAAAGCAACGCATCAATGGAGGCGATGAGCGCAAGCGCGGTCGCGCCGGCGAAAATCGTCGGCAATATCTCCAGTATGCTGCCGTCGTGGACGAGCCCGGGGAAATTCGGAATCAGCGATGGATTAAGCGCGGCGTTGGTAGAGCTTCCGATGACCGGTCCCAGGCTTGAGCCGAAACCAAACGCCAGCGCCGTGTAATAGAGCCCGCTTCCCAGCGCCAGACCCACAAGAACAGGCGGCGCTTTGGGCAAGATTTTCCGCGCATTCCACATGGCGATGCAAGTGACCGCTGCAATGAGGATGCTGAGCGGCTTTGCTAAATTGAGGTGGTCGAACACCGCCGTGTAGGGCGTGTTCCTGTCGAAGCCGCAAACATTCCCCAACTGGACGAGAAAGAGCAGCAGCGCGCGGCATTCTGAAATCCAGCCATCACCGGATGCGGGGTAAACTTGATCAGCGTCCCGAGCTTGACCAGACCGAACAGCGTTTGGAAGACGCCGGCCAGAAGGAGGATAAAGAAAAACACCACGAGAACGAGCGAAGGACCGCCGGAGTGAAGAAACGCCGCATCCGAGTGGATAAGATGGTAGAGCAGGAGGCCAATAAAAAATGTGCTGGTCACGCGCGGCGCATAGACCGTGGTGGTTTTGTCTCCCGTTAGGACGCTGACGAGCCCGACGATGAAGGCCGTGTAGAGTCCGGCCAAGGCTCCGTCGGCGAAATATTCATCGCCCAAGGAAACGAAGGCGAACATGCCGTAGCCCACCGCCAGAGGAATGGCGACCACTGCGGATACAAGTCCGCCCACCACGTCATTTCGGATATTCGATAGCCACGGATGCGACATTGCGAGAGACTAGCATCGCAACCGCTTCCCAAATCAATTTTCAACGCAAAGTCTCAATACCCCCACGAAGACGAGGAAAAGGCGCGCGGCACACCGAAGGAGCCAATCCATGCGTTATGAACTTTATTACTGGGCTGAAATCCAGGGCCGCGGCGAATTCGTGCGGCTGGCTTTGGAAGAAGCCGGCGCGGATTACGTCGATGTGGCGCGCGCGGGCAAGGGCGAAGAAAAAATGATGGCCCTGCTCAATGGCAAGCGCGTGAAGCATCCGCCTTTCGCTCCGCCCTTTCTCAGGGGGGGCAAGCTGCTGATTGGGCAGACCGCGAACATCCTGCTGTTTCTTGGCGAGCGGCATGGCCTGGCGCCAAAGAACGAGGAAGGCCGCCTGTGGACGCATCAATTGCAGCTCACCATTGCCGACTTCGTGGTGGAAATTCACGACACCCACCA
Organism: Alphaproteobacteria bacterium; assembly: GCA_034668825.1. Lineage (GTDB taxonomy): Bacteria > Pseudomonadota > Alphaproteobacteria > Rhizobiales > Xanthobacteraceae > CANKHA01. The sequence continues at coordinate 2,195 of JAXDOR010000032.1, read as the reverse complement.
TCCGCTTGGCGTCAACTTCTATTACGAGGATCAGAAGCAGGAGGCCAAGCGCCGCACGGCCGATTTTCTCAAAAACCGCACTCCGAAATTCTTTGGTTACTTCGAGCGCGTGCTGACGCGCAGCCGCGGCCCTTATCTACTCGGCCGCAAACTCACCTATGCAGACCTCAGTCTGTTCCAGATCGTCGAAGGGCTACGCTACGCCTTTCCTAAGGCGATGAAGCGGCTGGAGAAGAAACATCCGCGCGTGGTCGCGCTGCATGATCGCGTGGCGGTGCGTCCGCGCATTAAGGTCTATCTCGCGTCGGAGCGGCGCATTGATTTCAACGAGTGGGGAATATTCCGGCATTATAAGGAACTGGATGCATAGCCCTCACTCCTGCAGCGCGGAGAGCGGTCTCGCCACCTTCTCCAGACTTTGTCGCTCGGCGGCGACGCCATAAACCAGGGCGATAATCGCCGCGGCAACCATCAGCACGGCAGCGAACAGATAGCCGTAGAAAACATTGAGTCGCGATCCGGTGCCGATCAGGGTGCCGAACAGCCAGGGCGCGGCGATGCCCCCGACGCCGGTGCCCACCGAATAAAAGAAAGCGATGGCCAGCGCGCGGGTCTCCAGCGGGAAAATCTCACTGACCGCGAGATAGGCCGCGCTCGCCGCCGGAGAGGCGAAGAAGAAGATCGCGGTCCATAGCAAAGTCTGCCCGGCGGCGCTCAGTTCGCCTTGGGCGAACAGATATCCGGTCAACACCAGCAGCGCGGCGGAAGCTAGATAGGTGGCGGCGATCATCTGCCGCCGTCCGACCGTGTCAAAGAAATGACCCAGCACCAGCACGCCGAGGAAATTCCCCACGGCGAAAGGCAGGAGATAAAGCCCGGTGTCGGACGCCGGCACCGCATAGAACTGCGTCAGCACCAGCGTGTAGGTGAAGAAGATCGCGTTGTAGAGGAAAGCTTGCGCGATCATCAGCGCCAGGCCGTAGAGCGAGCGCGTGCGGTAGAGGCCGAACATAGTGCGGATGACCATGCCGAAACCGAAATGCGCGCGCGGGTGCAGCGTGATGGTGTCGCTCGTGTCGAGGGGCGGCAGCGGCTTGCCGGATGCCGCCACGCGCTGTTCGATCTCTTCGATCATCGCTTCGGCGCGCGCACTCTGTCCGTGCGTCACCAGCCAGCGCGGACTTTCCGGCACATGCCGGCGCACGAAGAGAATAAAGAGGCCGAGCACCGCGCCGATGAAGAAGCCGACGCGCCAGCCGATATCGACGGCAAAGATGCGCGGATCGAGCAGCAACAACGTCGACAGCGCGCCGAGCGCGGCACCGACCCAATAGGAGCCGTTGATGTAGAGATCGATGCGGCCGCGCAGCCGCGCCGGGATCAATTCGTCGATGGCGGAATTGATCGCGGCATATTCGCCGCCGATGCCAGCGCCGGTGATCCCGCGAAACAGCACGAAGCTCCATAGATCCCAGGCGAAGGCTGTCAGCATGGCGCCGGTCAAATAAACCGCGAGCGTGACGAAGAACATCAGGCGGCGGCCGTAGCGGTCGGTGAGATAGCCGAAGAAAAGCGCGCCGGAGACCGCGCCGGCGAGATAGCACGAGGCGATGAAGCCGATCTCGGCGCTGGAGAAATGCAGGGTGCCCGGCTCCTGCAGCACGCCGCTGAAGGCGCCCATCAAGGTGACTTCCAGGCCGTCGAGGATCCAGGTGACGCCGAGCGCCACCACGATCATGCTGTGGAAGCCGCTCCACGGCAGCCGGTCCAGGCGGGCGGGGATCAGGGTGCGGATGCTGGACGCAAGCGAGTTCATTACGACATCGGCTCGGGCGTCGCCGCTGGCTCCTCCGGCAGCGGGATGAATTCTTTATTGTCGTTCAGCGGCAGCTTGATGCGGCCCGCCTGCCAGTCGGCCTTGGCCTGTTCGATCCGCTCCTTGCGCGAGGAGACGAAATTCCACCAGATATGCCGCGGCCCGAGCGGCTCGCCGCCGAGCAGCATTACAGTGGAAGCTTCGCGCGCCACGATCGTGGCGTCGTCGCCGGGCGTAAACACCAGAAGCGAGCCGGCGCCATAGCTGCGGCCTTCCGTTTCCACGCTCCCTTTCACCACATAAGCCCCGCGCTCGGCGTGACCCGTAGGCAGCCCGAGCTTGGCGCCGGCCGCAAGCTCCGCATGCAGATAGAACAGCG
>JAXDOR010000031.1:0-26939 GCA_034668825.1 Alphaproteobacteria bacterium | reverse complement strand
TCCTGCGTGCGCCAGAGCTCGGAACCCACAAGACGCCGTTCACGAACAGGTGGTTGTCGCTGCCAGTGCGACCGGGATCGCTGGTTTTACCGGGCAAGAAGTCTGCAATCCGTCACCACTGCGCATCTGATAGTTCATATCGCTGACCATTGGCATCGTCCCGAATCATCGAGCCGGAACGCAATGAATCAGTACTTTAACCCCGCTGAGAATCCTGAATGTGATTGGACCTAATAGAGCGGGACCTATCTTATAGCTCCTTGCTCAAGGCATCGAGTGCCTGAGATAGACCGCGGAATGATAGCCCGATCGCGAGATCGCGCCCTGTGGCGTCCGTCCATGTGATGCGTCCAGCGCTTGTCTGAATTTTCCAGCGGCGAAGCACGTCGTCCTTCAGGACCGCATCGGCAATGCAGCCTCCGGGCAGGCATTTACGCCAGCCGAGATCGAGTAGCTCCTGCGCCTTGCCGTCGGCCGAGAAGCCTGGCGGGTTGGAAAAGGTGACATTCACCGGGACGGCAACTGTCAGACGTAGTGGATCGGCCTTCTTCAAATGTCCGATGGCAAGTTCCGCTACCGGATTTTGCTGGTCCTGCACGCGAATTTGCTGGGTCACTTCACACACGCGCTGCGCTTCCGCGTCGCTGCCGAGGCGCTGGCAGCGCAAGCTCCAATCGCCAAAGCTAGCCAAGGTGGTGGTCGGCTCTGCGTTTACGGGACGCGGAGCTTCGGACTTGGCCGTCGGTGCGGGAATAGCGGACTTCGGCGACTGGGCGACGGCTAGCGACCCGAGGCCGAGATAAACGATCGCTCCCAAAACCCCGGCACGAAAAGACATACCTGACTTCATCATCATTCGGCTCATTTGATTCACCTCTTTTGCGAGAAACTGAGTTTGCAAGATGTGGCTTTCGCGCCGGTTAGATCGGCATAACTGTATCGATTGAGACTCTCCAATATCCCCACGGGTGTGCGGGTCGACCCGTCCGGACCCGCAGCGGAACTTGCCGATACGAAGCCGTTGTCGCTATTGCAGGGAAAATCATTCGACGTGAAATCGCTTGGGAACGCCACCGCCGGCGCGCTCGCCGTGACCGTGAGCGGCGCCGCCGTCACGGCGAGGTTCGCACCGACATAAGTGAGCGCGTAATTCGCGGATGCGGCGAGCGTGCCTTGGGTGATGCCATAGCCGCCGACATTGGACGTGGCCGTCGCCGAAGTGGCGAGCAGGCCGGACAGCGTATCGCCGTTGACAAGACCGGAACTGGCGTAGGTCAGCGCCGGATTGGCGGCGCCATAGAGGCGGGACTGCGCATCGGCGGTGACCGTGAGCGGCGCTGCCGTCACGGCGAGGTTCGCACCGACATAAGTGAGCGCGTAATTCGCGGATGCGGCGAGCGTGCCTTGGGTGATGCCATAGCCGCCGACATTAGAAGTGGCCGTCGCCGAAGTGGCGAGCAGGCCGGACAGCGTATCGCCGTTGATGAGGCCAGAACTCGCGTAGGTCAGCGCCGGATTGGCGGCGCCATAGAGGCGGGACTGCGCATCGGCCGTCACCGTGAGCGGCGCCGCCGTCACGGCGAGGTTCGCACCGACATAAGTGAGCGCGTAGTTCGCGGACGCGGCGAGCGTGCCTTGGGTAATGCCATAGCCGCCGACATTAGAAGTGGCCGTCGCCGAAGTGGCGAGCAGCCCGGACAGCGTATCGCCGTTGACAAGACCGGAACTCGCGTAGGTCAGCGCCGGGTTGGCGGCGCCATAGAGGCGGGACTGGGCATCCGCCGTGACCGTGAGCGGCCGTCCGGCGACTGTCAGCGTGCCGCTGACGTAGCTGATGACGTACCCCAGTTGGCCGGTGGAAGAGAGTCCGCCTGGGGTAATGACATAGTCCCCGGCATTGATGGCGCCCTGCGAGGTACCGCTGTAGCTCACCGTACCGAGCAGGTTGCCGTTGGAGGTGCTGGAATAAGTCACGCCGTTTCCGCCGGAAAATGCCAGCGCGTCGTAAGTCTTGATGGCGTCGTTGGCCGTCACCGTGAGAGGTGTCATGAAATATTGCAGCAGCGGGTTGGTGACCCCGTTGGTGATGGTCCACGTGTTGGCGAAGTCCCATAAGTGGAAACTGGCCGATTGTTGCATCTGGGCGGTGGTTAGTCCGGTGCCACCTGGTGATGTCGGCTGACCCGATGTTTCGATGTTCCAGTAACTGTCGCTGACGGGACCTGAGCTGCTTCCCATCAGCCCGCCGACGCTGGTCGTTCCGCTCACGGCACCGGTGGCATAAGTGTTGACGACCGGCCCTGTGCTGCTTCCCATCAACCCACCGACGCTGGTCGTGCCCGTTACGTTGCCCGTCGCGTAGCTGTTGCTCACCGTGCCTGTCGTGCTGCTTCCCATCAACCCGCCGAGGCTGCTCGTGCCGTTCACGTTGCCCGTCGCGAAGCTGATGCTGACCGTTCCCGTGTTGCTACCCATCAACCCGCCGAGGCTGCTGGTACCGCTCACGTTGCCGGTGGCGTAGCTGTTGCCGACCGTGCCCGTGTTGCTTCCCATCAACCCGCCGAGGCTGCTGCCGCCGCTCACATTGCCCGTGTTGTAGCTATTGCTGACCGTGCCGGTGTTGCTTCCCACCAACCCGCCGGCGCTGCTGAGACCGATCACGCTTCCGCCGACCAGCCCCACATTCCGAATGACGGAAGCCATACCCGTGGATCCGAACAAACCGATATCGGCGGTGGCTGGCTGATTGAGGGTGAGATTACTGATGGTGTGACCGAGCCCGTCGAACGTGCCATTGAAGGGAACGCCTACCGTTCCGATCGACGTGAAGCCGGTGTTGGCGTTCCACGCGGAGGTTGCGGTGGCGTCGATATTGCTGCCGAGGGCGTAATGCCCGGCCAGGTTGGCCGAGGCCAATCCCTGGAGCGACGGCGTCGCCGGCGGTGTCGTCGCGTCCGTCGCCACCCCCAGGCTATTGATCACCGTATAGGCAATGCCCGCGATGGAGAGGCTCGGATTCGCGCCCGACAGGGTGACCGATGCATTGTGGAGATTGAATACGCCGGTTCCGCTTGCCGGCACGATGCCGATCGTAGAGTTGGGATTGATGACCAGCCCGGCCGTGTTGCCGGTCGCGGTGATGTTGGCGTTGATGTTGACGTTGTTTGAGGCGGTGAGCGTGAGCGTGGTGTTGGTGTTCCACGACAGCGCGGCATTCACGTTGACGTCGCCCAATCCCGTGCCGCCGGGCGTGCCGCTGGTTTGCAGCAAGACGTTGGTACCGGCATTCAACACAGCGTTGATGTCGGTATTGAGGACGACGCTGCCGCCCGCGTTCGGTATCCAGGTTCCGGCCGGGGACTGAGTGGCCGTCGTGGCGGCGGTGCTGACGGTCAGATCGAAGGGATCGAGAAGCCACGTTCCTGCGCGGCCAAGCGGCGCGGCCGCACTCACGGCAATGCCGGCTATGTCGAGGTAATGACCCGAGGTCTCGATCATGCCGCCGTTGCCGAGGCCGGCGCCCACGGCGGTGAGCAGACCCCTGACGCTGGTTGCCCCATCCGACCAGGCGACGATGGTGCCGCCGTTGCCGTCTCGTGTCGCATCGGCCTTGATCGTCGCCCCCGACGCGATGCTGACCGCGTCCGCATGGGCAAGCGCGCCCGTACCTTGCGGTCCGCCGCCGATCAAAATGGTGCCGCCGCCGGTTGCGCCGGAGGCGTCAATCCTCGCGGCACCGACCGACACAGTCGCGCCGGTGATGCCGATCGCACCACCCTTGGCACTCTTGCTGGTCGCCCTGACGCTCGCCTTGTCGGCGATGGCGACGCGATGGCCCGTGAGGCTGATGACGCCGCCGTTGGTCGCCGTGGCTTTCCTGCCGGCCGACGCATCGAGCTTGCCAGCGACGGTGACGTTGCCGCCCTCGCCGCCATCAAGCACGATCGCGCCGGAGCGGCCGGAAACGGAGCGGGCCGAGAGAGTGCCGGAGACGTTTACGACGTCGCGGATCGCGCCTTTGACCGTCGCCGCCTTGAGTTCAATTGTTCCGCCAGCCGCCGTGATCCGGCCAGAGACGTCGACGAGCGCCCTGCGATTGCCGGATGTGGCGGCCGTGGGCACCGCGACCTGCATGAAGCCGTCGCCGTTGATGTCGAGAGCGATCGATTCGCCCGAGCCCAGCCCGACCTTACCGAGCGGAACATTGATCCTGCCCGCGTTCGAGACCGTGCCGCCAAGCAGTCCTACGAAACCGCCGCTCCCGACCTTGATCTTGCCGGCATTGCGGACCGCGGCCGAACTGGCGCTGCCGGTGAACGTGCGCTTGCCGGCCATGAAGTCGCCGTCGCTGATCCCGAGCGTTGAGGCGACGAAACCGCCGCCGACATCGACCGTGCCGCTCGAGGTGATCGCGATGCCGTTCGGATTGACGAGATAGACCTGTCCATTGGCCCGCAGCGCCCCGGCGATGGTCGAATGCGTGTTGCCCGTCACCCGGTTGAGGGTCGCCGAGCTCGAACTCGACTGATTAAAGGTAACCGTATTCGGCCGGCCGATCGAAAAAGAGTTCCAATTGATGACGGCGTTCGGCGAGCTTTGGTTGATCGTCACGCCGTTATTCGCGCGCGTTCCGATCGTAGCGCTGCCGCCGACGACGGAGCCGCCCTGCGGCAGTACACTCTGCGCCAGAGTCGGCGACGCGCCGCCTAGCGCGAGCGCGAGCGAGCCGTAGGCGACCGAACCGAATAGATAACGCAAAACGTACCGGTCCTTTCCAGCATTTCGGTCATTTCCGAAAAAAGGTCCTGGATCTGTTTGAATCACGCCGACATGGAGGAGCGCGATGAACCAAAACAAACCTCAGCCGACGAAGCTTGCGCCTGATGCTCTTAACGAGAGTGCCGGTCAGCCAAACCAATTGTCCGCATTCGCGGCCTATGCCTGGCAGCGCGCGCTTGATCGAAACTACCCCGCTACCGGAAAGGCTGTCGTTCTCAAAAACGAATGTTCATACTGACATTGGCGCGCCAAGCCTGCGGGAGATTTGGCAGGTTGGAATACTGCCGCGCCATTTCGAGGCCGACGGTCACGCCCTGATCTCCGCCCGGCACGTCGATACCGCTGCGCAGGCCGACGCCGACGGCGCCGCCGTGAACCACACCAAGCTCGACGACGGTCGGTTCGACCAAACGGCCGGTTCCGAAGACGCCGAAACCGTAGGGCGTTAGGATTAGGGTGGCGCCGGCGCCGGGCAGCGCGAAAGGTCGGCTCAGCTCGCCGCGCAAAGTGCCGCCTTGGTCGACGTTCAGCGTTCCGCTCGGATAGGCGGAAACGGCCTGCGGACCGTCGAGGGAGAACTGTTCCGATACCAGCAGCGGTTTGCCGAAAGAGGCTTGGGCGCGGCCGATCAGGTCGAAGCGGAACTCCGCGGGCAGCGCTTGGGTGAGGTGCGCATCGACATTAGCCTTGGTGAAGAGCGGCCCGGCGCCCAGCCGCGATAGGGGAATGCCGGAAGCTTCCGCATCGGCGCGATCGCGCCCGCCGGTGCCATGCGAAAAAGTCGCCGAGGACTGCAGCGCCGCGCCCGGCCAGGGCAACCCGCTCTCGTAAGCCGCGCCGGCGCGGAGCACGCCGTAGCGGTCCCTGTTGAGGTCGGTCTCAAACAGCGGCAGGGCGACGTTCTGATTGATGTATTCGAAAGCTCCGGTGAGGATAAAAGTGTTCGTCCGCGTGCGGATCAGTGGATAGGAAGTCCGCAGCGCGAAGCGCTGGAACTGGCCGACGCTGGCGAGGCCGCCATCCACCGGCTCCGGCTGGCTGCGCGAACTGGTATATTCCGGGTTGAGCGTCCAGCCATCGAGGCCGAGCGGCAAGACGGCGCCGAAGCCGAGCACCCGCAAGGGCGAGGTAAGCCGGGTCGGATCGCCGCCCGATTGTGTCGAGGCGTAGAACTGCTCGCCGAAGCCAAAGCCCGAATTGAGCGCGATGTTGGCGCCGTAGCTCCAGGTCCCCAGCGAAGACGGCAGATGGTTGTCGATGCTGGCCGCCGCGCTCACCAGCCGATGCGTGCCCTCGAGCACCAGCAGCGCGCCGCCGAGGGTCTTGCCGCGCGCCAGCGTGCTCTTCAGCCGCAGTCCCGGCACGTCGCCGGCCGTCAGCAGGCGCCGCTCGATCTCGTCGAGCTTGATGTGCCGTTGGCCGACAAGCAAAGCCATGCGGCTGGTGACCAGCACCCGCACCCGGTCCGGCACATTGTCGACTTGCACGTTTTCGATGAAGCCGTCGACGACAACGATCCGCACGGCGCCGCGATCTTTCAGCTTCTGCGGCGGCACCGTGACCCGCGCAAGGACATAGCCGGCACGCGCATAGGCCTGTTCCAGCGCATTGGCGAACTCGTAGATCTGGGCGACGGTAACACGGTGCCTTTCGACGGCCTCGGCGAGAGAGCGGGTCTCGCTCTCCAACTCGGGAAAAGCGCCCTCGACCACGAGGCGCCCGACGAGGAAGCTCAAGCGCGCGGTCCCGGCCGGGACCTGTAACTCCGCGTCGCCCGAAAGTTCCAGGCCACTTGGCGCGGTCGGTGCCGCCGGCCGCAGACTCTGCGGCGTCACCTGGCTCGGCGCCACTGTCTGGGAAAGGGCGGCAAACGGATAGGCGACGAGGCCGGCGACGGCTAGCCGGCACAAAAAGGCCGAGCCTTTTGTTTGCATGTGATCCCATTGTTCAAAGTTGAACTCGTAACGACGCGCCCATCACGTGTTACGAAAAACTATGAGCAACAGGCAGGCGGACGATGCGACGGGGTCCTTAACAAGTTACTCACAACCGTCGATACAGAAGTACGCAGGAATACGTACTTCTTATGTATTGATTGAAAGCGGGAACGTAGAATCCCGCCATAACAACGATCTGGCAGGCAGCCACGGCTCTTGTAACGCTGGTATCCCGACCACGAGGGGCGGGAAAAAGCGCGGTCTGGCTTAGTCAAACAGCGACGGCGGCAACTCCGATGGGTAGAAATCCGACTGGTCGCAGCTGTCCTCCTCAGCATGAACTTTCGAAAGTGCAGAGGTTCGTAACCAGAAAATTGCAGCAATATGAATCTAGTACGAGTTCCGTACTAAATCCGCAAAGTCATGAGGTTTGGAGACAAACGGCCGGAGAGACAGAGTTTGAGTCTGGGCCCGCCTGTTGCAGCGCGGAGGTTTGCGCGCCACGGCTGTGGTTATTGGGCTTCTATGCGCGCTCGGAAGCCAGCAGAGAAGGTTGCGCGCGGAAGGACTGGCGGAGGGAGTGGGATTCGAACCCACGTTACGGTTTCCCGTAAACACGCTTTCCAAGCGTGCGCCTTCAGCCACTCGGCCACCCCTCCAGCTCTCTTTTAGGCGCACGCATCCTTTACATTAAAGACGCGCGCATAGCGCGCTGTGCTCCTTCAGCCTACCGGCACCGTAATGCCGGCCTCTTCTTAGTTGACCAGGCGGACCCTGCCAACCTCGGTGACGTCGTAGCCTTCCAATTCGGCGGCTTGCCGGCGAAATGCGTCCGATTGCAAAAAGCCGAACAGCGCCTGCGGCCCAGGAAGAAAATAGTCGCGCTGATGCAGCACAAGGTCAAACCGCTCCCAAAGTAGGGGAACGAAATCGAGGCCCGCCGCGCGGGCAACGGAGCGGCTGGCGATGCCGCAATCCGCGCGATTGGAACGGATGGCCTGCGCAAGGTCCGGCCCGGTCGGACAGAGCGGGCTTGGTTTCGCGACGCTCTCTGCTGCCAGGCCGGCACGGCTTAGTAATGAGAGAAGGAGAAGCTGCGCGCCGGCGCCTGCGGGACGTTGCGCCACGCGCAGGCCGCGCCGAAGCGCGGAAGCGATATCGCCGAGTTGCAGCGGATTGCCGGCGGCGACAACAAGGCCCTGCTCGCGCCGCGCAAAGGCGATGACCACCGCATCGTGCAGCCCGGGCGCATGGGTCACCGCCTCAATATTCGCCCCATCGTCGTCGCCTTCGAGCCGATGCATATGGATCGCCGCCGCCATCACCTCGCCGCGCGACAGACGGCGAAGGCCCGTTTCGCTGCCTTCCGGCAAACTTGCAAGCCCGCAGCCGCTTTCCCGCAATGCCCATTCCAGCAGCGGGTCGTGACTGCCACCGATGATCGGCGGCCTTGGTGCCTGGGCCAGCGCAGCGGAAGCGTTCAGACCCGATGACACCCACCGGTCCAGTGCCGCCTTCGGAAATAGCCAACGGCCGGTGACCTTGCTGCAGGGAACGGCGCCATTCGCCACCAGCTCATACAGCTTGCGCTCGCTCAGGCGCAGATAAGTCGCCGTTTCCTCGGTGGTCAAAAGCTCAGGCATATGCGTAAACCTGCAGATTTATGCATTTGCTACAAAAATTGCCCAAAAAAGAATGAAATGCAAGTCTTTGCGCCAGGAGGACGCCTATTGGAAAACGCCTCGGCGTTGCAGCTCATCTTTTCCGCGGATCCGGTGCTGATCGGCATTGTGCGGCTGTCGCTCATCGTCAGTCTGTCCGCGGTCGCCATGGCAGCAGTCATCGGCGTGCCGCTCGGCGCTTTTGTCGCGCTGGTGCGGTTTCCCGGCCGCGAGGCGGCGATTGTCGCGCTCAACGCGCTGATGGGACTGCCTCCGGTGGTCGTCGGACTCGCGGTCTATCTGCTGCTGTCGCGGTCCGGCCCGCTCGGTTCCTGGGGTCTGTTGTTCACGCCGCAGGCGATGATGATCGCGCAGACGGTTCTGGTGACGCCGATCATCGCGGCGCTGGCGCGGCAAACCATCGAAGACCTCGCGAGCGAATATCAGGATGAACTCGCGGCGATGAACGTCGGCGCCTTCGGCCGCGTCACCACGCTGATCTGGGATGCGCGCTTTAGTTTGGTTACGGCGTTGCTGGCGGGCTTCGGTCGCGCGGCGGCGGAAGTCGGCGCCATCATCATCGTCGGCGGCAATATCGACGGCTTCACGCGAACGATGACGACAGCCATCGCGCTGGAAACTTCGAAAGGCGATCTTTCCCTGGCGCTGGGACTGGGCGCGGTGCTGATCGCAATCGTCGTCGTCATCAACGCGCTGGCCTGGGCGGTGCGGCGCGCCGGCGAAGCGGTCGCGGGTTGAGCAGCATGCGCGCACCCTCGTCCGATCTTCCGATTGTGTTCGATGACGTCGGCGTCGTCGCCGGCGCGGTGACAATCCTCGACCACATCTCGCTGAGGCTCGCGCCTGGCGCACCCACCATCCTCATTGGGCCAAATGGCGCGGGCAAGACCACCCTGCTCCGTGTCGCCATGCGTTTGATCAAGCACTCGCGCGGGCGGCTGACCTGGGGCGGCCGCGCGGATGTCACGCCGGAACACTGCGCCATCGTGTTCCAGCGCCCCGTCATGCTTCGCCGCAGCGCCGGGGGAAACGTGCGTTATGCGCTCGCCGCCGCGGGCGTTCCGCGTTTACAGCGCGCGGAACGGTGCACGGATCTGCTGGCATCGGTTGGGCTTGCCGATCTTGCCCAGCGACCGGCGCGAAAACTTTCGAGCGGCGAGCAGCAGCGCCTGGCGCTGGCCCGCGCGCTGGCGAAAAACCCCGCCGTGCTTTTTCTCGATGAGCCGACCGCGAGCCTCGATCCCGCGGCGACCAAAGCCATTGAAGACGTTGTCCGCGCCGTCTCTGCCCGCGGCATCAAGGTCGTGATGTCGACCCACGATCTCGGGGAAGCGCGGCGGCTGGCGGGAGAGATCGTGCTGCTGCATCGCGGACGCGTTGTTGAGAACGCAGCCGCATCAGATTTCTTCACCGCACCGCATACCGACGAAGGCAAAAAATTCATCGCCGGCGAATTGCTGGTGTGACCGGAGGATACCGACATGCTCACGCGTCGATTTATACTGGTCCTTGCACCGCTCGTCATATTGCTCGCTTCGCCCGCCCGCGCCCAGGACAAATCCATCGTCGTTGCCTCCACGACCTCGACCCAGGATTCCGGGCTGTTCGGCTACCTGCTGCCGCTCTTCAAGGCCAAGACCGGCATCGACGTAAAAGTGGTGGCGCAAGGCACCGGCCAAGCCATCGATACCGCGAATCGTGGCGATGCCGATGTCGCTTTCGTCCATGCCAAGGCGCTGGAGGAAAAATTCGTCGCCGAAGGCGGCGGCGTGAAGCGCTTCCCGGTGATGTATAATGATTTCGTACTGGTCGGCCCGGCGAGCGATCCCGCTGGCATCAAGGGCAGCAAGAACATCGCCGCTGCGCTCACTGCGATCAAGCAAAAGGCCGCGCCCTTCGTCTCCCGCGGCGACCGCTCTGGTACGCATATTGCCGAGCTCGATCTGTGGAAGGCCGCCGGCATCGATATCGCCAAGGACAAAGGCGCTTGGTATCGCGAGATCGGCCAGGGCATGGGCGCGGCGCTCAATACCGCACAGGGCATGGGTGCCTATACGCTTTCCGACCGCGCCACCTGGATCTCGTTCAAGAACAAGGGCGATCTCGTCATCGCGGTGGAAGGCGATACCAAGCTGTTCAACCAGTATGGCGTCATCCTCGTGAATCCGGCCAAGCATCCGAACGTGAAGAAGGAGCTTGGCCAGCAGTTCATCGACTACCTGATTTCACCGGAAGGGCAGAAGGAAATTGCCGGCTACAAGATCGACGGCCAGCAGTTGTTCTTCCCCAATGCCAGCGATCCGGGAGCGTGAGGGACAGAGCGAAGACGCAGGTCTTAAAGGCGCTTTTCTGCTAAGGTCGGCCCCTCATCGGGGCGCCGCATGCAACACATCTGGCAAGGCATCGGAAAACTGTGGCAGGCGGAAACCCGCCAGCTCGTGTCTGTTCTCGTCGTTGCCGGGCTGCTCCTTATATTCGGCCTCATCGCCGATGAGGTTATGGAGGGCTCCACCTCTGCCTTCGACCGTTATGTGATCCTCGCGTTCCGCGCCGGCGATACATCCACACCCATCGGACCGCCCTGGGTGCAGGAAATGGCGCGCGACATCACGGCGTTGGGAAGCTACGCCGTTCTCGGCATCATGTTGTTTGCGATAGCGGGATATTTGCTGCTCGTCCGCAAGCGCGCCGCCGCGTGGCTGATGCTTGCCGCCGTGCTCGGCGGTATTGCGATGAATAGTTTGCTCAAGCTGGGCTTTGCCCGGCCGCGGCCGGATTTCGTCGCGCCTGCCGCAAGGGTCTTCACCGCAAGTTTCCCGAGCGGCCATGCGGCGATCTCAGCCATCACCTATCTCACGCTCGCGGCGCTTCTGGCGCGGACGACTCCCTCGCGGCGCCTCGGTATTTACTTTGTCACCGTCGGGATAGCGCTCACGCTTCTGGTTGGCATCAGCCGCGTCTATCTCGGAGTGCATTATCCAACCGATGTCCTTGCCGGCTGGTGTATTGGCTCGGCCTGGGCAATGGGATGCTGGGCCCTCATGACGAGGCTGCAGCGACGAGGCCGGGTTGAGCCTCCGGAAAAGCGGTGAGCCTGAACATTCGCCGCGACCGCGCGTTAGCACCAACCACGGCCGACGAGGCAAACTTGAAACCGCACCGCGTAAGCGTCCTGCTGAACGCTTTTTCCGGCAAGACGGATGGAGAAGGCCGCGATCAGCTTCGCGGCGCGTTGCAAGTCGCTTTTGATAAGCACGGCATATCGGCCAGTTTGGAATTTTTCTCCGGCGCGGATTTGCGCTCCGTTGCGGAACGCGCGGTGGAGAAAGCGACCCGTGGCGAGATTGACGCGGTCATCGTTGGCGGCGGAGATGGCAGCATCAGCACGGTGGCCGGCGTCCTAGCCGGCAGCGGCGTTCCGCTCGGGATCATTCCGCTCGGGACACTCAATCACTTTGCCAAGGATATGAAGATACCGCTGGCTATGGAAGAAGCGATCGCGGTCATCGCCGCCGGCGAGGCACGTCCTGTCGACGCCGGCGAGGTCAACGGCCGCCTATTCATCAACAACTCATCGATCGGCATCTATCCGTATCTGGTGATCGATCGCGAAAAACGGATGCGCCGCGCCGGATTGCCAAAATGGCCGGCGATGATCCTGGCCGGCCTGACGGCGTTTCGGAATTTTCCCATCCACCGGCTTTCGATCCGCGGTGAGGATTGGGCGGAGCCGTGCCGAAGCCCATGCGTATTCGTTGGCAACAATAAGTATCAGCTCAGCGGCACGGCGCTTGGCAGCCGTGAGAGGCTGGATGAAGGCCGGCTTTGCCTCTACATCGCCAGGCAACAAAGCCTAGCGGCGCTGCTGTGGCTCGCCTTTCGCTGCGTTATCGGGCTTCTTCAGCCTGGCGACCTGCGTATCGTCATCCTTCCCGCCGTCGATATCGGTTCGCATGGCAGGCGGCTCTTGGTCGCGCTCGATGGTGAAATCGAAATGATCCGTTCGCCATTGCATTATCGCATCAGACCAGGGGCGTTGCGCGTATTCGTCCCAGCCGCAGCGGAAGCTTAACAGTTGCCATGCGCACCATCGCTCAAATCTCCGATCTTCATTTCGGGCGGCATAGTCTCAGCGTCGCGGAGGACCTCCTTGCCAGCGTGAACGAAAATCATCCGCATTTGGTCGCGCTCAGCGGCGATTTCACGCAGCGTGCCCGCCACGCCGAGTTCGCCGAAGCCCGTCGATTTCTCGATCGTATTGCGCATCCAAAGCTCGTGGTGCCCGGCAACCACGACATCCCGCTTTACAACGTGTTCGTCCGCTTTCTGACGCCGCTGTCGAAATTCCACCGCTACGTTACCCCCGTCGGCCATTCTGGCAGCTTCTTTCGCGACGACGAGATTGCGGTGCTCGGCCTCAATACCGCTCGCGGGTTTTCGCGGAAGAACGGCCGCATTTCCCTGCAACAGATCGCGCAAATCGGGAGCGTTTTTCGTGACGTGCCCGGGGGCGTTTTTAAAATCCTGGTGACGCATCACCCGCTGGCGGCGCCAAGCGGCAACGCCTTGCTCGATCTTGCCGGCCGGTCGCGCCTCGCGCTGCAGGCGATTGCAAATGCCGGGGTGCATCTGCTGCTGTCAGGCCACCACCACCGCGCCCTGAGCGGGAGCTTCGCCGAGATGGAAGACGGCGGTTCGGTCCTCGTCCTGCATGCCGGCACGGCGATTTCAACGCGCATTAGGGGCGAGGGAAACAGTTACAACCTGATCCATGTCGACAAGGAGCAGGTGTCGGTTCGCGTCATGGAGTGGGTGGCGGGCCATGGCTTTCGAGAGAAAACCAACGCGACCTATGTCTTCGGCGAGGGAAGGTGGCGACCGAAATAGACGCTTGGCGTTCGAAGCTGGCGGGCATCTCGCGTCCCGATGAGGCGCCGCGCACGCTTGGCGGCGGTACCGAGCCGGGCCTACAATTGCCTCCGGACCGCCCGCAGTGGTCGGCCAAGGAGGGAACATGCTGACACGAAGTGCCGCGGCATTTCTGACCGTTCTCGCGCTGATTTCGTCTCCGGCGCGCGCCGACGCGGTTTCCGATTTCTACAAGGGCAAGACTGTCAACCTGATCGTCGGCTATGGACCAGGCGGCGGTTATGACGTGTTTTCGCGCCTGTTGGGGCGCTACCTCGGCAAATACATTCCGGGCAGTCCCGCGGTCGTGGTGCAGAACATGGCCGGCGCCGGCAGTCTGCGTGCCGCCAATTATCTCTATAACGTCGCCCCGAAGGACGGGACCACTATCGGCATGTTCGCGCGCGACATGCCGCTGCTGGCCATACTCGGCGGCAATTCCAGCGTGCAGTTCGACCCGCGTAAATTCATTTGGCTAGGCTCGTCGTCGGACTTTTCCAACGACGCCTATATCCTCGTGGTGCGTAAGGACGCGCCGGTGAAGACGATCGAAGAGGCGCGCCGGCCCGGCGGTCCACCCATCACCCTTGGAGTAAGCGGGGAAGGGTCGTCCGGCACGGATGTGCCCATTCTTCTGCGTGATGTCCTCGGTCTCAATTTCAAGCTGGTTGCCGGCTATCCCGATAACGGCGCCATCTTCCTCGCGCTGGAGCGCAACGAAGTGAACGGCCGAACCACCGATCTTTCTTCGATCACGTCGTTGAAGCCGGAATGGCTCAAACCCGGCAGCGACATGCGCTTTCTCGCGCAGTTCGCGCGGACCACGCGGCATCCGATGTTTCCCGATGTGCCGACCGCGCGTGAATTGGCGCCGAACGATCATGCCCGGGCGCTGATCGAATTGGCGGAGCTGTCCTATATTATGTCACGGCCCTTCGTCGCGCCGCCGGGCGTGCCGGCCGACCGCGCCAAGGCTCTGCAGGAAGCCTTTCTCGCCGTGCACAAGGATGCGGACTATCTCGCCGAGGCCGCCAAGATTCGCGTGGAAGTCAGCCCCGTCGACGGCGCCACCGTTCTCGACGCGATCAACAAGATCGCCGCCGCTCCGCCCGATTTGCTCGATTATATGCGCAAGCTGCGCGCCGCCGAGAATGGCGGATAGTGCGTGCACGACAAGACCGATCAGAAACATTGGCACGAACCCAAGGCCGGCGAGAATGCCGGTTCCGGCAGCTTCAAGCGTCCGCAAATGCCTTACGACCGCTTCATGGAAGCGGAAGGCGTGCCGGTGTTTCGCGGCATCGGTGTGCGCCGGGTGCAAGACCTACCGATGGCGCCGTGGAAACGGCTCGGCGGCCGCGGCTCTTACATCCAGCTCTACGGCACCGAAGGTTTGTGGGGCATGTATCTGGTGGAGGTGCCCGGCGCGGGCGCGCTGCATGCGGAGCGCCACCTCTACGAGAAGATCGTCCTTGTCGTCGAAGGCCGCGGCAGTACTGAAGTCTGGCAGGACGGCCAGAGCAAGCGTCACGTCTTCGAATGGCAGAAGGGATCGCTGTTCACCATTCCGCTCAATGCCCATCACCGCATCGTCAATGCGGCAAGCTCGCCGGTGCTGCTGCTGTGCGGCACTTCGGCGCCCAACCAGATCAACCTGATCGACAACACCGATTTCGTCTTCAACTGTCCGTACGTCTTCACCGACCGCTTTTCCGGCGCGGAGGATTACTTCAGGCCCAAGGACGACATCGAACCGGATCCTGTGCGCGGGCTCGCCATGCGCCGCACCAATCTGATTCCCGACATCATCAACACCGAATTGCCGTTGGACAACCGCCGGTCGCCTGGCTACCGGCGCGTCGAGCCGATGATGGCGGGCAACCGCTTCTATACCTTCATTGGCCAGCATGAGACCGGCCGTTATTCAAAGGCGCACAAGCATCATTCCACCGCGGTGCTGATCGCCGTGGAAGGCAAGGGCTACACTTATACCTGGCCGGAAGCGCTGGGCCGTACGCCCTGGAAAGACGGCCACGCTGACAAAGTGCTGCGGCAGGATTATGAGCCGGTCGGCATCGTCTCCGCCGCGCCGATGAGCGGCGACTGGTTCCACCAGCATTTCGGCATCAGCAAAGGCGGACTGCGGCTCGCGGCGTGGCACGGCCCCAACAATCATCCCGCGCTCAAGGCCGGCCGCCCCGGCGAAGCCATGCGCGACGTTTGGGCCATCGACGTGAACAAGGGCGGCAATGCCATTCCCTATCACCTGGAGGATCCGTTCATCCGCCAAGAATTCGAGGAAACCATGCGGCGCGAGGGCGCGGCATCCCGCATGGAGCCGAGGCTCTACGACGGCCCGCCCGAAGCCGGCATGGACGTGCCGGACGTGATGTAGCGGATCATCACCGCCAGCGATCGTCCACACAGGACTTCGGCTGCTCGCCGCGATCCTGCGCCAGCGTAGGATAATCGGTGTAGCCTTTGGCACCGCCGCCGTAATAGGTGGAGGGATCGTCCGCATTGAGCGGCGCGCGCGACTTTAGCCGTTCCGGCAGGTCCGGATTGGCAAGGAACTTGCGGCCGAAGGCGATTAAATCCGCCCTGCCCTTTTCCAGCCATGCCTCGGCGCTGTCGCGATCGAAGCCGCCGGCCACCATCAGCGTCCCGCGATATTTGCTGCGGATCAGATCGACCATGCGCAGCGCCCGCGCATCCGGTTCCTGGCCCTTCTCCATCGCCGCCAGTCCCGGATTGACGATGTGCAGATAGGCGAATTTATAATCGCTGAGTTTTTCCGCGATGTAGCCGAAGGTCGCTTCCGGATCATCATCGCCGATATCGTTGAAAGCGCCGAGCGGCGATAGCCGCACCCCGATGCGGTCCGGCCCCCAGATCGGCGAAAGCGCCTCGGCGACTTCGAACAGCAGCCGCGCGCGGTTTTGCACCGAGCCGCCATAAGTGTCGGTGCGCTGATTGGTCTTCGAGTTGATGAACTGATCGAGCAAATAGCCGTTGGCGGAATGAATCTCGATGCCGTCGAAATTCGCCGCCTGGGCATTCTTGGCGGCACGCGCATATTGGGCGACCACATAGGGCATCTCTTCGATCTGCAGCGCCCGCGGGCGCACGAACGGAACCAACTGTCCTTCGCCCCGCTCATTCTCGATGAAAGCCTGACCCTGCGGCGTAATGGCGGAAGGCGCCACCGGCAGCATCTGGTCGGGCTGCAGCGCCGGATGCGAGATGCGCCCGACATGCCAGAGCTGATTGAAGATCAACCCGCCGGCTTCGTGCACCGCCTCGGTCACCCGCCTCCAGCCCTCGACCTGCTCGCGGCTGTGAATGCCCGGCGTCCAGGCATAGCCTTGGCCCTGCATTGAGACCTGCGTGGCTTCACTGACGATGAGCGCGGCCGAGGCGCGCTGTGCGTAATAGCAAGCCGCCAGCGGCGTCGGCACGTTGCCGGGCTGGCCGGCGCGCGAGCGGGTCAACGGCGCCATCGCCATCCGGTGCGGCAGATTAAACGGGCCGAGCTTATAGGACTGAAACAGCGGGTCGGCGGTTTCTTGTCGCGGGGCTTTGGATTTCGCGGTAACTTTAGTGCGTTCGTCCATGGGATGTTCCTTCGCGTCAGGCCTGTTCCACGCCAGATGGGGTGTGCCTGCGCATTCCGCTAGCCGTGAGCGACTCGGCCTTAGCGGCGGCGGAAAATCTCCAAGTCCTGCTCCAGCTTGTCCGAGAAGATATTTTCCAACACGACAGACGTTGACCGTTGTCAATTATCGCGAGCCGATCAGCGATGCCGCACGCCTATCCGGCGGTATCTAAGTTGACCGGCACTAGGGGCTCTGTCACGATCAATTAACAACAAACCAAACGAGCAGCGGAGGATTCATGCCGAAAATCCGTCACTTAGCGATCAAGACCAAGGACCCCGCAAAACTTTCCAAATTCTACCACGAGGTATTCGGCCTGGAGGTGATCCACAGCGAGAGCAGCGGCGCCGTCTACATGAGCGATGGTTATCTCACGCTGGCGCTCTTGAAAAATCGCGGCGACACCGCGCCGAGCGGTTTCAATCACTTCGGCTTCCACGTAGAAGACTTGAAAGACATCGAACAGAAGCTGAAGAAATTCGAAGAGCCGATGACGGCCCGTCCCTCGACGCGTCCTTTCGCCGAATACCGCGCCATGGATCCGGACGGCAATCTGTTCGACATTTCCGTGCATGGCTATGACGACGTCGAATATGCCGATCGCGAGAAGGCGAAAGAAAAAGCCAACGTCTAGCGCTGGCCGACACAAACACTTCAATCGCGTGGTGGCTCACATGTGGCGGCTGACCCGCGTTATTTGCCTAAGCTTAGTTGCCGCGCTCGCGGGTATAAGCAGCGCGCAGGCTGCCGATGAATTCTATGCCGGCAAGGCGCTGACCATCATCGCCGGCTTTCCGCCAGGCGGTGGGGTGGACGGCGAGATGCGCGTGCTGGCGCAATATTTCGCCAAACACATTCCGGGCAGTCCGTCCATCATCACCAAGAATATTCCCGGTGCGGGCGGCATCGTTCTCGGCAATTTTCTCTACAATATGGCCCCACCGGACGGCCTCACGATCGGCATGCCCGGCCGCAGCGGATTCCTTTTGAGCACGGTCGTGGCGCAGAAGGGCATCAACTATGACCTCACTAAATTCTCCTATATCGGCGGCGCCGGCAGCGCCATCAATGCGCTGTGGCTGCATCGCAGAACCGGCGTGACATCGCTGCCGGAATTAAAGCTGGCGAAAAAAGAAATCCTGATTGGGGCGCTGGCGCCGCGATCGGAAAACGCCATCGCGCCGCGCGTGCTGGCGACATCCGAACGCTGGCCGCTCCGGGTCGTTACCGGTTATCCCGGATTCAACGACATACTCATCGCGGTTGAGCGCGGCGAAGTGGACGGCTTCTTCACGCACGAGGGCAGCATTCTCAATACGCGGCCCGACATGATCGCGTCCGGGGATCTCAAGCCCATCGTGCAGTCGTCCGCATATTTCCCGAATGTGCCTGTCCTCGCCGATGTGGTGACAGACGCCAACGCCCGGGCGCTGCTTGGACTGGTAACGGCGCCCGGCCATATCGGCCTGCCTTTGGTCGGGCCGCCCGGAATACCCGAGGACAAGCTGGAGATTCTGCGCAAAGCCTACCTGCGGCTGATGCAGGATAATGACTACCGCGCCGACGCCGAACGGCGCGGCTTGCCGGTTGGACGCGCGGTCGGCGGGCCTGAGTTGCAGAAGCTTGTCGCTCAGTCGCTGTCCTCGGTTCCCCCGGCTGTCGTCAAAGACTACCTGGCTTACACGGGGCTCAAGGCCGAGGAGTAGAAGGCCGCGCTGACCGATTATTTGGGCTTGCCGATGGCGGCGGTGACTTTCGGCACCAGCGAAGCGGCGAGCCGAGCTTGCGACTGGGCCGTTATATGATGATGCGGGTCGCCCGCGATCCAAGCCGACGGGTTGCTTTTTTCCGTACCGACGATCGATTTCTTCGACGCGTTGATCGCGACGGCGCCACGGGCACGAATACGTTGCGCGATTTGTGCCGTGTTGGCCGCGGTTCCGCCGGACGCGCCGGTATCCGCGTCATTGCCGCCACCGACGTCATAAATGACAATCTTGGTGCCGGGAGTGACCACGGAGTCGACGCGGCTTAAAGTCCGCGCACTGGTTTCGGCTGTGACACCGGCGTTGACGACGGTCACATCATAGCCCTTTGCCTTCAGCATGCGTTCCAGCAGCGCCGGCCACGCATTACCGGCGCCGACCGCCTGGCCGGAGGTGTTGCTGGCGCCGATCGCCACGATCCGGGTCGTTTCAGCCTGCGCCGTGCCGGCGAAAACAAGCACGAAAAGAGCGAACCCTCCTGCAAGAAATCGCGGCCGGCTGCCGCGCAACATCTTTTGGTTGGATCGGTTGGACGGCATGAGATCGTCACCCTCTGTTGTGATCATGATTCTGCGGCCGAGATTACACGAGACCTCAAGATCCTTACATCGCCAACAAAGCTGGAGCTCGCCTGCCAGGGTGAATGATTCGTATAAGCCGATGGCAAGGCATCTGAAGGTAGCATTCCCGCATGATGCGGCCGAAGCCGGAACAAATGCATATCCATATGCGTTTTCCTCTGTGGATATCGTCTAGAGGAGCTGGCTATGGGATTCGGACGAGGTGCGTTGCTCTGGTTGCTCGGCATTCCGCTGCCGATCATCATTCTGTTGGCTTTGTTCTGGCGTTGATTGACGCTGTCGGTCGACGGTCAGTTGAACAAGTAGCCCCGCCTTTGGCGGGGTTATTTGTTATTGGCCGGAGGGGAGAATGAGCTGAGAGAATGCGAGCAAAAGCGATCCCGCTCGTTCTAGGGCGGGATCGCTTCCGAACAATGCCTCTACACCAACTATAGAGTACCCATACCGCGCGGACTGCCCACGCCGCCGGTGGTCCGCATGGTCTCGGGCAACCACTGGCTGCCGGCGACTGCCGCACCGGCGCCGAACAGCAAGGCGAAGAAACTGCCGATCATAGCTATGGCGAGATTTCGTCGCGCCGCTTCGATATTGGCGGTGGCAGGAGCGCGCGGCGTCGGTGCGCGGGCGTCGGAAAGCCGCTGATACTGGGCCAATACGGTACCGGTGGGGCCTACGAGATTGCTGGCGAGCGAACTCTCTGCCGCCAGTCCCGCCGCGCCAACGACGATCAGCGTAGCCAGCGCCCAGGCCATCAAGCCGTGGGTTGCCCGAGCTTCGGCGGTGAAGGCCTCGGAGAAATGAGCGGCAACCCAGCCGCCCACAAACGCGCTGATCACACCGGACACCGCCCACCAGGCAAATACGGCCCAGCTCACCGCTCGCGGCGCGCTATCGGCTGTGGGGACGTCAATCGTCAACAGCCCAACGCCATAGCCGATCATGATCAACAATACTTGGAAGATCAGGGATGCGATCACGCCGGCGAACACCGCCGACCAGGTCCAGCCCGTAAAGGTATAGGTTCGAAGAGCCATGGTACAACCTCCTAAGCGCGTTCAAATGCGCCTAGAGAACGTGGCAGGACAATGGTAGTTCCCGAGCAAAAGCATGTTGCGTAAAGGACGTATGTTGCAACACAGCAAAATGCAGCGTCAAGACGCGCGAAGAGAGCCCATCAATCAGATGGGCCTTCCTCTTCGGGGGTTCAACGCTTAGTGGATGACGTGACTGATAACGTAGTATCCACCACCCAACAGGAACAAAGTGCCTCCGGCCCAGAGAACGGGAATCAGAAGAACAGGCATGACGCTTCTCCTTGCTGGCTTGATCCGGAATGCAACGCCTTTAACTCGAGGTAAGTTCCTGGCGTTTGTGCGGCTGTGCTGCGGCGTACGGCGCTGGCGCGCCTGACCAAGTTTAGCGGCCCTCCGGAGGGGTTTCGTAGACGATATCGTTATGGCTGTTTTGATCGGCTAGAACGGCCAAACGCAAGTAGCCCTGCGCCATACGTTCCAAGTCGACTCGCGCTTGCGAATCCACTTCCCCGCGCGCCTTGGCTAAAAACTCCGCTGCCTTCACTCGGTACTGGTCGGCAGGTGTCATTGTTCGACCTGTCGCTGGGCGAATTGACGTAAATGCAGGTCAGAGTATTTGGTTCCCAGCGAGGCTACGGTTTGGGTCCCGGGGCCTGCGCCGATTAATGACCCAATTCAAGCGCCCAATACCTGCGTCCCGATTTGGAGACCGCAGAAGCCAGGCCGTAGCTGTTCACATCCCGCAAAAGCATATTCGCGCGATGACCGGAGGAATTGATCCACATACGGACCGCGCAAGCCGAATCCGCGCAGCCATAAGCGACATTTTCCGCCCGCGCGCCGGCCGGCCCCCGGGATTGCATGAAACCGGCGTGGTCGAGGGCTTCCCGCCGCGCCATGTCGCTGGCGTGAGTTTGCGCCAGCATGGCGAGCGAAGCATCGTCGCGAAGCGCCGTGCGCCCGTGGGCGGTTCGGAATGCGTTCACCGTCGCCGCCTTTTCCGCGGCGGTAGACGGCGAGGCGCAATCGGACAAAGCGAATAATGAGGCAACGCCTACGAGAGCAAATATTTTTCTCATTCTGTATTTCCGGCGGGCATGTGCGATGGGGGTTGAAATTACGTAAAGATTGAAGCCGGCGCCAGTAGGGCGAAAATATCCGGCAGCTTGGCCTGCAGCGCCGAAAAGAAAAATTGCCGCACCCTGCGTTACGCTCTGTTCGCTATTTAAGCCGCCGGTAGAGAAAAATGCCCTTCGACAACGCGCTTTTGTAGTAGTAAGTCTTCTGTAGCGACGCCATATAGTGAAAGAATAGATTTTTATTCTCCGCGTGCTCTTGCTTTCATGGCCCGATCCATGATGTTGACACGCATGAAACGAAATTTGCATCCAAACTATTGGCAAGAACGATGAAGACGACTCTATTTGCCGCCCGCGTCTATCGGACAATCGCATTGCTTATGCGTTGCGCGGTTGCGATTGCGATTGCGTTGCTGGCATCACCGCTTCCTGTATTTGCCAAAACCACCTTGCGCGTCGGCCATTTCCCCAACATCACCCATATCCAGGGATTGGTCGCGCACGGTCTCTCGCGTCAAGGCAAGGGCTGGTTCGAGCAGCGCCTTGGGAACGATGTCACGATCGAATGGTTTGTCTACAACGCCGGCCCGAGCGCCATGGAGGCGATCTTCGCCAAATCAATCGACCTTACTTATGTCGGGCCTAGTCCGGCGATCAACGCCTACGCCAAATCCCGCGGCGAAGAAGTTCGTATCGTCGCCGGAGCGGCGAATGGCGGATCGGCGCTTGTGGTGCAAGCCGATTCCAATCTGAAGACCGCCGCCGATTTCCGCAGCAAGAAGATAGCGACGCCACAGCTCGGCAACACCCAGGACGTGGCTGCGCGTTCGTGGTTGGTTGCCGGTGGCCTGAAGATCACGCAGATGGGCGGCGATGCGCAGGTGATACCGACGGCTAACCCCGATCAGCTCCTGCTGTTCAAGCAAAAGCAGCTTGACGCCGTGTGGACGGTCGAACCGTGGGTTTCGTTGTTGGAAACCGAGGCCGGCGGCAAAGTTCTGCTTGAAGAGCCGGAGGCCATCACCACCGTGCTGGTGTCGCGCAGCGATGTGCTTCAAACTCAGAAAGAATTGGTGCAAAAATTCGTCGAAGCGCATCGGGCGCTGACGGACTGGATCAAAGCCAATCCAGCCGAAGCTCAGCGTTTGGCGCGAGAAGAATTGATCGCCGAAACACGGGCCAATGTGTCCGCGGATTTGATGGCTCGCAGCTGGAAGCGTATTGTGCTCACCAACGAGGTGTCGCCCGAGGTGGTGACCAAAAGCGTGACCAGCGCGCAAGCTGCCGGTTTCTTGCGCGACGCTCCAGACTTATCGCGGTTGATCGAGAAACCTTGATGCTGACCCGCAGCGAATTCCAAGTCGCGACCGCGGCTAAGCTTTCTGTCGAGCACGTTTCCAAATGGTATAAGACACCGCGGACGACGGTGCATGCCCTCGATGACGTCACGCTCCAGGTCGAGGAGGGTGAATTCGTTTGCCTCGTCGGCCCGAGCGGGTGCGGTAAATCCACGCTGCTCGACATTATAGCTGGCCTCACCATGCCGGATGAAGGCCGCGTGCTCGCGGACGATCAGCCGGTTATGGGCCCCGGCCGCCACCGCCTGGTGATGTTTCAGGAATCCGCATTGTTTCCCTGGCTCGACGTGCTCGGCAACGTGATGTTCGGGCTGAAACGGGCGGCGGGCCTAACCCGGCGGCAACAGCGCGAGATCGCCGAACATCATCTGCAGCTCGTCGGGTTGGAAAAATTCAGACATGCTTACGTGCACGAGCTTTCGGGCGGGATGAAGCAACGCATCGCGCTGGCGCGGTCGCTTGCGCCCGATCCGCGCGTATTGCTGATGGATGAACCGCTGGCGGCGCTCGACGCGCTGACGCGGGAACAACTCTATCCGGATATTCAGGACATTTCGCAGAGCCGCAAGAAGACTATCATACTGGTCACGCATAATGTCCGCGAGGCGGTTTGCCTTGGCGACCGCGTGGTTTTGCTGTCACCACGGCCGGGCCAGTTGCGCGAGGAGTTCCACATTCCACTACCGCGTCCGCGCGACATCAACGATCCAGAAGTCGCGAGGCTTGCCCAGCAGGTCATGGGCTCGTTGAAAAGTTACCTGTCGCACGAGGTCGCCGCGTGAGACGGATCGTGCTGGTGCCGACGTTCTTCCTGATGCTCATCCTGCTGTGGCAGGCGGCCACGATGACCGGACGATGGTCGCATGTGCTGCTGCCCTCGCCGCGCGACGTCGCAGAATATCTCTGGGGAGCACTGAACGACGGCTCGCTAGCGGAAGCTTCGATCGTGACCATCAGGAGGCTTCTGATCGGCTATACGATCGGTGTCTTCATCGGAATTCCGTTGGGACTGCTCACCAGCACGTCCAATCTGTTTCAGGACACCATCGGGGCGCTGGCGCTCGGACTACAGACGTTGCCAAGCGTGTGCTGGATACCCTTGGCATTGCTGTGGTTCGGCCAGACCGAGACGGCGATGTTGTTCATCGTGGTGATGGGGACCGTGGGCTCCGTGGTGATCGCCACCAGCAGCGGCGCCCGATCGATTCCGCCGATTTACGCACGCGCGGCGCGAACCATGGGATCGGAAGGTTTCGACAAGTGGACGCGCGTCATTCTACCGGCCTCGCTGCCATTTCTTGTCAGCGGCATGAAGCAAGGCTGGGCCTTCGCTTGGCGCTCCCTGATGGCCGCGGAGATTTATGTCACCATCCTGACCGGATTTGGCCTCGGCCATCTTCTGCATTACGGCCGGGAGCTGAACGCGATGGATCAGGTCATCGGCATCATGCTGGTGATCGTCTTCATCGGCTTGATTATCGATAAGATTCTGTTCTCGCCCTGGGAGCGTTTCATGCATCGCCGTTGGGGAACCGAAATGGCGCGATAACGCCGAGCTCTGCCTAAGCAACCATCCGCTGCTTGGCATCGGCCGGTGAGATCGATGGCGAGGCTTGCAGAACTTCGACGGCCAGTTCGGTTCGATTACGGCCATTGCCCTTGGCCTCATACAAAGCCTTATCCGCCGCATTGACGAGATCGCGGTGATTTGAGCCGGGTTGCGGCACCGCGCAGGCGACGCCAATACTCACCGTTGGCGCCATGCCCGGACCCGCAGGATCCTTCAAGCCTAGTTGGGTCACATTGGTCCTGATCCGTTCGGCAAGTTCCAACGCGCCGTGGCTTTCAGTACCGGGAAGCAGCACCGCGAACTCTTCGCCGCCGTAGCGCGCTGCCAAGTCGGTCACTCGCCTAGTCTTGTCCGCGATGCACCCGCCAATGGCTTCGAGGAACTTGTCCCCGCTTTGATGGCCGTGGGTGTCGTTGTAGTTCTTAAATCCATCGGCATCGATCATCAGGACGGCGATGGAAGTTTGTTCGCGTATTGCTCGCTGCCATTCCCGCTGCACGACCTCATCGAAATGCCGCCTATTGGCAAGTCCGGTCAGACTGTCGGTTGTTGCCAGCACGGCGAGTTTTTGCTCGGCGGCTATTCTGCGCCGCAACTCTCCGCGCAAAAGCGCTGCGGATGTTATAGTCGCGCCGCACAGGGCAAGCATCAGCAGCCCTATGACGATGGCCTCCTGATACCAGGCCGCATACACCTCGTCGATGGGTAGCCCCACAACCATCAGCAGCGGAAAGTCGTCTACCTTGCTGAACGCGAATAGGCGGTGAACGCCATCAAGCAAGCCCGCAGCCTCGAACCGCCCGGTCCGCGTCTTCGCGGCCAGTTTTAAAGACACGGCGTTGTTCATGCGGCCGCCGAGGTCCTGCGCCCTCAGCGGAAGGCGCATAATTATGGCTCCGTCTTGGGCGAAAAGCGTTACTGAACTGCGCGGGCTGGGCGCGATCTTCCGAAACAACTCATGGAAGTAAGCAAGCCGAAGCGTGCCTACCACCACGCCTGAAAATGAGCCGTCGGGACGCGACAGACGCCGGCTAAGGCCGATCACATACTCGCCGTTGCGCGCGGTGAAAGGACCGCTGATATACAGCCCTAGGTTCGCGTCGTTACGGTGGGCTTGGAAGAAATCCCGGCTCGATAAATTTTCGGCGACCAAATTTAACGAATGAGAATCGAGGACGACATTCCCCGTCTCATCGAGGACACGGGTAGAGCCCATATACATGGCGGTGGCGGAGTGATCGAACAGAATCGCCTGACGGGTTTGGGGGCTGACTTGATTGATCTCCGGCAACTTTAGCCCCTCGACGACCCCCTGCAACGACAAATCATATTGATCGATGCTGCGGGCGATATCCGAGTTGACCGCCACTACCAGGTTGCTGGCGGTTTGCCCGGCGTGATCCCAAACGGTCTGCCGCGCCTCCCACAGGACCATGCTGCAGATCACGCAGAATCCGAGAGCCACCGCCAAGCTGAGCGCCATCAGTCCGTTCGCCGAGATCGGCGCGAGCGGCGCGCGGGCTTTTATCTGGCGTAGGAAATCGGCTTCCGGCATTTCGTCGTCCTTACGCGGTCAATTTGTAATCTTTGGACTTTCCGCAGCATTAAGATGTCACTCAACTTTCGGACGAAGATAACGGTTACTGAATTGCCGCGGTGGACGCGCTTGCGTGCCTTCAGCATCTGTTAAGGTAAAATGCGGCGGCGGCCCGCAAAGGCTATTGTGCGCCATCCGTTATCGTCGCCCTCGCGCGGCACGACGAAGATTTGGTGGCTTTACGCAATGGTTCCGGCTGGAGCAAATACCAGGCGGACGGATCGGTGCGGGCCTGGACGGACGACTATTCCAATATCCTCTCCGCCTTCTGGCGGATGCGCCGGATCTCAGCCTAGGCGAATTCCTCACCTTAAACCCCATACAGCCGGCGGCTGTCGTAACTCTGTCATCGACGGTCTGCTAGGGCTGAGCCGTGATTCAATCCGGCCACGAGGAAAATCCGATGCGCAAAATTTTTGCCGTGCTGGCTCTCAGCATGCTGACAGCCTTTGTGAACCTGCCGCTCCGCGCGGAAGGCGCGAAGCCGTTTTCCGACAATAAGGAAATCAACCTGCTGGTGCTGCTGCCGCCGCCAGCCACCAATGATTCGGTGCAGACCAAGACCGAGCTTGGCGAAATCCTGGCGATCCAGGTGACACGCACCCCGGATATGGAGGCGCGCGCCGTCGCCGACGCCACGGAAAATATCTGGCGTTTCGCCGACGTGATCAACAGCGCCAAATTCACCGCCGAGGCGCTGCCGAAATTCACCGCCTTCTTCGACCGCGTGGTGGAGACCGAAGGCGATGTGGTCGACCCTGCCAAGGATGTGTGGAAGCGTCCCCGCCCGCACCTTTATTCCGATCTGGTCAAGCCGGTGGTGCCGCTGTCGAAGTCGGGAGCCTATCCGTCCGGTCACGCCACTGTCGGCACGCTCATGGGCATCGTGTTGTCGAACATGCTTCCGGAAAAGCGCGGGCAGATCATGGCGCGGGCCTGGGAATACGGCCACAACCGGCTGGTAGGCGGTATCCACTTCGCCTCTGACATCG
>JAXDOR010000030.1:0-3170 GCA_034668825.1 Alphaproteobacteria bacterium | reverse complement strand
GCTACCAAAGCCGGGGCCGAACTGATCGAGCGATTGCGGCAGGGAGAGGCAGCGCGGCGGACCGTGCTGCTCGACATCACGACGGATACCGGCGTCCCGGCCGTTGCAGCGGTGTCGGTGGGCCATGACGGCCGGGGAATGGCATATGGCCTGTCGGCAAGACTTGTCGCGAGCGATGCGGCGCGAGCCGCGGTCCTCGAAATGTGCCAGATGGAAATGGCGGCCCCGCTCGCGGAGGCCAAGCGCGCCGAGGGCGGCGATGCGGCGCTCAACGAGGCGGATCGCCATCATCTTCGTCGCGCGGAGTTCGCGGCGGCGGACTGCGAACTTCTACATCCACGGGAACTATCCGGGCACGCGGCGAGCGGACCGGCCGCGGCCTTGGGACTCAAGGGACTGACGGACCATCTGCGCAGCCACGGCATTCGGCTCTTTCTGGTCGACCACACGCGGCAAGACATCGCAGTTGCCGTCGCAAGGGCTGTTTCGCCTGACCTGCAACCTTTTTCGGCAGCCGTTTCGACAAAGCGCCTTGCCCAGGCGTGCCGCGACAATGAGGGCTCGAAACTCGCGGAGCGTGAGACGCCGTTGCTCTAATGAGGGGAGAAGATATAACTGGACGCCTATTGGTTGCATTTCGTAGGTTTATGCAGGCTATTTTGACCATGGGGCGCACAATTGGGTGGGGCGTCGGACGTCGCAAGAGGCGGCACTCATGAAACGCGGGCGAGCGGGCAACTGATCCTCCGTCTGCTCGGAGATTTCGCAGCCGAGATCGCCGGGCGTGAGATTTCGCTGGCGACGCGCAAGGCCAAAGCCTTGATGGCCTATCTTGCTCTTTCCGATAACGCGCAGGACACGCGCGAGCGGCTGGTCGGCCTGTTATGGAGCGAGAGCGACGAAGAGCACGCGCGGGCTTCGTTGCGGCAGGCCGTGCATGACATCAAGCTGGCCTTCGATAGCGTGGGCTTTACCGGGTTCCGGGTCGACAAGCGCACTTTATCGCTCGTTCGTGAAAGGATCGTCTGCGACGTTGACGAGGTGCTCGCGGCCGCCGCGCAAGGCGCTGTGCATTCGCGGCTACTCGATAACCAGCGCATCGCCGACATTCTGCTTTCCGACCTTGACAACGTCGACCCGGCCTTCCAGGTCTGGTTGCTGGCGAAGCGCCAACTGCTTCACGACCGGTTGACACTCGCGCTCGAACGCGTACTGCCGGCCGAGGGAGACCCCCCTGGGGCGAGCGCCGCGGCTTTGGCCCTGCTAAATCTTGACCCAACGCACGAGGTCGCGTGCCGGCATCTCATTCGCGCGCGCGCAACGCGGGGCGACATTGGCGGGGCCTTGAAGATCTACAAGTCGCTGTGGGATCTCCTGGATACGGACTACGACATCGAACCGTCCAGTGAAACACAGGCCTTGATCGTCGGCATCAAGCAGATGCCCGGCTTGGGCGAGCACCCGCAAACCTCGACGATTGCGCCAACTCTGCAGGGGGCGTCACGCGAAGCGTCCGCCCCGAAACGGCTGTTCATATCTGTCTGCACATTCGACGCGAGCGGCGTACCCGAAGACAAGCGTCATATGGTCAACGGCTTTCGCCACGAATTCGTCGCCTGTCTCGCACGCTTCCGCGAATGGTCGGTACGAACGCTGCCGCCAATCTGGGAGCCGGAGCCCAGAACCTGGTCTTCCCCGCCTGAGTATATTGTCGAGGGCAGCACTTACGAGTCGAACGGCACGGTTCGGCTCGTTGTCACGCTGCGCGATGCGGCGACTTCGATATGCATCTGGAGCGAACGCTATTCCATTACGGTGGCCGCATGGTTCGAGACGCAGGAGCGGATCGTCCGCCAGATCGCGATGTCCTTGAACATCCACGTCTCCGCCGAACGGCTGCGCCGTCTCGCGACCGGCAGCGAGGTGACCCTGGAAATCCATGATCGATGGCTGCGCGCCCAGTCCCTGCTGTTGCAAATGGCCTCAAAGGATTGGCCCGCCGCCGCCAAGCTGGTCGAGAGCTTGCTGGCCGATGCGCCTGATTTCTCTCCCGCATTGAGTGGCCTCGTTCAGTACCGCAACATCGCGCACATCGCGCTCCCCGGCCAATTTCGGGATCCCGCCAAGCATTTGGAGACTTTGCGCATAGCACAACGTGCGGTTCAGCTCGATCCGCTCGATTCGCGTGCGCTTCTCGGTCTTGCCTGGACCCACCAACTGCTCGGCCGCGTGGATGAATCGACCCTGCACGCCGGACTCGCGGTCGATCTCAACGATAACGATCCATGGACCTTGATGGCATCAGGCCAGATCTTTGCGTATTGCGGCGCGTATGAGCGCGCAGCGGCGTTGGCCGCCGCATCGCTCCGGATGATGCCGATGCCCAAGCCACCACAGGTGGCTTATTCCGGCGCAATCAAGTTTCTGTGCTCCGACTACGTGGGATGTATTGAAGCTTCCCGTCAGGATCTCGGAATGTCTCCAGCCTTCATGATATGGGGCTGCGCCGCCAAGGCCCAGGTCGGCCGCCTAGATGAAGCAAAAGCGGATTTCGAGCGAGCGCTGGAGAGGGTCGCCGCCGACTGGCATGGTCCGCAGGCGCCGACGCGCGACCATATGGCGCGCTGGCTGCTGCACACCTTTCCAATCGCGATCAGGGAGGACTGGGAACGCCTGGCCGCGGGTCTCGGCGCGGCCGGCGCTCCTGTGGAGGGGATCGAGTTTGGTGTGTGGTGAAGGCGAACCCCGTGTCGCTTCATCCGCAGGTGTTAAGTGTGTATTCCCCGACGCGTTCGGCGTGAATAGTCATCCGTTTGACTTTGGTGTTCGACTGCGCAGGATCTGGTTGCACGCCGCCGAAAAGGTCCGAGTAGAATTGTGGCAGCTTATACGCGGCGTCATTAAGGAATCTGCTTTCGTACTCCAGCAGTGTCTCCATGGGCGGCACTCGAAGAAGGAAAAGGTCCGTATCGCCTTGTATCACGACGAGACCCATACCGTCGTTCCGGGGAACCGGTGTGTTGAGGCCGTCGTCGAAAATTAGTCCGACACTGGCCGTGGCACATTGGTCCCAGAACTCTCCGAACGACTTCGGCTTTGGATATTTTGGGGGCACTTCCTCCGTGGTGGGAACGGGATCGGTTTCCGTCATCGCGTGGTCAACGTAATTA
>JAXDOR010000029.1:0-7286 GCA_034668825.1 Alphaproteobacteria bacterium | reverse complement strand
CAGAAAGTCACGGAAGCGTTCCGACGCTCGGGCTTCAAGATTTTCGCCGGCATGATCGCGTCCGATCCCAAGATCGAGGTCTGGGCCATTCCCGCGCCGAAGGGCGGCAACCGCGCCTTCTGCGACCGCATGAACGGCTGGGCGCAGCATGAGGGCCAGCCGGGGCTGGGCTACATCTTCTGGCGCGAGGGCGAGGAGAGCGGGGCGGGGCCGCTCGCCAAGAACATCGGGCCGGAGCGCACCAAGCAGATCGCGGATCAGCTCGGCCTCGGCGTCGGCGACGCGGTGTTCTTCATTGCCGGCAAGCCGGAAAACTTCGTCAAATTCGCCGGCCCCGCGCGTACGAAGGTCGGTGAGGAACTCGGCCTCGTCGCCAAGGACCGCTTCGATCTGTGTTGGATCGTCGACTTCCCCATGTACGAATGGAGCGAGGAGGAAAAGAAGATCGACTTCTCCCACAATCCTTTTTCCATGCCGAACATGGCCGCCGACGAATTCCTGGCGCTCGATCCCAACGATCGCGAGAAAATCCTCGGCATCAAGGCGATTCAATACGACATAGTCTGCAACGGCGTGGAGCTTTCCTCCGGCGCGATCCGCAATCATCGTCCCGAGGTGATGAAGAAGGCCTTCGCCATCGCCGGCTACGGCGAGGAGGTCTTAGAGCAGAAATTCGGCGGCATGTTGCGCGCGCTGTCGCTCGGCGCGCCGCCGCATGGCGGCATCGCGCCCGGCATCGACCGCATCGTCATGCTGCTTTGTGGCGAGGAAAATCTGCGCGAGGTGGTGCCGTTCCCGATGAACCAGCGCGCGGAAGACCTGCTAATGGGCGCGCCGTCGGAAGTCTCGCCGAAGCAGCTCAAGGAGCTGCATATCAAGCTGGATTTGTCCAAGAAGTGACACAGCGAGCCACGGCCCCCGAGCGTCATGTCCGGCCTCGTGCCGGGCATCCACGTCTTCGCTTCGCTTCGGCATAAAAGTCGTGGATGGCCGGGACAAGCCCGGCCATGACGAAGGTGTCTCTATGCCTTGGAAACCACGTCCGCGATGAAGCGGGGCAGCGCGAAAGCCGCCTTGTGGACTTCCGGTGTCCAATACTTTGTGACGAACGATCCGGCGGCCTTGTAGCGCTCGGCAATGGTCTCGACCGGCGCTTGCCGCAGCTTGGCGTCATCCGCCGCCCAGCCCATGGCCATGTGGCCGCCGACATAAGTCGGGATCGCCGCCACGTAGCAGCTTCCGTCGGCATAGAGCTTGCGGAAATGCCCGACACTGGAAACGAGTTCGTCCGGCTGGAAGAAGGGCACGCCGTTTTGCGTGACCATGACGCCGCCCTTGGCCATGCACTTTTTGCAGGCGGCATAAAACTCGCGGGTGAACAGCACCGCGCCCGGCCCTTGCGGATCGGTGGAATCCACGATGATGACGTCAAACCGCCGGTCTGTCTCGGCGACATAGACCATGCCGTCGGCGATCACGCTTTCGAAGCGCTTGTCGGCAAAGACTGGCCCGGTGAATTCGGGATAATGCTCCTTGGAGAATTCGATCACCGAGGCGTCGATCTCAACCTGAGTCAGTCGGGTAACCGACTTATGCTTGAGCACTTCCTCGGCGATGCCGCAGTCGCCGCCGCCGATGATCAGCACCTCTTTCGCCCGGCCGTGGGCGAAGATCGGCACATGGCTCATCATCTCCTGGTAGATGAACTCGTCGCGGCTGGTGATTTGCGTCGCGCCGTCGAGCATCAGCATCTTGCCAAAATGCTTGTTCTCGAAAAGCACGAGATGCTGATGGTCGGTCCGCATCTCGTAGAGCACCCGATCGACCTGATAGGTCATGCGGAAGCCGAGCTCGTCGAATAGGGTCTCCGCGATCCAGCGCTTCTCGGCCATGGCATTCTCTCCGACTGTCATCCCGGACGGCGAGCGCAGCGAGCCGATCCGGGAGCCATATATCCTTCGAAAATTTTTCGTACCACCAGGAGGTGGGTCCCGGCTCACCGCTACGCGTCGGCCGGGATGACACCGGGATAAACAAAACGGCCGGAGCGACCCGGCCGTTTTTTAAGCTTTAAGAGCGGAAGGGCTTACGCGCCCTGGCCGCGCAGGATCTCGCTCACCGCGATCTGTTTCGGCTTGAATGCCTCTCGCAGCACCGGAACGCAGGCGTCCGGATTGGCATTGCCGCACATGAACACGTCGAGCGCGGCGTAGCGTGCCTCCGGCCAGGAGTGGATGGAGATGTGGCTTTCAGCCAGCACCGCCACGCCGGAAACACCGCCGTTTGGTTCGAAGTGATGCAAATGGATATGCAGAAGGGTCGCCCCTGCCGCTTCCACGCAGTCCCGCAACGTCCGTTCGATATGGTCGATATCGTCCAGTCGTTCGGCGTCGTAAAGGTCGACGATGAGATGCGCACCCGCGCATCGCACCCCGTTCCTCACCACGAAATGATCGTCAGGCTCTTTGGTCTCGACCGCAACGGCGGCTTTGACTTTCTTAGCTTTGGCGATCGCGAAGTCTTCCTTTCGGGAGGTACTTGGGGTCCCCAAGCCCGTCCCCAATTGGAAGAGGGCTTGCTGGCGCATGCCATGTCCTCCCCAACCAGAGATCGAAGCCCGAGAGACCGGCGAACCGGCTCACGGATGCGAATGCCGCTGAAACAGACCTTAAGCGCAGACCAGCTACAGCGGCGAGTCCAGATAACATAACACCCCCCCTACGCAAGAAGATTCTTCGGGGGCGCGAATCGAATCTCCTCGGCGGAAATTCTGAACGCGGAAAGTTAAGAAACTAAACGCCTTTCCGTTCCATCCGGCGCTCTCGACACGCGGTGGGCTGTTGATGACGGCGAGCCGCAAGCGCGGGCGAGGAAGAATGTTCGCGCCTCTCATGGTGCGTGGAGAGAATCGGCTGGCGCAAACGGATGACAGGTCGTGCACATGCCGCGCGCGTGGCGACCTGGGCACAGCCGGATTTGGAAGTTGCCCGAGGTGCCGCCGCGAAGGCTTCGCCGCTCGCACACGAGGCCGCAGCCCAACCGGGGGCGTTCACCTTCGGGTAACCATGCCTGATGGCAAAGCAGGCTTCTTGAGCCCGCTACGCTAACCGAAGCTTAGGCTTAAGGTTGCCTTTACGGCGGTAGATCACCTTATCCCGGTAAAGGGATGAGGTTCGGTTGCTACCGTCCAAGCGACAGAAAGTCGTTGCGGCTGTGGCTGGCGTCGCACTGGCGAGCGTCGGCCTGCTTGCATTTAATTACTGGCTCAACGACCTCATCGGGCGCCAAGCGCAGGAGGAGGTCGAGCAGTTGGCCAAGCGCAAGGTCGTGCTGGCCGAAAATCGTGTCGGCCGCGTGATCGCAACGCTGGAGGGTCTCAGCCGCCACGGGATCGATTCCTGCCAACCGGCGCACCTTGAAGCGCTGCGGCAAGCGGCATTTTCCAACGTGCTGATCAAGGAAATCTCCATCATCGGCCCGGACGGCCAGCGGCAATGCGCGATGCCGGGGCCTTCGATCGGACAACGGCAGATACTTTCGTCACAGCCGGTCGCGTCCGATGCCCATATATTGATCGAAGTGGTCGCCGCCGAGCATGCCCACGAAAATATGGTTCGCATCCGCCAGGTAGGAGGTGATGGTGCTAGCGGCCTCGGCGCCTTGCTCTTAAGCTCGATGATCAGTTCGCAGGGGTCGGCGGAGGGAACTTCGCCAGGCGGCTATAGCCGCATGACCATGCGGGACGGCACGTTGATCGGAGAAGCGGGGACGCCCGAGGCGGTGCCTCCCGGTGACGAGCGCCTTACCGCCAGCGTTTCATCCGAGCGCTATGGATTGCGCGTAAGCACCTCGCTTTTGCGATCGAGCGTGAATGCCAACGCGACCGGCCTGCAGACGCTGGGCACGACGATCACTTGGTTGCTGGCGCTGGCTGTCCTGGCATTTTATTTCGCCATGCCCAAACGCCAGCGGGAAAATCCCATCGCCGAGCTCGAACGCGCTCTCAAAGCGGGAGAATTCGTGCCTTATTACCAGCCCGTCGTCGACCTGGTGTCGGGCAAGCTTCGGGGCGCCGAGGTCCTGATCCGCTGGCGCAAGTCCGACGGCACGATCGTCTCGCCCGCTGTCTTCATCCCACTCGCGGAATCCAGCGGCATCATTGTCGACATGACGCGAGCGCTGATGCGCCGGGTGTGCAAGGAAATCGGCCCCGCTTTCGCTCAGCGGCTGCATCTCAAGGTGTCGTTTAATCTGGCGGCGCGGCATTTCGAAGACGAAACCATCGTGCGCGACGTGCGTGAGATTTTTGCGCGCGGGCCGATTCGCTTGTCGCAGCTGGTGCTGGAATTGACCGAGCGTCAGCCGATCGAGAACCTGACCGAAACCCGCCGGCTGATCGCCACGTTGCAAGGGCTCGGCGTTCGCATGGCGATCGACGATGTAGGAACCGGCCACAGCGGGCTTTCCTATATCCTCAAGCTCGGCGTCGACATCATCAAGATCGACAAGATGTTCATCGACGCCATCGGCATCGAGCGCAGCTCCACGACCATCATCGAAACCCTGATCGACCTGGCTCACAATATGCGGATGGATATCATTGCCGAGGGCGTGGAGAGCTTCGAGCAAGTGGTCTATCTGCGCGACCGCGGCATTCGCGCGGCGCAAGGTTTTGTCTTCGCCCCGGCGCTGCCTGGTTCGGCCTTTTTGCAGCTTATCGAAGCGATCGACCCGATAGCTGTTGCGGAAGGAGCCGCGCACAAGTCAAGCATTGTGGCTGTTCCGGCCCAATTTGCCGCGGCCTGAGGGCAAACGGAAAACCCGGCCGAAGCCGGGTTTTCTTTCGCAACATTCCATCTAAGACATTTGGCTATTTGCCGCGCAACGTGTCCTTGAGGCCGCCGACGGCGTTCTGCACCTTGCCTGCCGCCTTTTGCGCCTGGCCTTCACTCTGAAGCTTGGCGTCGCCGGTGATTTCGCCGGCAGCTTCCTTGGCAGTGCCTTTGGCTTGTTCGATCGAGCCCTTGATCCGATCCTTGTCCATCATCTTCTCCTGTTGGCTGCGTGAGAAGACAACGCGTCGGCGAACCACATAGTTCCGGCGGTTGCGCCGGGCTTAGGCAGCGAGCTTTGCCTGCAGCTCGATCAGGAATGGTTTCTGATAGGCGATGATCTTTTGCAGCGCGCGCGGATAATCGAACCATCCGAGCCGGTCGATCTCGGGAAAACTCTTGATTTGGCCCGATCGAGGCGGCCACTCCATCTCGAAGGTGTTGCTGCTGAAACCGGCGAGATCGTAGTCCGCCTCGAAGGCCCAGGCGAACACGGTTTTGCCGCTTCTTTGCCGCACCGCCTGCAAGGGGATGACATCGCCGCTGGCGACGAAGCCGGTTTCCTCGGTGAATTCCCGGCGCGCTGCCGCCAGCGGGTCGGCGTCGACATCGGCCACCCCTTTGGGAATGGTCCAGGCACCATCGTCCTTCTTCGCCCAAAACGGCCCGCCCGGATGCGCGAGCAGCAGCTCAAGGCCGTTATGCCGGCGAAAGGCTAGCAATCCGGCACTGATCTGCGATCTTCGCTGCATGGTGGTTTTTTTCGGCGGCTGGCCTTCCGGCAGCGGACGTCCTACGATGAACGAGCGTCATGCCGCAAATTTCAGCCGTGTGCATGATTTTGTCATGATCGGGAGAAAAATGGCCGCTCCCGCAGTGCCCATGAGGGCTCCGCGGGTGAAGGCAATTTCTTGGGATCGATCATATTGCGGGGAGATGTCTCGATGCGAAGTCTTTTGGCCGTCCTATCCTTCCTGGCGCTAGGCCTGTTGGCGGCGCGGGCGCAGGAGCCAAGCCATGACGTCAAGGGGCTTTATCTGCTGACCGACTACCCGGCCGTTACCGTGCGCCCGGGCACCACGGCCACGCTCAGCTTGCGCCTGCAGAATTATGCGGTCGCTCCCGACCGCCTGGCGCTGTCTGTTTCCGGCGTGCCGTCCGGCTGGACGGCGACGCTGGTCGGTGGCGGCCAACCTGTCGCGGCGGCGATGCCCGCGACCAACTCCAGCGTTTCGCTTGAGCTGCGCGTGGATGTGCCGAAAACCGCGGCGCTGGGGACGGAAACGCTGACGATCAACGCCCAAGGCGCGAATGCCCAAGCCAGCCTGCCGATCGCGGTGACGCTGGCCAAGGAATTGCCGGCCAAGCTCTCGGTCACGCCGCAGCTTCCGGAACTGCGCGGCTCGGCGAAAACCAGTTTCGAATACCAGATGAGCGTGAAGAACGACAGCGGCAAGCGCCTCCTGGTCAGCTTGACCGCGCAGGGGCCGCAGAATTTCGACACCTCCTTCACCGAGGTCTACGGCACCCAGGAACTGAGCGCGATCCCGATCGACCCCGGCCAGTCGAAAGACGTCAAGCTGAGGGTGCGCCCGCCAAGCACCATCGGCGCCGGTCATTATCCTGTCGCGGTGCGCGCCGCCGCCGAGGATGCGTCAGCAACCGCCGACGTGGCTCTCGATATCAGCGGCCAGCCCAAGCTCGATTTGACGGGCCGCGAAGGGCTGGTCAGCGGCCGCGCCTCAGCTGGCGCCGAAACCGCCATCACCATCCTCGTGACCAATTCCGGCACCGCGCCGGCGGAAGCCGTGGAGCTATCGGGATCGGGACCAAGCGGCTGGAAGGTGGCGTTCGAGCCGAAGACGGTCGATCGCGTGGCGCCGGGAGCCAGCACCGAGGTGCAGGCGCTGATTACGCCGACGGAGAAGGCGGTCGCGGGCGACTATGTCACCGTGCTGCGCGCGTCCTCGCGCGGAGAATCCGCCTCGTCGAATTTCCGCATTACGGTGACGACCTCGACGCTGTGGGGCATCGCCGGCGTCGGCATCATCGGCATCGCGCTTCTGATCATGGTGGGCGCGGTCGCAAGGTTTGGCCGGCGATGAGCGACGTCGTCATCGAGACTCGAGGTCTCACCAAGCGCTACGGGAAGACGACAGTCGTCGACGGCGTGTCCTTCGGCGTCGC
This sequence comes from Alphaproteobacteria bacterium, assembly GCA_034668825.1. Lineage (GTDB taxonomy): Bacteria > Pseudomonadota > Alphaproteobacteria > Rhizobiales > Xanthobacteraceae > CANKHA01. The sequence goes on along the minus strand of JAXDOR010000029.1, from coordinate 267 downwards.
CGCCGGCGAGATTTTCGGGTTGCTCGGCCCCAACGGCGCCGGCAAGACCACCACGATCCTGATGCTGCTCGGCTTGAGCGAGATTTCGGGCGGGCATGCGCGGGTGCTCGGCAACGATCCGGTGCGCCAGCCGCTCGCGGTGAAACGGGGGGTCGGCTATCTGCCCGACGCCGTCGGCTTCTATGACCATCTCACCGCCGCCGATAATCTGCACTACACCGCCCGCCTTATGGGCATTGCGCCGGCCGAACGCGGACCGCGCGTCGC
>JAXDOR010000028.1:0-2785 GCA_034668825.1 Alphaproteobacteria bacterium | reverse complement strand
GCGCAGCGTGGCGCGCGCGCCGGCGCGATAACCCTCCGCTCGAGGGCTAGTTGCCGAACGCGGTGTCGAGCATGCGTGCGAGCCGGACCCCGGCCTGCTGCAGCCGCTGCTTGATGAGGGGCTCGTTGGTCTGCAAATAGGCGTCGTCGATCTTGACCTTTGCGGGCGAGGGCGACTCGCAGTTGTGCTGTTGCTGCATCGTGCAGTATTTCGTGCTGGCGGCCTCGGCGATGGCGAAGGATTCATTGGCCCAATCCATCGGCCGATCGGACGCGGTCCAATTTGCCTTCATTTCCGGCGTGATGGCATCGATCAGCCCGGCAGCGGCGGTGGCCACATTGTTGCCGAGCGCGTCCTCCACCAGACACCTGTCCCAGGCTGAATGCAGCCCGCCGGAGCATTTGCCGCTGACGCTGATGCCGCCGCCGCCCTTGTCGTCCTCGAAGGAGACGTGCAGCGGTTGGTGGATGTCGCCGATCCAGTGCCCCAGATATCTCAGCGCGATCAGCCGGTCCTTCGGCCGCGCATTTGACGCGACGACCGCGCTGTCGTTCTTGATGGCGGTCAACAGGCACTTTTTGGCTTGGGGGCAGCTGTCGTTCGAGGTCAGGCCGGAGGCGTCGCGGGGCAGGTTGATGTAATGCTCCGTCGGCCGCGTGTGCGGGTTATCGGGCGCGGTGCAGGCTTTTGAGAACGTGTTGAACTTCGGATTCTTGTCGGACTTCAGCAACTTTTGAATGGCGGCCCTTGTATCGGGCATCACCAGCTTGAAAGCGATTTCACAGACGATCATGTGGCCGGTATTGCCCCAGGCAAACGCATTGCCGGTCATTCCGGCAAGAGCAAACGCCACTGCAATCAAATAGCGCATGGAAAATCCCTCCATAGTTGAATGGAGGAGTTTTACGCTCTGCCGGTTGTAGTGTGAAGTGGCGTTCTGCCAGTATCGGTTGCAGCCTGCGCGGCGAAACGTAGCATGCGCGGCGGTGGCCGGCCGTCGAGGTTGCCTTTGAGGGTTTGCCGGAACGCCCGACCGTGCCGTCGTCGTCACGACCGCGCAAGTAGCCCCGCATCAGCGCAGCGACATGCAAGACAAGCGAACCCGGATGTCGCTGCTTCGCCGCGCTTGCGCGAACGCGATGGCCGAAAGACCGCGCTGCGCGGCGTCGCGAAAAATACTCCGGCGCCGTCATCCTGAGGTGCTCGCCCTCCTTCAGGGCGAGCCTCGAAGGATCGGCCACAAGCACTCGCGGCCGATCCTTCGAGACGCCGCGCAAGCGCGCGGCTCCTCTCGCGATAACGGCGAAGCCGTTACGCGGGGATGACGGCAGCTTCTCTACGACAAGTTTTTTCAACCACCACACCCTTCAACCCAAGGAGCACACCAATGGACTTCGACATCCACGACCGTACCCCCGAGACCAAGGCCGGCATTCCCGCATCCGACGCGCAGGACGTCTATGACGCGATGATGCGCACCTTCGAGGAATTCAAGTCGGAGAACGATCACCGCATCAAGGCGATCGAGCAGCGCAAAGGCGACGTGCTGAACGACGAGAAGCTGGCGCGGATCGATGCCGCGCTCAACGGCCATCAGCAGCAGCTCGACGCCATCTCGCTGAAGGGCGCGCGGCCGGCGCTGGAAGGCCGCCGCGCCGTGCAGGATGCCAGCGCCCGCGAGCACAAATCCGCCTTCGACGATTATGTGCGCAGCGGCGAGGTAGCCGGCCTGCGCGCGCTGGAGATGAAGGCGATGTCGGTAAGCTCCAATCCGGACGGCGGCTATCTGGTGCCGGTCGAGTTGGAGACCGCGATCGGCGAGCGGCTGAAGAACATCTCGCCGATCCGCACGCTGGCCTCGGTGCGCACGATCTCGTCCTCGGTCTACAAAAAGCCGTTCATGACCGCGGGCCCCGCCACCGGGTGGGTCGGCGAGACCGATCCGCGCACCCAGACCGCCGGCGCGACGCTGGATGCGCTGTCGTTCCCGGCGATGGAGCTCTACGCCATGCCGGCGGCGACGCAGACGCTGCTGGAGGACGCCTCCGTCAATCTCGACGAATGGCTCGCTTCCGAGATCGACCAGGTGTTCGCCGAGCAGGAGGGCACCGCCTTCGTCACCGGCGACGGCGTCAACAAGCCGAAAGGATTTTTGGCCGCGACCACGGTGGCCAACGGCTCGTGGAGCTGGGGCAATATCGGTTACATCGCGACCGGCGTGGCCGGCGGCTTTCCGGCGTCGAACCCCTCCGACGTGCTGGTCGACCTGATCTACGCGCTGCGCGCCGGCTACCGGCAGGGCGCGTATTTCGTGATGAACCGCAAGACCCAGAGCACGGTGCGCAAGTTCAAGGACACCACCGGCAATTATCTGTGGCAGCCCCCGGCGCAGCCCGGCACCTCGGCGAGCCTGATCGGCTTTCCGCTGGCCGACACCGAGGACATGCCCGACATCGCCACCGGTGCGCTGGGAATCGCGTTCGGCGATTTCCGCCGCGGCTATCTGATCGTCGACCGCGCGGGCGTGCGAGTGTTGCGCGATCCGTATTCGGCCAAACCCTACGTGCTGTTCTACACCACCAAGCGCGTCGGCGGCGGCGTGCAGGACTTTGACGCCATCAAGCTGTTGAAGTTCTCGGTGAGCTGAAAAAAACTCGTGCCCCGGACGCAGCGCAGCACGCCGCCTTTTCGCGGCGTGGTGCGCTGCAGAGCCGGGGCCGTCGCGAACTCCGTCCTCGTCATGCGCGGGGGCTTGACCCGCGCATCCATCTTTTCTTCGCGGATT
>JAXDOR010000027.1:0-3921 GCA_034668825.1 Alphaproteobacteria bacterium | reverse complement strand
GTCACGACCTCGCTGCTCGCCGAAGGCGTATGGTCCGCCAGTGTCTCGATCCAGGCAGCGCTGTGCGATGCGAAATTCTTTGGCCTGCACGATCGCAAGAATCCTGCGAATGCCGCGATGAACGTCTGGCGCACCAAGGATGATACCTGGTTCGTCCTCCTCATCACGCCCGACAAGCTGGCAGCCGTCGCCAAGGCCATCGGCCGCCCTGATCTGCTGACCGATCCGCGGTTCTCCGATCCGGCGAAGCTGATGGCGAATATGGCGCAGCTCACGGCGATCCTCGACGAGATATTCTGCGCCGAGCCGATGGCGCATTGGTACGAGGTGTTCAATGGCGTCCACGTGACGTTCGGAGCGGTACGTGGACCGCAGGAGGTGATCAACGATCCCCAGCTGCAGGCGAACGACATCATCGTTCCGCTCAATGGCGCCGGCGGCAAGCTGACCTCCACCATCAGCAGCCCGCTTCAGGTGCATGGCGTCACCAAGGTGCCCGCCAAGCGCGCCCCGAAGATTGGAGAACACAACGAGGAGGTTCTCCGGCAGCTCGGATTTAGTGCGGCCGAAATAGATGGCTTGCGTGCGAGCGGCGCCATTCCGAAAGTAAAGGAACATGCGGCTTTAGCGTGACGACACTGTCGGGGCGGCTGGAGCCGCCCCGAGCCTCGACTCGCAGCGAAATTCACCAAAGGGACCAGGATTTCGACAATGGACGATATTGTTACCCAACACGTTGGCAGCATCTTGCGCGTCCAGTTCAACCGCCCGACAAAGCGGAACGCGATGACGTCAGCCATGTACGTGGCTCTCGCAGGCATCTTCAACGAGGCGGCGAATGACGAGAACACGCGTGTCGTGCTCTGGCATGGCGCGGGGGATTCGTTCTGCGCGGGCAACGATATCGAGGATTTTCTCAAGAATCCTCCAGGGCCAGGCGAATCGCCGCAGGCCGGCCTCATGAAGGCATTTCTCAACTTCGACAAGCCTTTGGTCGTGGCGGTGCACGGCGCCGCCATCGGCGGCGGCACCACCATGCTGACGCACTGCGACTTCATCTACGCGGGCGAGAGCACGAAATTCCAGATGCCCTTCATCAATCTTGCCGTCGTGCCGGAATTCGGATCGAGCTGCTCCGTACCGGCGCGGATCGGTCATGTCCGAGCGGCTGAGCTGATTTTGTTGGGAACTCCCTTTGATGCCAGGCGTGCCGCGGAGCTGGGTCTGGTTACCGAAGTCGTATCCGACAAGGACGTCCTGGTGAAAGCGACCGAAACGGCTCGGAAATTGGCAGCGAAGCCGGCCGCAGCGCTGCAAGCCAGCAAGAGGCTGATGAAGCAGCCATTTCGCGAGCAGATCAAGGCTGCGATGAAGGCCGAGAACGAAGAGTTCAGTGCGCAAGTCCGCTCTCAGGACGCAAAAGAGGCGTTCGCGGCTTTCCTGGAAAAGCGCAAGCCCGATTTCACGAGGACCGTCAAATCTCCAGCGACCGTATAGGCACGGAGAATGACCATGGATAGACCGATGAACGTGTGCGTATTGGTTGGAAGCTTGCGGAAGGCGTCGTTCAGCGGGATGCTGGCGAATGCGCTGATCTCGCTCGCGCCATCTTCGCTGCACCTCGATATTGTCGAGATCGGGCAGTTGCCTTTTTACAATCAGGATCTTGAGACCGACCCTCCGCCCGCGCCCTGGGCCGCGTTCCGCCAGCGCGTCAAGGCCGCTGACGCGGTGCTGTTCGTCACGCCGGAATATAACCGCTCGGTGCCGGCCGTTCTCAAGAATGCGCTCGATGTCGGCTCGAGACCATATGGAAGCAGCGTCTGGGACCGGAAGCCTGGGGCGATTGTCAGCAGCTCGCCGGGCGCGATCGCGGCGTTCGGCGCCAATCATCATCTCCGGCAGTCACTGGTGTTTCTGAACGTGCCGACCCTGCAGCAGCCCGAGGCCTATCTCAGCCATGTCGACAAGCTCTTCGATGATCATGGCAAGCTCGTCAGCGACGGCACCGGCAAATTCCTGCAGGAGTTCATGCAGGCGTTCGCGAATTGGGTCGAAACGATCCGGTCCCAAGGTCAGCGCATCTGACGGCTTCAAGCGCGGGCGGCCCAGCCACGGAGATTGCAGCTGCTGACGCACCAGGACGTGGCCTCATTAGCGCGAAGCCATAGTCGTACCGACGCGAGCTTGGGGCAAAGCGGACATCAAGTGCGGGCAAAGCCCACAGAATCGGTCGAAAGTGACCCGAAGCTGACATCGCCCCCACGCCAACGCCTCTCGTATTCAGGAAATGTTCGAGATTTCCGATCCGTTCCTATACGCGGGTGGGTACTGGCCTGTTTCGACCCCTAGTGGCCTGATTTGAATTATGGAGTAGCCTGATTTGGTTTTCGTTGGTTCAGTATCGCCACTGCGAAATGAAACGTCATCTCGATGTGCGCGCGTTGATACAAAACCCGGTACGACTGGTCTCCCGTGTGAAATGTGTCCAGAACTATGGCCTTCCCACAGTTCAATCTCGGCATCGCCTTTTTCGCGGAATTACCACAAAAAACAACCACGTCTAGTTCGTGAAAAGCGTTGATGAACGCCTGCGTATGGGAGATACAGGACAGAATTTCAGAGGTCTTGGGATTTAGTCTGCCTGCCGGAAGGCAAAACGGGAACACATTCCAAAGAGCTGTTTGCTTTCGATCTAGCCCTGCTTCGCTACATGCCCCTAAAAAATTCTTCGCTGTAGGGTCGCAATTATCTCGCGATACATAGCCATTTATTGCTTGTGGCCCGGGCGTCTCCAAAAAAAATAGTGCGCGCGCATTGGTCCCACCATCGTTCGGATCAATATTGGGGACGTTGCGAACCGGCGACCGCATATCCTCAATTAGCTGCGTGAGCTGCCGCACATGCGGTTCAGAGAGTCTCGAAAGTCGATCATCCATAATGGATGATACCTCAGTTGGCGGCCTCTTTCATTTCAAATCGACGTTCGATGCCGCCTATTGGCACGAACCGGACCAACCAGGGCGGTCTGATGATGTCCGTTGATCGGGGTAGACCGGAAGTGAGCGGCCCACGGTCAAAGCGACGCGAATGACCCATCACGTCATTCAGCAATGGATATGGTGCGATCAAGAAATGAGTAGCGCCCACGTTAGATCAGATGTTTTTCTGCGTGAGAAGCTAGCCAGGCATCAAAACAACAGACCAGCGACGATCCTAGAGGCTCATTTCTCACAGCCGCCGATCAACTGCCTAGCTCTAGCCCACGCGCGCTCAATCTTACCTACGGCAACCAACTTATCTGAATTCACTCCACGGTTTGATGGATGTGGCGCGCCGATCAGGGCAACGCCTTTCCGAAGCTCAACATCCCGCATTCCAATCCACGCGTCAGTCCCAAAGACCAACACGACCTTAAGGTTCGGCATTTCTTTAATTAGCAGTTCCGTTTCACGCGCCCAATTGCGCCTCCCTTCTTTAGTCGCGTCAGGATTAAAGGACGCATAAAAATTCCAAAGAACATATTGATCCGATTTGAGCCCAGCCCGATTAATCATTTCCAGCGTTCGACGTGCGGTAGGATCGTCGTTGCCCACCTGAACAATAAGAGATTTCGCCGCCCCCGAATTGTCTGGGCGTTCCAACAGCGCGAGAATAGGCGCAGTGTGGACCGCCTCTGGTGCAAACTTGGGAATTTTTTGCCCGATCCGTTTTTCAAGGCCTTCCCGGTATTTCGCCAAAACATCATTCATAAATCTTCTCCGCTCGGCACTAACTAAGCGTAGCTGACTGCAGGTGAACCTCCTCCGAATTGATGGACACCTGTAGTAGGCTCGAAGAGCCAGGAGGTGTTGGATGGAAGGACGTCAACGTCGGTCGTTTACGGACGACTACAAGCGGCAAGCGGTCGATCTGGTGGCT
>JAXDOR010000026.1:0-3309 GCA_034668825.1 Alphaproteobacteria bacterium | reverse complement strand
TGCCTTCGGCGGCGTGCATGCCGTGGATGTCTTCCGGGCTGGTCTCGATCCGCACCAGAATGACTTTACGCCCATCGGCCTGCAGTTTTGTGGCTTCATCGGAGGAGAACACGATTTCGCCGGAGGCAGCCCCTGGCGACGCCGGCAGGCCGGTCGCGATCACGTCGCGCTTGGCGGAGGGATCGATGGTCGGGTGCAGCAACTGGTCCAGCGACGCCGGATCGATCCGCGACACCGCATCGTTCTTCGAGATCAGGCCTTCGTTGGCGAGCTCGACCGCGATGCGCAATGCGGCCTTGGCGGTGCGCTTGCCGCCGCGGGTCTGCAGCATCCAGAGCTTGCCGTCCTCGACGGTGAACTCCATGTCCTGCATGTCGCGGTAGTGTTTTTCGAGCTGGGTGTAGATCCGCGTCAGTTCCTTGAACGCCTCCGGCATCGCCGTTTCCATCGACGGCTTGTCGGAGCCGGAATCCTTGCGCGCAACTTCGGTAATGTCCTGCGGCGTGCGGATGCCGGCCACTACGTCCTCGCCCTGGGCGTTGATCAAGAATTCGCCGTACAGCTTGCTCTCGCCGGTCGATGGATTGCGGGTGAAGGCGACGCCGGTGGCCGAGGTCTCGCCCATGTTGCCGAACACCATCGCCTGCACATTGACGGCGGTGCCCCAGGATTCCGGAATATCGTGCAGCCGGCGATACGTCACCGCGCGCGCATTCATCCAGGACGAAAACACAGCGCCGATCGCGCCCCACAACTGCGCGTGCGGATCCTGCGGAAAATCCTTGCCGGTTTCGCGCGCGACCGCATCCTTGTAGCGGCCGACCAGATCGACCCAGTCGTCGCCGGTGAGGTCGGTGTCGAGCGTGTAGCCCTGGCCGTCCTTGAAGGTGTCGAGAATGTCCTCGAAGTGATGATGCTCGAAGCCGAGCACCACATCCGAGTACATGGTGATGAAGCGGCGATAGCTGTCATAGGCAAAACGGCGGTCGCCCGACATCGCGGCCAGCGCTTCGACCGTGGTGTCGTTGAGACCGAGATTGAGCACGGTGTCCATCATGCCAGGCATCGAGGCGCGGCCGCCGGAGCGCACCGACACCAGCAGCGGATTTTTCGAGTCGCCAAAGCCCTTGCCGGCGATCCTGCCGACCTGGTCCAGCGCCTTTTCGACCTGCGCCTTCAATTCCTTCGGATAGGATTTGTCGTGCGAATAGAAGTAGGTGCAGACCGAGGTCGGAATCGTAAAACCGGGCGGCACCGGCAGGCCGAGATTGGCCATCTCGGCGAGGTTGGCGCCCTTGCCGCCGAGCAGGTCGCGCATGCTGGCCTTGCCCTCGGCCTTGCCGTCGCCGAAGGTGTAGACCCATTTGCCGGATTTCGCAGTGTCCGTGGCCGGTTTCGGCACCGCTTTGGATGGACTTTTCGCCAGCGCCTTACGCGCGCTGGCCGGCGGCGCTGACTTGGATGGCTTTGATTTCGCTACGACTTTTTTCGTCTTCGATGCGACTTTTGCCATGGCTACAGATCATCCGCGAGAGGGGTGGGGTTTGCGCGCCTTACACCACGTTTTGCGGGTTCCATGCAAGACGCGGAACCGGTTTGAGCGCTAGGTGTGCAGCATCTTGAACAGGCCGAGGCCCGCCAGGCCGATAAAGATCAAATAGATCGCGACCACGAGATTGAGGAAGCGCGGCATGATCAAAATCAGGATACCTGCAACCAGGGCCACGATCGGCTGAATGTGGGCTGAGGTGATGACCATTGAAATTTCTCCTGGCGATGTCGGGAAAGGTCGAATCGAGGCGGAGATTTTATCCGTTGCGCCGGTTCCACGATAGCAGACGCTTTTGGCATCAATGGGTTCCAGGAGGCGATGCATAGCTGCCAACAATTGCAGCGCTGCGTCGCAAATTCCCGGGGAACGATGCGCCGCCGCATGAATTGGGAGGGATTGCGCACAGGCGTGAGTGAGAGAGACCATGCGCTAAGCGCGACCCATCGCGAAGGAGAAAACCATGCGGAACAGAATTCTTGGCCTTGCCGCAATCGCTACCGCCATCGGCGCACCAGCCGCGGTGCAGGCGCAGAACACGGTCGGTGTCGTCCGTGGCGAAAGCGTGATCGTCGACAACGGCGATGGCATTGCCGTGGAGCAGCGGCCGGCCTTCCGCGAATATGTCATCCGCGAACGCGTTCCGACCTACACCATTCCGGACCGCGTGATCGTCGGCGGCGTGCTGCCGGAAGCCGGCATCACCACTTACGACGTGCCGCAGACCTACGGGGCAACGCCGTATCGCTACACGGTGGTGAACGGCCAGACCGTGCTGGTCGAACCGCGCACCCGCCGCATCGTTCAGGTGGTGGAGTAGACGCCTGAGCGGCGCTCAGGCGCGCCGCAATCGCGACCGAGCGACAAGAGCCCCGCCCCGGACATCCCCGCCGGGCGGGGCTTTTTTATCCAGTCGTCCCGGCGAAGGCCGGGACCCATAACCACCGTGGTTATTGTTGGATCGGTTGTTGCCGCAAGTTGCTGACACCTTCCGCATCACTATGACGGAGGGTATGGGTCCCGGCCTTCGCCGGGACGACGCGGAATGTTTGTCGTGCACCTCGCGAAAATTTCCGCATTCAAATTTCAAACAGCCACGACTCCGCGTTCTCGCGCCGCCGCACGAGTTGGGCTTTTAGTTGATCTCCCCTTTTTGAGGGGAGATGGAGCGCCGAAAGACGCGCCTTGGTAGTAACAAAAGCGCCTTTCGGACGCTCCATCGCAGCGACTTCTTCGACCCTGGGATCGGTGCTTCCGGCACAGGCGCGAGCTTGAGGCTCGCCATCCAGGCAGGCTTTCGCCCACCCTTCGCCTGCGCCCCCCAGCCATTTAAGGCAGACCCTCGATAGTGGGGACGGACAATTACCCAAGGCCCCCCGGGTCCATGCTTGCGAGGCACAGCCGCGGGCGCCGCATCGACCAGTTTGGGTTTCCCCATTCCAGCCAGCTCTCGCTCTGCCCCACTTCAGTAACGCCTCTAGAAGCGCCCCTCGTTGGACAGGACACGAGCAGGATAAGCGAGGTTCTGGGGACGGGGATAGGTATACATTCACAAGTTCGTGAACGGCGGTTTTTCGTAGCCTGGATGGAGCGAAGCGCAATCCGGGAAGGTCCGGACGCGGCGCGAGCAGAGTCCCGGATTTCGCTTCGAGGCTGGGCAAGATTTTCTGAGTTATGGGGTTATTGGAGTGTACGATTCGTGACATGACGAATCGGACATACAAGAACGGGGTTTGCCGCGAGCAGGCCAGCCTGCTTCC